>NZ_JBIUAQ010000005.1:300846-339949 GCF_044547565.1 Amycolatopsis sp. NPDC052450 | reverse complement strand
CTCCTGGATTGATCTTGGTCGACGATCCATCTACCAGGAGCTTCGCCACGTTCACAGCACCAACACACCCACCCCGTCACCAGGATGAAAAAGGCCCCTTCATTGCACGCGCGGAGGCTCAGTACTGCGTCGTGAGGGCGCCTTCGGTCAGCGCGGCGTCCAGCGCTTCCGCCGTCATGTCCAGCTTCATCTGGTCCCGGAAGATCTGGCCGGCGGTCGGCAGGCCGGCCCGCTCCGGCCAGGTTTCCGGCTTCCACAGCGAGGACCGCAGGAAAGCCTTGGCGCAGTGCATGTACAGCTCTTCGACCTCGACCAGGATCGCCAGCGCCGGCCGTTTCCCCTTGACCACGAGGTCGTCGAAGAACGGCGCGTCCGCGACCAGTTTCGCGCGGCCGTTGATCCGCAGCGTCTCGTTCATCCCCGGGATCAGGAACAGCAGCCCGGCGTGCGGGTTCTCGAGGATGTTGGTCTGGCTGTCGAGCAGCTTGTTGCCGGGCCGGTCCGCCAGCACGAGTGTCTTGTCGTCGAGCACCTTCACGGAACCGGCCGGGTCGCCGCGCGGGGAGACGTCACAGGTCCCGTCGGCCGACGCCGTCGCCAGCAGGTAGAACGGCGAGTGTTCGATCAGCGTGCGCGCGTGCTGGTCGAGGAAGGGGATGATCTTCCCCTTGGTGCGCTCGGCCGGGTGGCCGAGGTGTTCACGGAGCGCTTCGCGCGTCTCGATCACTTTGATCTCAGAGGTCCCCATGGAACCAGTGAACCATCAGAAGACGACAGTCCGGTTCCCGTGCACCAGCACGCGGCCCTCGAGGTGCCACCGCAGCCCGCGCGCCAGCGTCACCTTCTCGATGTCGCGGCCCTTGCGGACCATGTCCTCGACCGAGTCGCCGTGGTCGACGCGGATGACGTCCTGGTCGACGATCGGGCCCGCGTCGAGGTCGGCGGTGACGTAGTGGCAGGTCGCGCCGATGAGCTTCACGCCGCGCGCGTGGGCCTGGTGATACGGCCGTGCGCCGACGAACGACGGCAGGAAGCTGTGGTGGATGTTGAGCGCCCGCCCGGCCCACGCCTCGCACAGTTCCGCGGGCAGGACCTGCATGAACCGGGCGAGGACGACGGCGTGCGGGTCGTGTTCGTCGACCAGTTTCCGCACCTCGGCGAAGGCGGACGCCTTGGCGGAAGCGTCACCGGCGGGGAACGGGACGTGGTGGAACGGGATGCCGTGGGCGCGGGTGATGTCGCCCAGCGACGCGTGGTTGCCGATGACGGCGGCGACGTCGACGTCCAGTTCCCCGGAAGCGACCCGGCCGAGGAGGTCGTAGAGGCAGTGCCCGGCCTTGGAGACGAGGATCACCACGCGGCGGCGCTCGCCGGTGTCGCTGACCTGCCAGCTGGACTCGGCCGAAAGCGACGTCGCGACCTCGGCGAAGCGGGTGCGGAGTTCGGTGGCGTCGAACGGGAGCGAGTCGGCGCGGACGACCTGGCGGGTGAAGAACCAGCCGGTGTCCGGGTCCGTGTGGTACGCCGCTTCGACGATCCAACCGCCGTGTTCGGCGAGGAAACCCGAGATCCGGGCGATGATGCCCGTGCGGTCGGGGCAGCCGAAGGAGATCACATAGCGACGTTCAGGGTTCGACACAGACTCCATTGTCGCTGGTCCCGGCCGCCGCGCGGCGCCGGGTCAGGATGCGCACGCGGACCCGCCGCCCGATCTCGACCGCCGCGACGAGCAGCAGGCCGAGCGCGAAGGACAACAGAAGGCCCTTCTCCGGCTCGTCCGAGAAGGCCGCTCCGCCGACGAGACCGATGAGGACGCTGTACACCGCCCAGATGCTCGCGCCGAGGGCGTCGAGCGGGACGAACTTGCCCGGCGGATACCCGAGGCTGCCGTTGGCGAGCCCGCTCGCGACACGGCCGCCGGGCAGATAGCGGGCGGCGAGGATCAGCAGGACGGCGTTGCGCCGCACCTGGATCTTCGCCCATTCGTAGCGCCGGATCCCGTCCGGACCGCGCTGCAGGCGGGCGAGCGCTCGCGGACCCGCGGCCGCGCCGAGGGTGTAGCCGAGACAGTCGCCCAGCCAGGCCCCGAGCGCGGCGACCAGCGCGAGCAGCGCCAGCTGGGGGAAATCCGTGCCGATCAGGACGGCGACGGTGATGACGGTGGTCTCGCTCGGCATGAACGGCAGGAGCGCGTCCAACCCGGACACGAGGAACACGATCACCCACAGCCAGGGCGATCCCAGCGTGCCCTCGAGCAGCTCGGTGACGTACTCCAGCAGTTCCACGGTTCCATCGTGATCACCGCAGGTCGCTTTGGGGTGACGGAGCGGGGTTCGACCGGTGAATTCCTAGTCCGGCGCCACCGACGACCACGGCACGGTGAGTTCACCCAGCCGCCACCGTGACGGCCTGTTCAGCACCGGCCAGCCCCGGGCGGTGAGCAGGTGCACGGCGTGCGCCCAGCGGGCGCGGACGCCGAAGTTCTGGTGCGGCGCCGCCGTCGCCCAGCAAATGTCCAGAGTGGACAGTAGTTCGTGGACGCGTTCGCCGGGGACGTTGCGGTGGATGAGGATTTTGGGCAGTCGTTCGGCCACTGTGGACGGACGTTCCAGGCTGGCGAGGTGGACGGAAAGGGTCAGCGTGCGCGGCCCGCCGGAGCCGACCGCGACCCAGGTGCTCAGCCGTCCGATCTCGTCGCAGGTGCCTTCGACGAGCAGTCCGCCCGGCGTCATCGCGTCCAGCATCAGCGACCAGGCACCGGGGACCTCGGCTTCGTCGTACTGCCGCAGCACGTTGAACGCGCGCACCAGCACCGGCCGTGTCCCGGCGAGTTCGAAGCCGCCGCGCCGGAAGTCCAGCCACGGCCGGTCGACGGCGGACTGCGCGACGGCGACCCGTTCGGTGTCCAGCTCCAGGCCCAGCACCCGGACGTCGCGCCGGACCGTGCGCAGCCACCGCGCCATCTCGACCGTGGTCACCGGTGAGGCGCCGTAGCCGAGGTCGACGACGAGCGGTGCGTCCGCGCGGCGAAGCAGCCGCGTCACGCCGGGGTCGCTCGCGAGCCACCGGTCCACGCGGCGGAGCCGGTTCGGGTTGGTCGTCCCTCGTGTCGGTGCCCCGACCGGCTTCAGCGCTCGGCCAGCCACTTCGCGACGAATTCGGCCTCGCGTTCCAGCAGTTTGGTGACCTGTTCGGCGATCACGCCTTCCAGCTTCCCGCCGACGAACGGGATCCGCACCTTGACCTCGCCGCTGTTGACCAGCGTCGCCTGCTCACCTTCGCCGGTCAGCGACGTCTTCGCGGTGATCTCGCCCGGCACGCCCGAGACCGACGCCGTCGCGGTGCCCGTGTAGCCGGCTCCGGCGGTCTTCCAGGTCTGCTCGCGCTCGACGACCAGATCGCCCCGGTGCAGCGTCCGCACAGCCGAGGGGAGTTTGTCCGAGCTGATGCCCTGACGCAGCTTGTAGCGCACGCCGTCGCCGGCCGGGACGAACTCCAGCAGTTCCGCGTCGTCGCCGCCGATCTCCTCCAGCCTTGCCCGCAGCGCCGCCTCGCCGGCGACCGCGTCGAACGTGGTCGCGACGTCGGCGGAGAACGTTGAGCGGTGCTCGATACGGGAGGCCATGGCGCCAGACAGTACCGTTCACGGGCGTGAGCACTGCCGAAACTCCCACCCAGCACGCCGCCCTCGCCGACCACACCACGTTGCGGCTCGGCGGTCCGGCGCGGCGTTATGCCGAGGCGAAGACCGTGCAGGCCCTGGTCGAGGCGGTCCGCGAGGCCGACGAAGCGGGTGAGCCGGTCCTGCTGCTCGGCGGCGGTTCGAACCTCGTCGTCGCCGACGACGGCTTCGACGGCGCGGTGCTGAAGGTCGGCAACGCTGGCTGGACACGTGACGGAGATCTCGTCGAGGTCGCGGCGGGCCAGAACTGGGACGGTTTCGTGGAGGGACTGGTCGCCGAGGGCGTCGGCGGGCTCGAATGCCTCTCCGGCATCCCCGGTTCGGTCGGCGCGACGCCGATCCAGAACGTCGGCGCGTACGGCTGCGAAGTGGCCGAGTCGCTGGTCTCGGTCGACTTTTATGACCGCGCCACCCGCGAAATCCGCACGCTGACCGCCGAGGAACTCGGCTTCGGTTACCGCACGTCGATCCTGAAGGGGACGGACGCAGGCGTAGTACTCACAGTGCGCTTCAAGGTCAGTGAAGACGGCCTCTCGGCCCCCATCCGCTACGCCGAACTCGCCCGCACGCTCGGCGTCGAGATCGGTGACCGGGTCCCGACGGCCGAAGCGCGCGAAGCGGTCCTCGGCCTGCGTCGCGGCAAGGGCATGGTCCTGGACGCCGACGACCACGACACGTGGAGCGCGGGCTCGTTCTTCACCAACCCGATCATCGGGGAGGCACGGCTGGCGAAGGTGCTGGCGGGGATCGTGGACGTAGTCGGTGAGGACGTGCGCGTGCCGCAGTACCCGGCGCCCGGCGGCACGAAGCTGTCCGCCGCGTGGCTGATCGAGCGGGCCGGATTCGGGAAGGGCCACGAGGGGCCCGGCGGCCGGGTTTCGCTGTCGACGAAGCACACGCTCGCGCTCACGAACCGCGGCAAGGCCTCGACCGCGGACCTCCTCGCTCTGGCGCGCGAAGTGCGCGACGGCGTCGAGGCTCGCTTCGGTGTTTCGCTCCACCCCGAACCCCTGCTCATCAACTGCTCGCTCTGACCCCCCGCAATTCGTCACCTAATTGCGGTCACTTGCACGCGCAAAGATCGCAAGCAGATGACGAATTGCGGGTGGGTGAACAACCCCGCGCCGGTCACGTGCGTCTATCTCCGTGAGGGGCGCGGGTGAGTTCCGTCGCCGCGGGTAACGTCGGAGAGGTTCCCAGCGCTGAGCGGGTAGAGGCTCGCGGGGGAGACGGGGATCTTCATGGGAGGTACACGGTGATCGAACGGCGCACGGTGTTCAAGGCCGCGCTCGCCGCGGGGGCGGCCATGCTGGCAGCGGCCTGCTCCAGCGAAGAAGGCGGCAACGCCAAGCCGGAAGGCAGTGGTGGCGAAGAACAGAACGCCGCCCCGGTCGCGAAGATCACCGCCGAACCCGCCGCCGACGCCAAGGACGCCTCCGTGGTGACCCCGGTCGTGGTCAAGGTCGCCGACGGGAAGCTCACCGAGGTCAAGGTCAGCGCGGACGGCGGCAAGGACGTCAAGGGCGAACTTTCCCCCGACGGGCTCACCTGGACCAGCTCCGAAGTCCTCGGCTACGGCAAGACGTACACGTACGCCGCGAAGGCCACCGGCAGCGACAACAAGCCCGCCGAGTTCAAGGGCTCCTTCACCACGGTCAAGCCGGCCAAGGAGGTTCGCGCCACGCTGAACCCGACCGACGACGCCGAAGTCGGCGTCGCGATGCCGATCAGCGTGAAGTTCGCGTCCCCGGTCAAGGACAAGGCGGCCGCCGAAAAGGCGCTCAAGGTGAAGACCGACAAGGACGTCGAGGGCTCCTGGGGCTGGCTTTCGGACACGCAGGTCGACTGGCGGCCCAAGGAGTACTGGCCCGCCAACACCAAGGTCAGCGTCGAGGCGAAGCTCTACGGCGTCGCGCTCGGCGGCGGCGCGTACGGCAAGGCCGACGTGACCACCGACTTCAAGATCGGCCGCAACCAGGTCGTCAAGATCAACACCCCGGACCACGTGATGAAGGTCTACCGGGGCGGGTCCGAATCGGCGAGCTACCCGTGTTCGAACGGGCTCGACTCCGACGTCCAGCGCAACACCCCCAACGGCACGTTCATCGTGATGACGAAGGAGCCGACGGCGCGGTTCGACAACGCGCGCTACGGCTACACCAACGTCAACAAGAAGTGGGCCTGCCGGATCTCGAACAACGGCGAGTACATCCACGAGAACCAGGACAACGCGGCGAACATCGGCAAGGCCAACACCTCGCACGGTTGCGTGAACCTGCTCGACTCGGACGCGAAGAAGTACTTCGACACGGCGATGATCGGCGACCCGGTGGAGATCACCGGGTCGAAACTGGGCAGTCCGACCAAATCGGACGTCAAGAACTGGTTCTACGACTGGAAGTCCTGGAAGGCGCTCTCCGCTGTCAAATGATCGCGCGACCCGTGGACGCGCGACTTCGAAAGATGCAAGAACACCTGGGGGCCGGGACCTCCTAAAGTGCGGGCATGAAGACCGAGGTAGTCGGCTACGGCGGGACCCGCATCGGCTTGTGGGTCGAAGGCGCCGAGAACACCCGTCCGATCGTGTTCGTGCACGGCTGGGCCCAGTCCGCCAAGGCATGGGCGCCGCAGATGGCGGATCCCGCCCTCAGCGAGCGGTTCCGCCTGGTCGCGATGGATCTGCGCGGTCACGGTGACTCCGAAGTGCCCTCAGCCGGCTACGACGATCCACGCGTTTGGGCGGAGGATCTCGCCTCCGTTCTCGACTTCGCCGGTGACGACGCGATCGTCGTCGGCTGGTCCTACGGCGGGCTCGTGATCACCGACTACCTCCGCGTGCACGGCTCGGCGAGGCTCGGTGGCGTCGTTTTTGTGGGCGCTATCACAGAAATCGGCAAGAACCGGCCCGGCGGCAAGCTCGGCCGCGCGATGCGCGAGGCCATCCCGGCGGTGCTTTCGGACGATCCGTCGGTCGCGATTCCCGCGTTGGTGCAGTTCAGCGAGCGAATGACCGCCTCCCCGGTGTCCGGCACGCTCACCCAGTCGCTGCTCGGCGCCTGCCTTTCCACTCCGCCCGTGGTGCGCTCCGCGCTGTTCCGGCGCGACGTCGGGAGCGAGGACGTACTTCGTGATCTGGACAAACCGGCACTTATCGTCCATGGTCTCGCGGACGCTGTGATCGATCCGACGTCGGCGGAATACGCGGCCGGGAAGATTCAGGGGGCCGTCGTGCGTTGGCTACCTGAGGTGGGGCATCTGCCGTTCGCCGAAGCGGTGGACGAGTTCGGTGAACTGCTGCGCGGGTTCGCCGATCAGTAGGACTTCGGGAGTGTTGACCAGGTGACGATCCCTCTGCACGGGTTCGATGCCGCGCCAAGGCGCGTCGCGGTGCTGTCTTTGCACACCTCTCCACTGGAGCAGCCGGGTACCGGCGACGCCGGGGGGATGAACGTCTACGTGAGCCAGACGGCCACCGAGATGGCCCGCCGCGGCGTCGAGGTCGAGGTGTTCACGCGCGCGACGTCGTCGGATCAGCCTCCGGTCGCCGAACTGGCGCCCGGCGTGCTGGTGCGGCACATCCCGGCCGGGCCGTTCGAGCCGCTGGGCCGCGACGAGCTGCCCGCCCAGCTGTGCGCGTTCACCGCCGGGGTGCTGCGGGCCGAGGCGTTCCACGAGCCGGGCTACTACGACCTCATCCATTCGCATTACTGGCTTTCCGGCCAGGCGGGCTGGCTCGCCCGCGACCGCTGGGGCGTGCCGCTGGTGCACACCGCGCATACGTTGGCCAAGGTCAAGAACGCCGCGCTGGCCGAGGGGGACACCCCCGAGCCGCGCACCCGCGTGATCGGCGAGGAGCAGGTCGTCGAGGAGGCGGACTGCCTGGTCGCGAACACCCGTGTCGAGGCCCGCGAGCTGATCGAGCTGTACGACGCCGACCCGCATTCCGTGCACGCCATCCCGCCCGGCGTCGACCTCGACCGGTTCACTCCCGGCTCCCGCTCGGCCGCGCGCCGGGCGCTGGGGCTGCCGCAGGACGCGATCGTGCTGGCCTTCGCCGGCCGGATCCAGCCACTGAAGGCGCCGGACGTCCTCCTGCTGGCCGCGGCCGAAATGCTGCGTGAGCGGCCGGAGCTGGCGTCGCGGCTGGTGGTGCTGATCGTCGGCGGCCCGTCCGGGAGCGGGCTGGAGCAGCCGCAGGCCCTGCGTGAGCTGGCCGTCTCCCTCGGGATCGAGGAGCAGACCCGGTTCATGCCGCCGCAGCCCGGCCGGTCGCTCGTCAACGTCTATCGCGCGGCCGACATCGTCGCCGTGCCGAGCTACAACGAGTCGTTCGGGCTGGTCGCGCTCGAGGCGCAGGCCTGCGGGACGCCGGTGATCGCGGCCGAGGTCGGCGGGCTGCCGGTCGCCGTGCCGCACGGGGTCTCCGGGCTGCTCGTGCCGTCGCACGATCCGCGGGACTGGGCGCGCGCGCTCGCGAACGTCGCGCTGCGGCCCGGCTGGCGTGCCGAACTTTCGGCCAACGCCGTCGTCCACGCGCGGCGTTTCTCCTGGCGCCGTACGACGGACCGGCTGCTGGACACGTACGCTCAGGCGACCGGCGCGTTCCGGCGTGCCCTCGAACAGCGCGCGGAGGTGGCGGTTTGACGCTCGACGAGACCTTGCGGTCCTCTTTGGACAACGCGGGCCTGGAATACGACAGGCGCGGCGAGGGAAAGTACTTCGTCACGCTGCCCGGCACCAAGAAACTGCAGACCAACTGCTGGCTGGTCGCCGGGGACCACGCCTTCGCCGTCGAAGCCTTCGTCTGCCGCCGCCCCGACGAGTCCCATGAGGACGTTTACCGTTTTCTGTTGCGCCGCAACGCGAAACTGTACGGCGTGCACTACACGGTGGACGCGATGGGCGACATCTACCTGGTCGGCCGATTCGGCCTGGACACGGTCACCGAGTCCGAACTGGACAAGATCCTCGGGCAGGTGCTGGAGGCCGCCGACGGCGACTTCAACACCTTGCTGGAACTCGGTTTCGCCGAATCGATCAAACGCGAATGGGATTGGCGGGTCTCCCGAGGGGAGTCCCTGGCGAACCTGCAGGCGTTCAAACATCTCGTCGAGCCTTCGAACGGGCACGAACCCGGAGCCTTGACCGACTCGTGACCCGAACGGTGCAACGGGTCTGAGCCCGGCTCCGTCTCTCTCCGCAGCACTGGAGGGAGAAAGACGGATGCGCAAGCGATTGAGATGGGTGGCCGCGGCAGGCATCGTGCTGGCGCTCGCGGGCTGCTCGGCGAACGATTCCGGCGGCAGCAGCGAGTCCGCCGCGATGCCGATGTCGGCCGACACCAAGCAGGCGGCGCCGAATCAGGGGCCGCCGAACAAGGAGAGCAGCGACAGCGCCGGCAAGGCGGGTTCGGGCAAGGATCCGGCGCCGGTGGGGCAGCCGGGGATCACCGACCGCAAACTGGTGCGCACGGCGAGCCTGGAGCTCACCGCGCCGAACGTCGCCGACGTGATCTCGCAGGTCCGCGTGATCACGCAGGGCGCCGCCGGCTACACCGGGCAGGAGAGCACCCAGGAGAAGCGGGCGACGGTCAACGTCGTCGTGCCCTCCGAACGCCTCGACGGCGTGCTGGACCAGCTGGCGAAGCTGGGCAAGCAGGTGAGACGCGAGGTCACCGCGACGGACGTGACCGAGCAGATGGTCGACATCGAATCGCGGCTGGCCACCCAGCGGGCGAGTGTCGAACGCGTCCGCGCGCTGCTCGCGAGGGCGACGTCGGTTTCCGAGATCGCCTCGGTGGAGAGCGAGCTGACAAGCCGCGAGGCCGAACTCGAGTCGCTCCAGAAGCGGCGCGAGAGCCTGGCCGGAAGTGTCGCCATGTCGACCATCACGCTGCAGGTGAAGGCGGAGACCGTCGCGGCGGAAGAGGAGTCGCGCAGCGGGTTCTTCGGCGGCCTGACGAACGGCTGGGACGCGTTCCTGACCTTCGGTGGCGGCCTGCTGACCGTGCTCGGCGCGATGGCCCCGTTCGTGCTGGTCTTCGGTGTCCCCGCGGCCGCGCTGGTGTGGTGGCTGCGCAAGCGGCGCCGTCCGGCGGAGCCCGCGATGGCGACCGCTTCGGATCTGCCGTCCGCACCCCCGCTGGACTGAAGGTGAACAGGGCGCCCAGGCCGTGTCCTGCCGGCGTCGTCACGTGACTGCATGGACGACACTTGTGATCCGGCGGACGACACGCGTGACTGGATGGACGACACGACCGCGGCCGCAGGGTGTCGCCACGAGTCGTCCGCCCGATCACGCGTGTCGTCCATTCGGTCACGCGAAACCGCTCAAGCGTCACTCACGAGGGGCCCTGAAGATGAACAGGCGGGACGGCTCGAGGGAGGGGGGAGTCGCGATCTCGAGCCGCCCCGCTGAAGTTCCCGCCAAGGTGGACCCGGTGACGAG
Source organism: Amycolatopsis sp. NPDC052450 (assembly GCF_044547565.1). NCBI lineage: Bacteria > Bacillati > Actinomycetota > Actinomycetes > Pseudonocardiales > Pseudonocardiaceae > Amycolatopsis > Amycolatopsis sp. NPDC052450. The sequence goes on along the minus strand of NZ_JBIUAQ010000005.1, from coordinate 329,820 downwards.
GGGGATGCCAACGGGGCCGGCGGGCGCCGCGACTCGGCAGGGGGGAGACGAGTCGCGGTCGTCACCCGCGTCGAGCCGGGGAGTGCGTGGAATCCGGCCGCGCGGGACTTAGTCAACCTGTCAGATCTCCACCTGTAATCACAAGACTACCGGTTACTCCGTTCGAGTGAACTTCGAAATCAGGGATAACGGAGTGCAGCCTGTTTTTCGGAGATCGGGACTTGTTGGCACCCCGTCTTCTGGACGGGTGAAGGTGTTACTCGCGGGTAACGCACTCTCCGTAGAAGAAAGGGCAATTCCGGCCCTCTGACCGGCGCTTCCGCTCGCTCTGGCAGGCTGGGGCGCATGGCTGAGCTTGGGACTCTGGTGCTGCTGCGTCACGGGCAGAGCACGTGGAACGCCGAAAACCTGTTCACCGGCTGGGTGGACGTGCCGCTGTCGGAACAGGGCGAGCAGGAAGCGCGCAAGGGCGGGCAGCTGCTCGCGGAGTCCGGTCTGCTGCCGGACGTCGTGCACACCTCGCTGATGCGCCGGGCGATCTCGACCGCCAATCTGGCGCTCGACGCCGCCGACCGGCACTGGATCCCGGTGAAGCGCGACTGGCGCCTCAACGAGCGGCACTACGGCGCGCTCCAGGGCAAGAACAAGAAGCAGACCCTGGACGAGTTCGGCGAGGAGCAGTTCATGCTCTGGCGCCGCTCCTACGACACCCCGCCGCCCCCGATCGACCCGGCCGACGAGTTCAGCCAGGTCGGCGACGCGCGCTACGCCGACCTCGGCGACACCGCCCCGCTGACCGAGTGCCTCAAGGACGTCGTCGCGCGGCTGCTGCCGTACTGGGAGTCCGCGATCGTGCCGGATCTGCGCGCGGGCAAGACCGTGCTGGTCGCCGCGCACGGCAACTCGCTGCGGGCGCTGGTGAAGCACCTCGACGGCATCTCCGACGACGCGATCGCCGGGCTCAACATCCCGACCGGCATCCCGCTGCGCTACGACCTGACGGACGACCTCAAGCCGGTCACCGCCGGCGGGACGTACCTGGACCCGGAGGCCGCCAAGAAGGCCGCGGCCGCCGTGGCGAACCAGGGCCGCTGACCCCACGCAATTCGGCACCTGGTTGCGATAGTTCGAAGTGTGAACCATCGCAACCAGGTGCCGAATTGCGTCAGGGGAGGCTCGCGACCAGTTCGATCCCGGCCGCCTTCCAGCCTTCGGGCAGCCACTGGAGACGCAGGACGATCGGCAGGTGCTTCTTCGTCGCCTGCCCGGCCGCGTCGGTGACGTCGCTCGTCGCGTGGAGCAGCACGCTCGCCTTGTCGTCCACGACCTCCATGACCGCGGCGGCCGGATTCGGCGCCAGCGACGACTTCGCGCCCGCGGCCCGGATCTTGCCGACTCCCGTCGCCTTGTCCCGCCGGAACTGGGTCAGCAACTGCCCGGTCGACACGGACTCGTAGCGGGCGTACGTGCCTTCGGGATCGGCCGGATCCACGTTCAGCAGGGCTTGCGCGGCACGCAGGGCGCCGTCGCGGGCAAAATCCCGGATCCGTGCGAGCACCCGGTCACCCGCGCCCGGTTTCTCCGTCGCGGGCGGCGACCCGGCCGGGTTCACCTTGATCTCGCCGATCCGCCAGCGGTCGCCTTCGCGCACGGTCGCGAGCAGCACCGACGCGATGCCCTTGTTGGCGGCCCCCGCCCGGGTGCTGCTCTGGTCGAGCACGGTCAGGACCCGTGCCTTGTCCGGCGTCTGCTCGACCGCGGCCGAGACGATCACCCTGGTCACCAGCTTGATCGGCTCCGCGGACTTCCGGACCTCGGCGAACAGTTTCGCCATTTCGTCGCGTGCGCCCGGCGTCAGGTTGTCGGCGATCGCCTTCTCGTAGGCGGGCACGGCCGTGCTGTCGTAGGAGAACACCGCTTCGACCGCCGTCTTGATCGCTGTCAGCACCGACGCCGTCCGCGCCGGATCGACCAGCGCGAGATTCGAGGGCGGCGTTTCCGGTTCGGGCCGGGCGGTGCCGGAGACCGTGGTGGTGCAGCCCGCGAGCGCGAGCAGTACGGCGAGGCCCGCCCAGCGCCTCACAGGAGGCCGAGCTCCCGCGCTCGCGCGTCGACCTGGAGCCGCGAGGTCACACCGAGCGCGACCAGCAGTTCCGAGACGCGCCGCTGATAGGTGCGCACGCCCATGCCGAGGCTCTTCGCGGCCTTGTCGTCCTTGCAGCCGGTGGTCAGGAACTCGAGGATCTGCGGTGCCTCCATCCGGATGTCGGCGAACCGCGCGTCGAACGTCTCCAGGGTCGCGGCCGCCCGCCAGGCGGTTTCGAACAGCGACAGGATGCCCTGCACCAGCTCCGGGCGCGAGATGACGCTGTACGAGCGCACCGCCTTGCCCTCGTCGCCCGCCATGATCGCGACGCGTTCGTCGAGCAGGATCGTCTCGTTGATCTCCCCGGTTCCGATCCGGATCTGCGCGCCGAGGCCGGACAGCCGGTGCAGATGCCGCGCGGTCTGCTCGTTCAGCAGGACGCCGGGCCGGTACAGCTTGCGGATCCGCTTGTCGCGAACCAGCCGTTCGCCCTGCCGCGTGAGCGACGGCCGGGAAAGTGCCCAGGTGTAGAGGTCATCGGCCGCGCACGCGATGTCGGTCGCCGCGACGAACAGATGAGCCGTCCGGTCGAACAGCTCTTCTTCTCCGCGAATCAGGGAGATGTCACTGACGAGTTCCACGGCGACAGTCTTCCAACATTCCCCGGCGGCCGTGACGGGAACGTCGCTATTCGCCGGTGAGTGGGCAGCACGCGGTCCGGATAGTCCCGACGAAAGTCGGGATCCGGGCGCGACTCGGCATCGATGTCCCCGTTTCGGGTGACTCGCCTCACCCGGAAGGTCTCGGCGAGGGGTCGGTCGCGTGAACGGGGCCTGACCTGCAGGCGAACAGGGCGTCCCCAGGTGTCATAGGCATCACGAGTACGCGGCCGGGACTAGGCCAAAAGACTACCCACGCGCTTACGATTCCCCTGTGACCACGCCTGTTGCACTCGCCCTGGCCGTCGGCGGACTGATCGTCGGTGTGGTTTTCGGTTTCCTGATCGCGAGGAGCCGCACCCGTCGCGAGGAACGGCGACCGGCCGGGCCCACCGTGGCCGAGCTGCTCGAACGCCTCGTGCGGTCCAGCAACAACGGCGTCGTCGTGCTCAACAAGTTCGGCGACATGGTGCTGCACAACCCCCGTGCCTACGAGCTCGGGCTGGTGAAGGTCAACCAGGCCGATCCGCGGGCCCGCAAGGCCGCCGAGCAGGTGGTCGAGACCGACGAGCCGATGGAGATCGACCTTTCGCCGCTGGAGGCGAGGGGCCGTCAGCCCGAGGCCGTCCTCGGCGAGGTCCGCCCGCTCGGCGACGGGTTCACCGTGGTCGAGGCCGTCGATCACTCCGAGGCGGCCCGCCTCGAAGCCGTCCGGCGTGACTTCGTCGCGAACGTCAGCCATGAACTGAAGACGCCGGTGGGCGCGATCGCGCTGCTCACCGAGGCCATCCTCGACGCCGCGGAAGACACCGAGGAGGTCCGCCGCTTCGGCGGCAAGATCCTCCGCGAATCGACGCGGCTCGGCCAGCTCGTCACCGAGCTGATCGCGCTGTCGCGGCTGCAGGGCGCCGAGCGGCTGCCCGATCTGAACGTGGTCGAGGTCGACGCCGTGGTCCGCGAGGCACTCGGCCGGACGACGCTTTCGGCGGAATCCGCCGAGATCACCATCACCACCGACGCGGCCAGCGGGCTGCTCATCGAGGGCGACCGGACGCTGATGGTGACCGCGCTGTCGAACCTGCTGGAGAACGCCGTCGCGTACTCGCAGCCGGGCAGCCCGGTGTCGATCAGCAGGCGGCTGGTCGACGGCAAGGTCGAGATCGCGGTCACCGACCGCGGCATCGGCATCGCCGAGGACGAGCAGCAGCGTGTCTTCGAGCGGTTCTACCGCGCGGACAAGGCGCGGTCGCGGGCGACCGGCGGCACCGGGCTGGGCCTGGCGATCGTGAAGCACGTGGCCGCCAACCACGGCGGTTCGGTCGGACTCTGGAGCCGTCCCGGCACCGGATCGACCTTCACCCTGCGGATCCCCGCGCACATCCCCGCCGAACCGGCCGCGGCCGTGAAGCAGGCTCCGCCGGCATCCCGGCCGGAGAAGACCCCCGAGCGGACACCCCGTCTCGTGGCAACAGGGCAAGAAAGCCCCGACCATGGAGGAAACCTGTGACGAGGGTTCTCATCGTCGAGGACGAAGAGTCGTTCGCCGATCCGCTCGCGTTCTTGCTCCGCAAAGAGGGCTTCACCGCCGCCGTCGCCGTGACGGGGCAGCAGGCGCTCGAGGAGTTCGACCGGAACGGCGCCGACATCGTCCTACTCGACCTCATGCTCCCGGGCATGAGCGGCACCGACGTCTGCAAGCAGCTCAGGCAGCGTTCCGCGGTGCCGGTGATCATGGTGACCGCACGCGACAGCGAGATCGACAAGGTCGTCGGGCTGGAACTCGGCGCCGACGACTACGTCACCAAGCCGTACTCGGCCCGTGAGCTCATCGCGCGGGTCCGCGCGGTGCTGCGACGCGGCGGCGAGCCGGGCTCCGAAGGCGACCTGGCACCGCTCGTGCTGGCCGCCGGGCCGGTGCGCATGGACGTCGAACGGCACGTCGTGACCGTCGACGGCGAGGAGGTCTCCTTGCCGCTGAAGGAGTTCGACCTGCTCGAGTACCTGCTGCGCAACGTGGGCCGCGTGCTCACCCGCGGGCAGCTGATCGACCGGGTGTGGGGCGCGGACTACGTCGGCGACACCAAGACGCTCGACGTCCACGTGAAGCGGCTGCGGTCGAAGATCGAACCGGACCCGGGATCGCCCCGGCACCTGGTCACGGTGCGTGGCCTGGGCTACAAGTTCGAGACGTGACAGGCCGGTACCCGCCTCCTGCGATACAGATCACGGTTACGGTTTCGTGACCTGACGTGGGGGCGGGTACCGTAGACGCTCGTGCGCCTAGGGGTACTCGACGTCGGTTCCAACACCGTCCATCTACTCGTGGTCGACGCCCACCGTGGCGCCCACCCGACCCCGATGCATTCCGAAAAGGCCGTCCTCCGGCTCGCCGAGCAGATCACCCGCAACGGCGACCTGAGCCGCGCGGGTGCGGACAGCCTCGTTCGGGCGGTCGAATCGGCGAAGGCGGCCGCGGCCCGGCTCGGCTGCGAAGAGGTCATGGCGTTCGCGACCTCCGCGGTCCGCGAAGCCAAGAACGCCCCGAAGGTGCTGGCGAAGGTCCAGGAACAGACCGGCGTCGAACTGAAGGTGCTTTCCGGGATCGACGAATCCCGCCTCACCTTCCTCGCCGTCCGCCGCTGGTTCGGCTGGTCGGCGGGAAAACTGCTCGTGCTCGACATCGGCGGCGGCTCGCTGGAGATCGCGATGGGCCGCGACGAGGAGCCTGATCTGGCGGAGTCGCTGCCACTCGGCGCCGGCCGGACCACCCGGACGCGGTTCCAGCACGACCCGCCGACCCGCTCGGAGCTCATCGCGACTTCGGCGTGGCTCGAAGAACAACTCGCCCCGCTCGCGAAGAAGGTCGCCAAATTGGGTGAACCCGATCGTGTCGTGGCGACGTCGAAGACGTTCCGGTCGCTCGCCAGGCTGACCGGAGCGGCGCCGTCGGCGGGCGGACCGCATGTGCGCCGTACCCTGACCGACACCGCGTTGCGCCAGCTCATCGCGTTCATCTCCCGGATGACCGCCCATGACCTGGCACAACTCGAGGGCGTCAGCGCGGGCAGGTCGCATCAGCTGGTGGCCGGAGCGCTCGTCGCGCAAGCCACCATGCGGGCGCTTTCCCTGGAAGAACTGGAGATCTGTCCGTGGGCGCTGCGAGAAGGTGTCATCCTTCGACGGCTGGACCATTCGAACGGTGCGGACGAGACTGTGGGCGGCAGCGCCCGACTGGACTTAGTCGACGGAGAACGGGCACGGTGAAGAGGTGACGGAAATGCGGATGACGGTGGATAGCGCGCGCGCCGCCGCCGATGCTCCGTCGCGTGCCGGTTCACAACGGCCGGAGCGCGCATTGGACAGCACGGTATGACGGACGAGACAGAGAGCGGCCGGCCACAGAAGACCGTGGCGGAGCTGCTCGCGCAGCATGGAGCCCAGCCGGAAGGCGGGCGCCGCAGGCGACGCCGCGCGGCCGACGACGAGGACGAGGCTCCCGAGCCCACTCGCGGCAGGCGCACGCCGTCGGTGAGCGACACCGCGCCGCAGGCGATCATCGACAGGGTGTCCGGCGACACCCCGCCGCCGCTCAACCGTCCGCCGCGCCGCTCGCGCCCGCAGGACTCGGGCGCGCGTCCGCTTCCGCAGCCGCAGCAGGACTCCGGCTCACGTCCGCTCCCGCAGCCGCAGCAGGACTCCGCGCCGCTGCCGGTGCCGCCGGACGTCGCGTCCACCCCGACCCGGCAGACGCCGCCGGTGCGCCCGCCGCAGGAGCAGAGCGGCTATCAGCAGCGCCCGCCGCAGCCGCCGCAGCAATCCGGTCAGTTCGTGCGGCCCACCCCGCCGCAGGAGCAGAGCGGTTACCAGCAGCGCCCGCCGCAGCAATCGGGTCAGTTCGTACGGCCGGTTCCGCCGCAGGAGCAGTCCGGCTACCAGCGTCCGCCGGACTCCGAGGGCCTGCCCCCGCGTGGCAGGCCCCGCCCGGCGGGCCCGGAGGAGACCCGCGGCGCGGTGCCGCCGGTCCGCCGTCGCCCCGAGCCGCCCGCCGGGCCTCCGTCCTCAGGGTTGTCGGCGAGACTCGACGGAGGCCTCGGTGGCCCCGGTGGCTCCGATGCCCCGCCCGAAGACGTGCAGGACCAGCCGGGTCCGATGGCCAGCGGTGGCTTCGCGACGCCGCCCGCGCAGCCGGCGCGCCGCCGTCGTCCGCCTGCCCGTCCCGCCCAGCCCAAGGCCGAGCCGAGCACCGAGCAGTTCGCCGCGGTCGGCGACGAGCCGTCGCCCGAACCTGAAGCGTCCGCGCCCGTCGCACCGCCGTCGCCGCCCGCCGGGCTCGCCGGATGGCGTAAACGCAGGCAGAAGGTGCAGTCCGAGGACACCGAGATCGGCGGAATTCCGCCGGTGCCGCCCCCGGTCGCGCCCGTCGAACCGGACACCGGCCCCGAACCGGACCCGTTCGACGCGGGCCCGCCCACCATGGCTTCTACCCACCAGCCCCATCCCGCGCCGATGCCGTTCGTGCCGCCGCATTCGCTCGACGACCGCGAGCGGCAGGACGACCTCGACGACTACGAGCGCGAGTTCGCCGACCCGGCGTACCCGGACGGCGGCCCCGACTTCGGCCGCGACGACTACGGCTACCGCGCCGACGAGTACGAGGACGACTACGAAGACGACCGGGCCGAGGATGTCGTCGAGGCCGACGAGCCCGCGGCACCCGCCGAGAAGGTCTCGCCGGGGAAGCAGTGGCTGGCGCTGGCCGGTCAGCTCGCCCTCGGCGTGGTCGGCGGCGCCGGTGTCTGGCTGGGCTTCAACTGGCTGTGGGTCAACATCCCCGCCGCCGCGCTGGTCGCCGCGCTGCTGGTGATCGTCGCGCTGGTGTGGATCGTCCGGAAGATCCGCAAGGCCGAGGATCTCCAGACCCTGGTGCTCGCGGTGCTGGTCGGGCTGGTGGTGACGGTCTCACCGGCCGCACTCCTGTTGGTCGCGCGCTAGCGGCCTCGGGAAGAATGCCGGAATGGCTCAGCAGGTTCCGGTAGGCCTTTCGACGGCGTCCGTCTGGCCGTTGCGGGCGGGCACCGCCTTCGAACTGGCCGCCGACCTCGGCTACGACGGCGTCGAGGTGATGGTCTGGGCCGACCCGGTCAGCCAGGACATCTCCGCGCTGCGCCGGTGGTCGCGCCGCACCGGGGTGCCGGTGCTGTCGATCCACTCGCCGTCGCTGCTGATCACCCAGCGCGTGTGGTCGCCGGATCCCGAGGTGCGCCTGCGGATGTCCGTGGACGCGGCACAGGAACTGGGCGCGCGCACGGTCGTGGTGCATCCGCCGTTCCGGTGGCAGCGCCGCTACGGCGACGCGTTCGGCGACCTCGTCGACGAGCTCGAAGACGCCAGCGGGATCGAGATCGCGGTCGAGAACATGTTCAAGGTCCGCCCGCCCGGCGGCTCGCGGACGTCCCGTGTCTCGGCGTTCCGGCCCTCGATCGACCCTACGGACGTAGGGTTTCGCCACTACACGCTCGACCTGTCCCATACAGCGGCAGCCGGGATGGACGCCCTCGCCCTCGCCGATCGGATGGGTTCCGGGCTCGCGCACGTCCATCTGGCGGACGGCACGGGACTCCCGAAGGACGAACATCTGGTGCCCGGACGCGGGATCGAGCCCTGCGCCGAACTCCTCGAAAAGCTCGTGAACAGCGATTTCTCCGGACAGATCGTGCTGGAGATCAACACCCGCCGGTCGCCGAGCGCGGCGCGGCGCTCGCGAGACCTCGCGGAGTCACTCTTGTTCGCGAGGCTCCACCTCGGCCAGTGACAAAGATCGTCTCCAGGTGCGGAGAATCATTCCTCCCTGCGCCCGAGGCGCTGGTACACGTAAAGTTCCGACCGTGAACCAGCTGCGCTTGTTGATCTCCCGCACCCCGATGGATCGGCTCGTGGCCTGGGTCAGTGCTCGGTGAGCGCGGCCGACGAAACGAGCACCTCCTTCGACGCGGCGTGCGCGACGAGATCACTGGGTGACGGCACTTTCACGGCGGTACTCCGTACCGAATGGTCGATCGGTGGACACCCCCACGGCGGCTTCCTGATGGCCCTGATGGCCAGGGCCGCTCTCACGTTCCTTCACGAACGCGGCGAACCGCCGTCCGAGCCGCTGGCGATCAGCGCGGAATTCCTGCATCCGCCGGCGGTGGGGCCGGTGCTGCTGCGCATGGACGTCCGGAAGGTCGGTAGGCGCGCCTCGGTCGTCGCGGTCACGCTGGAGCAGCGGGGCCGCAGCTGCGTCGAGGCCAGGGTGACCACCGGTCGCCTGCCGATGCGGCGGCCGGAGTGGACCGACGTCCCGGCCATGCCCGTGGAGCCGCCGCCCGGCGCCGTGCCCATGACCGGCGAGACGTCCGAAGGCCTGTTCAACCTCGCGAAGGGCTGCGAGGTCCGGCTCGATCCGGCGAGTGTCGGCTACCTGCACGGCCGGATCGGGGACCCGCCGAAGATCCGGCTGTGGGTCCGGCCGCGGCACGGGCTCCCGGACCCGTATTTCGCGCTGCTCGCGAGCGACGTGAACCCGCCGGTGGTCTACAACCTCGGCCGGGTCGGCTGGGCGCCGACCGTGCAGCTGACCGCGTTGCTGCGCACCCGGCCGGCGCCGGGCTGGCTGCGGGTGATCGTCGAGAGCCAGTCGGTGCACGAGGCATGGTTCGACTCGGACGCCCGCGTGGTGGACTCGCAGGGCAGGCTGGTCTGTCAGGCGCGGCAGCTGGCGCTCGCCCCGGCGCCCGGCGGCTGACGGCGGTTTGGCACGCTGAAGCGCATGACTGTGATCGCGGTTCTGGGTGCCGGGAAGATCGGGGAGGCCCTGCTCTCCGGCCTGCTGCACGGCGGGCACAGCCCCGCCGACCTGCTGTTCACCGAACGCTATCCGGCGCGCGCGGCCGAGCTGACCGAACGCCACGGCGTGCACGGGGTCACCGTCGCGGACGCCGCGCGCCGGGCCGACGTGCTGGTCGTCGCGGTCAAACCGCAGGACATCGAACCGGTGCTGGACGAGCTCGCGCCGCTGCTCGGCAAGGAGTCGCTGGTGGTCTCGCTGTGCGCGGGCCTGCCGACCGCCCTGTACGAGCGCAGGCTGGCCGAGGGCGTCCCGGTGGTGCGGGTCATGCCGAACACCCCGATGCTCGTCGGAGAGGCGATGAGCGCGGTCTCCGCGGGCGCGCACGCGACCGCCGAGCACATCGCGGTGGTGAAGGACCTACTTTCGCACGTCGGGCAGGTCGTCGAGGTGCCGGAGTCGCAGCAGGACGCCGTCACGGCGCTGTCCGGATCCGGGCCCGCGTACTTCTTCTACCTGGTCGAGGCCATGATCGACGCCGGGATCCTGCTCGGGCTTCCCCGAGCGCTCGCCGGGCAGCTGATCATCCAGTCGGCGGTCGGGGCGGCGAAGATGCTCGCCGAGTCCGACGAACACCCGGTGCTGCTGCGTGAAGCCGTCACCTCGCCCGCCGGGACGACCATCAACGCCATCCGCGAGCTGGAGAAACACGGCGTTCGCGCCGCGCTCCTGGCCGCCATCGAGGCCGCGAAGGACCGCTCGACCGAGCTGGGCGCCGCCCACGACCCCCGCAATTAGTCACCTACTTGCGCCGGCTCACCGCGTTTCGTCCTCTGGACGCGGTAGTTCGCCGTCTGACTACCGCATCGAGAGGACGAAATGCGTAGTCGTACGGGCCCATCTCGGTGACTCGCGTCGCTTTAGCCACACGTGTCCCGCTACTCTCAGGAGAGCACGTGCGTGTCGATACCACAGGTGGGGAAGCCTCGTGGCGCGACACGTGTCGAAGGACACGGTGAATCATGCCGCAGAACAAGAAGGATGACCTGCCCTCAGTAGGTCAGGTCCAGTTCCTGACGGTCGCCGAGGTGGCCACGCTGATGCGGGTCTCCAAGATGACCGTCTACCGCCTCGTTCACTCGGGCGAGTTGCCCGCGGTGCGCGTCGGGAAGTCGTTCAGAGTCCCCGAAAAGGCTGTTCACGAATATCTCCAAGGCGCGTACTTCGACGTGGGCTGAGGCCCGCTTCGCGGAGCACAACGTGCCCGCCCGAGGGCGTCTTCCGGGGCGCGAGTACCCTGGAAGACCGCTCGTGCCTGTGCGCTCCACCCGTTGGACGCTGCGCCGGGCAGCGTGACCGACGACGAAGGAAGGAGCGCTCACGATGGGCTCTGTGATCAAGAAGCGCCGTAAGCGCATGTCGAAGAAGAAGCACCGCAAGTTGCTGCGCCGGACGCGCGTTCAGCGTAGGAAGGCCGGCAAGTAAGACACAGCCGGTGAATGGCCCGTCCAGTTTCTGGACGGGCCATTCCCATTCGGTGGGCGGTTTCCGCCCATTCGAGTGAGACGTGCATCCCCTCTGCGAGCGGCTGGTTAATAGCATGTAAGCGCTGGGCCGACTACCCCTAATGAGCGGTAACATCTCAAGGGCAGCCGCGCGATGCTTCCCATGAGTGCAGGTACGCGCACACTCGGTGGCTCGACCGGCGCTCAAGGTCATCAGGACCCCGTGATCGAAGTCCGAGAACCGCCCCAACGCCGCAGGGAGTCCTATGCCGTCGAACATCGTGCTCGTGACCGGGGTCGGGGGAGACCTTGGCGGGAAGCTGCTCGCCAGACTCGGCAACAATCCGGAGTTCGAGCGGGTGATCGGCGTCGACACCACGCCTCCGCAGAAGTCGGTCCTGCAACGGATGGGCCACGCCGAATACGTGCGTGCCGACATCCGCAACCCGCTGATCGCCAAGGTGATCAGCACGGCCAAGGTCGACACCGTGGTGCACGCCTCGTGCACCGCGCATCCGGCGGGCCCCGCTCGCCGCACGGCGATCAAAGAGGTCAACGTCATCGGCACGATGCGGCTGCTGGCGGCCTGCCAGCGCTCGCCGCTCGTGCGCAAGCTCGTGGTGAAGTCGACGGCCGCGGTGTACGGCGCCGGAGCGCGCTCCCAGGCGGTCTTCACCGAGGATTCCGAGCTCATCCCCACCTCCGCCAGCGGCTACGCGAAGGACGCCGTCGAGATGGAGGGGTACGTCCGCGGGCTCATGCGCCGTCGTCCCGACATCACGACGACGTTGCTCCGGTTCGCCAACATCATCAGCCCCGAGATCGACACCGTGCTCTCGCGCTACTTCGCGCTGCCGGTGGTCCCGACCGTCTTCGGCTACGACGCGCGGATCCAGCTGCTCCACGCCTCCGACGCGCTGGCCGTGTTCGAACAGGCGACGCTGAACGACGAACCCGGCGTGTTCAACGTCGGCTCGGAAGGCGTGCTCACCCTTTCCCAGGCGATCCGGCGGGCCGGGCGGCTCGAGCTGCCGATGCCCAGCGGTGTCGTGCCGTCGGTCGGCAAGGTGCTGCGCGGCGCCAGAGTGGTCGACTTCTCCGCCGACCAGGTGCGGCTGCTGAACTTCGGTCGCGTCGTGGACATCACGAAACTCAAGAAGGACTTCGGCTACACCCCGCGCTGGACGACGCGGGAAGCGTTCGACGACTACATCACCGGCCGCGGGCTCCGGCCCGTGGTGGACGGCGGCAAGCTCGCCGGGCTCGCGGGCAAGGTGCTGGTGGCCGCGGCGACCGGACAGGCGACGCACCGATGAGCAGGCCGCACGAGAACGACCCCGAAAACTCTCACGAAGGCGAGGCGGAAAACGTGAGCGGCGCTGAAGCGCAGGTCATCCCGTTGCACGGCCCCGGCAGAGAGAAGCCGGACCCGGCCGTCCAAGCGGACCGGGATCTTCGCGAGTCCGAAGAGGCACAAGAGCATCTGCGGCAGGAACGCCGGGCGGACGCGCCCGTCGTCGAGTTCCCCGGGACGGCGCGGGTCTCGCCCGCCCGGACCAGCCCGGCCGACGCGGACCTCCTCCCGGCCTCGCTCAGGACGGCACTGGGGTTCCTGCGGGACCGGCTGACCGGCGACTACACCGTCGACGAGTTCGGCTTCGACGCCGAGCTCACCGAAACCCTGCTGTTGCCGCCGCTGCGCGCGCTGTACGAGAAGTGGTTCCGGGTCGACACCTTCGGCGTCGAGAACCTGCCGGCCGACGGCGGCGCGCTGCTGGTGTCGAACCACTCCGGCACGTTGCCGCTCGACGCGCTGATGACCGCCGTCGCCGTGCACGACCACGTCCCCGGCGGCAGGCATCTGCGCGGCCTCGGCGCGGATCTGGTGTTCCAGATGCCGCTGATCGGCTCGTTCGCCCGCAAGTCCGGGCAGACGCTCGCCTGCAACGCGGACGCGGAACGCCTGCTGCGCAAGGGAGAACTCGTCGGCGTCTGGCCGGAAGGGTTCAAGGGGATCGGGAAACCGTTCTCGTCGCGGTACAAACTGCAGCGGTTCGGCCGTGGTGGTTTCGTGTCCGCCGCGCTGCGGACCGGGGTGCCGATCATCCCCGTGTCGGTCATCGGCGCGGAGGAGATCTACCCGAAGGTCGGCGAGATCAAGCTGCTCGCGCGGGTGCTCGGCCTGCCGTACTTCCCGGTGACGCCGTTCTTCCCGCTGCTCGGCCCGCTCGGCGCGATCCCGCTGCCGACGAAGTGGAGCATCGAGTTCGGCGAGCCCATCCGCACCGACACCTACGACGCGGACGCCGTCGACGACCCGATGCTGGTCTTCACGCTGACCGACCAGGTCCGGGAGTCGATTCAGCAGTCGCTCTACAAACGCCTTTCGCAGCGGCGGAGCGTCTTCAAGGGTTAGCGCCCTCCGCAATTAGTCACCTACTTGCGTGCGTGATCGGCGCAAGTAGGTGACTAATTGCGGAGGGGTGTCGGGTCAGCGGCGCCGGTAAGCCATGCCGGCCGCGACGGCGCCGGCCACGGCGCCGACGCCGAGCACCGAAGGCACGCCGATCTTCGCGGCCTTCCGGCCGGTCCGGAAGTCGCGGATCTCCCAGCCGCGCGCCCGCGCGACGTCGCGGAGACCGCCGTCGGGGTTCACCGCGACCGCGGTCCCGACGACCGACAGCATGGGGACGTCGTTCTGCGAGTCCGAATACGCCGTGCAGCGCTTGAGATTCAGCCCTTCGCGTGACGCCAGCGCCCGGACGGCGTGGGCTTTCGCGCGGCCGTGCAGCAGGTCGCCGACGAGGCGGCCGGTGTAGACGCCGTCCTTGGTCTCCGCGACGGTGCCCAGCGCGCCGGTGAGGCCGAGGCGCCGCGAGATGATGGCCGCGAGTTCGATCGGGGTCGCGGTGACGAGCCAGACGCGCTGCCCGGCGTCGAGGTGCATCTGCGCGAGCGCCCGGGTGCCGGACCAGATCTTGTCCGCCATCAGCTCGTCGTAGATCTCTTCGCTGATGTCGGTCAGTTCCTGCACGGTGCGACCGGCCACAAAGGACAGTGCGCGCTCGCGGTGGGTTTTGATGTCCTCTTTGTTCTCACGGCCGCCGAGCCGGAATTTCACCTGCTGCCAGACGAATCCGGCCAGATCGGCGGAGGTGAAGAACTTGCGCGCGGCCAGTCCGCGGGCGAAGTAGAAGATCGACGCGCCCATCATCATGGTGTTGTCGACGTCGAAGAACGCGGCCGCCGTCAGGTCCGGCGGAGCGGGCGGCGCGGGCGGTTCGAGGGCTTCGGCGGACGCGGTCGCCATGGCGGCCTCGGCCGACGCCTCGCCCGCGAGCTCGGCCAGCCGTTCGAGCTCTTGACTCTTGTCCCTGCCCCGCCAAACTGACACGCACACCGCCTCCGGAATCCCAGGTGCCTACGCACAGCGTAGCGAGCGCTCGACCGGCTCGTACCAGGTGTGGCGCCTCCCTCGTCGACAGAGCGTCAGCCGATGATTATCGGCGGTAACCCCGGGATGAGCGGCGGAATCGAAATCAGCGGCGGCTTCGGGGTGGCGGTCGGCGTCGGCAGGGGCGGCAGGTTCGTCGGGCCGGGGGTGGGCACCACGGGCGGCGGCGTGCCTCCGGTGGGTGGCGCGAGCGGTCCGGTCGGGGCGGCGGTGTCCACGACGGAAGAGGCCGGCGGCACCGACGTCGGCGAAGGCGAACCGGTCGGCGCGGACGACGGCGGGGGAGACGACACCGGCGGCACGGCCGCGTCGGGGGAATCGGGATCGCGGACGCAGTCACCGGCGGCCGGGACCACGCCCAATTCGTCGGAAGAGCCCGTGGTGATCGTGTAGCAGACCAGCCGCGAACCGAGATCCGTCGTGCGCTCCTGGACCTTGTCGAGCAGGCTGCGGGCCGCGGCGAACTTGTCGCGCGCTTCGGCGGGTGCCTGCCCGACCTGGACACCGAGCCGGTCGGACTGCTGCTGCGCCCAGGAGCGGAGTTCGGTCAATCGCGTCTGGCCACCCTGGTCGGTGACGATCGCCGTCAGCCGCGAGACCCCGGCCCGCAGATCCGTCTCGAAATCGGCGAGGCCGGTGAAATACGCACCGGTGGGGGCGTCCTGCCGGGTCAGCTCGGCGAGTTCGCCGACGCGGTTCGCGGCGAACTCCAGGTGCTTCTTCGCCTTGTCCTGCTCGTCGAAGGTGAGCCCGAGCGCGGCCGATTCACCCGTTCGTTTGATGCCGTAGAGCGGATCGCCCGGCAACGCGTCCTTGGACAGCAGCAGCGTGACGCCGCCCAGCGCCAGCACGAGCGCGACGGCGGCCGCGGCGAGGTTGGCGACGGCGTGACCGCGGCGCTTGGGCGCGGCTTCGGCTTCGGCGAGCCGTCCGGCGATCTCGTCGCGGATCCGTTGCCGTGTCTCGGCGTCGGGAGCGCCGCCGGCGCCCAGTTCGCGCAAGCCGCCGACGAGGGCGAGTTCGCGGGCGAACTCGTCGTCCTCCGGGGACGCGGTGCCGTCGACAAGGTCGGCGAAGCGGTCACCGTCCGCCCGCTCCCGCGCGAACCATCCCGGCACGCCCACGGCGAAGTCTCCATCTGCTCAGCCCGGTCCTGACACCGGTCTGGCTGAGAAAACGAGCGGGGACGCCCAAGGGTTACGGCAAGGCCCGGTGAGGGACAAATATGGGACTTTAACGCAATCCAGTGGGCAGAAGTTGTGCCAAACGGCGTACCGCGCGGTGCTGAAGGGCCTTGATGGCGCCTTCGTTGCGCTTCATGATCGCCGCGGTCTCGGCGACCGAGAGCCCCTGCATGAACCGCAGCACGATGCACTCGCGCTGGTCTTCGCCGAGTTCGGCGACGCAACGCAGCAGTTCGGCGCGGGTGGCGCGGCTGATGGCCTGCTGTTCGGGCCCGGCGACGGCCTGCACGCCGACGTTCCCGATCGGTGCCCCGTTCGGCTCGGCGACCTCGTCGGTGACGACCTCGAGGCGGAACCGGCTCGACTTCACGTGGTCGAGGATGATGTTGCGCGCGATCGTGACGAACCAGGCGCCGACGTCACGCCCCTGGTAGCTCACCGAGGTGATGCGGCGCAGGGCGCGGAGGAACGTCTCGCTGGTGACGTCCTCGGCGAGGTCCCGGTCGCCGAGGCGGAACAGGACGTAGCGGTAGACGACGTCGACGTAGCGGTCGTAGAGCCGTCCGAAAGCGGAGGTGTCGCCGTCCTGTGCGGCGCTGACCAGCTCCCAGGCTTCGGCCTTCGCGGCTTCGGCGGCGGCGTCGCTCTCGGAGGTGTCGCCGACCTTCGGCCGGGCCGGCGGCGCCGCGGGGAAACCACTCCGGCGGAGGATGTGGCCCGCCAGCATGGAGACGGGGTTCGGCGCGGGAAGGGTCACGGTGCACCTCCCGTTCCGGACAGGGAGTACCGGCCCGCATGTCCCACCGCCGCGTGGGCCTGCAAGATCTGCACGTCCGGACTCCCTTTCTCACCATCGAGTGATCAACACCACTCGACGACGTCCAGCAGCATACGTGTAGTTACCGCGAAGTAGGTAGCGGTGCCGGGGTTACGGAACTGCGACGAAACCGAGTGACCCCCATGACGGTGGCCGAGATGACAAACTGACAACGCCGTCGATCCGAGGGAAGAGGTTCGCAGTTGAGCGCGGAGCAGGTTGCCGAAGGAAGCGTGCCCACCTTGCTCGTCGAGGCCGCCCGCCAGTGGCCCGGCAAGGCGGCCGTCCAGGAGACCGGGGGTGGGGTCGCGCTGACGTGGGCGCAACTCGACAACGCCGCCCACGCGCTGGCCCGCGCCCTGCTCGACGCGGGAATCGAGCGTGGCGACCGAGTGGCGTTGCGGCTGCCGACGTCGGCCGCGTTCGCCGTCTCGCTGTTCGGGGCGCTCCGGGCGGGCGCGGTGGTCGTCCCGATCTCGCCGCAGGCCCCGGCGGCGGAGCTGAACGGGCTGCTGGAGCACAGCGGCGCGCGGCTCGTCCTCGAACGCGAAGTCACTGAGGAACTCCCCGGCGGAGTGACAAGCCTCTCACCGCCTGTTACCTCGGATGGAGCAGCCGAACCGGTCGACGCGGCCGGATCCGGTGAGGACATCGCGGTCATTTCGTACACTTCCGGCACGACCGGTCCACCGCGCGGCGTGATGCTGTCGCACCGGGCGCTGCTGGCGAACCTCGACCAGCTGAACCGGATCGTCCCCACCCCGCTCGTGCACGGCGATCGCGTGCTCATCACCATCCCGTTGTTCCACGTCTACGGCCTGGGCCCGGGCCTGCTGCAGACCACCGCGGTCGGCGCGACGGCGATCCTCTCCGAACGTTTTCTCGCCGAGCGGACGCTCGCCGACTGCGCCGAGTACCGGGTGACCTCGATCGCCGGCGTACCCGCGATGTACGCCGAGTTCGCCGCGATGGACCCAGAGGAACTCGGGCGGGGCCTTTCCACCGTCCGGCGGATGACGTCGGGCGCGGCGCCGCTGCACCCCAAGATCCTCACCGCGCTCCGCGGTGCCACCGGACTCGACGTCTACGAGGGCTACGGCCTCACCGAGTGCGCGCCCGTGGTCACCACGACGCTGGTCACCGGCTACCCGAAGCCGGGTTCGGTCGGACGGCCGCTGCCCGGCGTCGAGCTCCGGCTGGTCGACAGCGACGGCGACGCGGAACCCGTCCCGCTGGACCCGGACGACCTCGGCGACGCCTTCGACGAGGACGGCGGCACCGGCCTGGTGTCGATCCGCGGCGCGAACCTGTTCTCCGGCTACTGGCCCGACGGCTCGCACGGTCCCGACGAGGACGGCTGGTTCCGCACCGGCGACGTCGGCTACCTCGACACCGACGGCGACCTGCACCTGGTGGACCGCGCCAACGACCTGATCATCGTCAACGGCTTCAACGTCTTCCCGCACGAGGTCGAGAACGTGATCTCGATGCTGGACGAGGTCGTCGAGGCGGGTGTCGTCGGCGTCGTCGACGAGAGGACCGGCGAAGCGGTGAAGGCCGTCGTCGTCCCCGCGCCCGGCGCTTCGCTTTCGGAGCAGCAGGTCGTCGAGCACTGCGCGGAACACCTGGCCGGGTACAAGGTGCCGCACACCGTCGAGTTCGCCGAGTCGCTGCCTCATTCGGCCACCGGGAAGCTCCGCCGCATGCGCCTCAGGTAAGGATTGACCGCATGGCCCACCACGTGACCGTCATGACCCGTACGGGTTGCCACCTGTGCGAGGTAGCGGAACAGGACATCGAGCGGATCTGCGGCGAACTGGGCGTCGCCTGGTCGGCCGAGGATGTCGACAGCGACCCCGAATGGCGTGCCGAATACGGCGACCGCGTGCCGGTGATCCTGGTCGACGACGCCGAGCACGGCTATTGGCGCGTCGAAGAGGACAGGCTCCGGAAGGCGCTGGCGTAACACACTCGTAAGGGCCATCGGCCGGCCTGAAGGCCCTTTCGCTCCGAAGATGGAGTCGTGCACGACGAACGCAGGCTCAGCTTCCCGCAAGCCGCACTGACCGGGCTCCTGTCACTGGCGGCCGCCCTCGGCGTGGGGCACCTCGTCGCGGGTTTCGTCGGGTACACGGCTTCGCCGTTCGTCGCGGTGGCGAACTTCGTCATCGACCACAGCCCGCACGCGGTGGTCGCCTGGGCCGAGCAGACGCTGGAGACCTGGGACAAGCCCGTCCTCAAGATCGGCCTTGCCCTGGTACTGGTGCTGTTCGCGCTGCTCGCCGGGCAGCTCTCGCGCCGCAACCCGCTGCCGGGCCAGGTGCTCGTCGGCTTGCTCGGCGCGGCGGGCGTCGCCGCCGTCTTCGTGCGCACCGACCTCGGGCAGATCGCGCTGCTGGCGCCGGTGATCGCCACCGTCGTCGCGCTCGTCGTGTTCACCCGGCTGCACTCGTTCTTCCGCCCGAAGGTGTTCTTCGACGATCGTGAAGGCGAGGGCCCGGACCGGCGGAAGGTGCTGATCACCGGCGTTTCCGTCGCGGCAGGTGCCGGTGTCGCCGCGCTGACCGGCCAGCTCGTCGGGACCAGGAAGAACGCCGAGGAGTCGCGTGCCGCCGTCGGCAGGCTCGTCGCGACGAGGACGGCGCCGCCGATCCCGCCCGACGCGGACTTCGCGAAACTCGGCACCCCGCCGTACCTCACTCCTTCGAAGGATTTCTATCGGATCGACACGGCGCTGGTCGTCCCGCAGGTCCGCACCGAGGACTGGAGCCTGCAGATCCGCGGGATGGTCGATCGCGAAGTCACCTATAGGTATGAAGACCTCCGCTCGCGGCCGCTGATCGAACGCGACGTCACCCTCTGCTGCGTCTCCAACGAGGTCGGCGGCCCGTACATCTCCAACGCCCGCTGGATCGGCATCGACCTGCGCGACCTGCTGAACGAAGCGGGTGTCAAACCCGGCGCCGAGCAACTGTTCGCGACCAGCGTCGACGGCTGGACCTGCGGAACCCCGATCGAAGCCGCCCTCGACCCGCGACGCGGCGCGATGCTCGCCCTCGGCATGGACGGCGAACCGCTCCCGATCGAGCACGGCTTCCCCGCGCGGATCGTGATCCCCGGGCTGTACGGCTACGTGTCCGCCACGAAATGGGTGACCGAGCTGGAGATCACCACCTGGGAGGAGCGGCAGGCGTACTGGCTCGGCCGAGGCTGGGCCAGGGAAGCGCCGGTGAAGACGCAGTCGCGGATCGACGCGCCCGGCTCGGCGGTGAACGCGGGCAAGGTCGTGGTGTCCGGGATCGCGTGGGCGCAGCACACCGGCGTCGCGAAGGTCGAGGTCCGGGTCGACCAGGGGCCGTGGCAGGAGGCCGTCCTGTCGGCCGAGACGTCGAAGGACACCTGGCGGATGTGGTGGACCGAGGTCCAGGTCCCCGCCGGTCAGCACGAGATCGCCGTCCGAGCCACCGATCAGGCGGGCCGCACCCAGACGCAAGAGCGTGCCGGAACCGTCCCCGACGGCGCCACCGGCTGGCACACGGTGACGGTCAACGCGCGGTAGAGACCCTCAACACAGCGTTCACCTGTGACTTTGTGCCTGCGTTCACAAGTGGCTACCGTAGATACGTCGCCTCCGAAAGCGCCCGGCATCGAACCGGACTCAGCGCGGCGGGTCAAGAGCCGGTTTCCAGGTTCAGGCGATTCATGTCGTCAGCAGGACCAGAGGAGCGGACAAGCGTGGTGTCGCAACGAGGCCGGCGCACCCGGGTGACACCGGACGCCGACAACGCGCCCACCGCGGAGATGCCCGCCGTCGAGGCCGCCGCCGAACCGGAAGCCGTTCGCGCGAAGTCGATCCCCGAGGCCGCCGTCGCCCGCCTCGCCGTCTACCTCCGTGTCCTCTCCGGATTGGCCGAGCAGGGCGCGACGACGATCTCCAGCGAGGAACTCTCGCAGGCCGCGGGCGTCAACTCCGCGAAACTGCGCAAGGACCTGTCGTACCTGGGTTCGTACGGCACCCGCGGCGTCGGCTATGACGTGCAGGTGCTGGTCAGCCAGATCGAGCGGATCCTCGGCCTGACCCGCAAGCACAAGGTCGCCGTGGTCGGCATCGGTAACCTCGGGCACGCGCTGGCCAACTACGGCGGGTTCCCCGGCCGCGGTTTCCCGGTCGAGGCGCTGTTCGACCTCGACCCGGATCTGGTCGGCGTGCCGGTCGGCGGCCTCCCGGTCTCGCATCTCGACGAGATCCCCAAAGTCTGCGCCGAACGGCAGATCTCCATCGGCGTCATCGCCACTCCGCCCACCGCCGCGCAGTCGGTCTGCGACCGCCTTGTCGCAGGTGGCGTGCAGTGCATCCTGAATTTCGCCCCGGTGGTGCTGCAGGTTCCGGCACATATCGAGGTGCGCAAGGTGGATCTCGCGGTCGAACTGCAGATCCTGTCGTTCCACGTCGCTCGCCGCGCGGATCTGGCCGCCAACGGCAACGGCGGAGGAGACGGTGGCCCCGGAAGCGCCGAGAATGGCAGCGTGAACGGCCACGGCAACGGAATGGTGGTGCGCTGAAATGAGCGTGTTGGCGGTCGGGCTCTCGCACCGCAGTGCCGAGCTGAACACCCTGGAGCGGGTCGCGGTCCCCGCGACCGACGTGACCAAGGTGCTCCACGAACTGCAGCAGGCCGAACACGTCAGCGAGGCGATCCTCGTCTCGACCTGCAACCGCATCGAGGTCTACGCGGTCGTCGAGACCTTCCACGGCGGTCTGAACGACGTTTCCGACGTGCTCGCCCGCCAGGCCGGGATGCAGCCCGCGGACCTCTACGACTCGCTGTACGTGCACTACGCGGGCGCCGCGATCGAGCACCTGTTCTCGGTCACCTCCGGCCTGGACTCGATGGTCGTCGGCGAGACGCAGATCCTCGGCCAGATCCGGTCCTCCTACGCCACCGCGCGTGAGGCGGGCACCGTCGGCCGCACGCTGCACGAACTGATCCAGACCACGCTGCGCGTCGGCAAACGTGTGCACAGTGAAACGGGCCTGGATCAGCTGGGCGCGTCGGTCGTCTCCGAGGCGCTGGCCGCGGCCGGGGACATCGCCGGCAAGCACGCGCTGATCATCGGCGCCGGTTCGATGGGCGCGCTGACCGCCTCCCACCTGCGTAAGACCGGGATCGGCGAGATCACCATCGCCAACCGCACCGAAGCACGGGCCGCCCGTCTCGCCGCCGCGAGCGTCGAGCAGGGAGTGCCCGCGAAGGCCGTCCAGATGAGCGGGATCGCGGACGCGGTCGCCGAGGCGGACGTCGTCGTCTGCTGCACCGGCGCGCAGGCCGCGGTGTTCACCACCGCGCACGTGCCCGCCCGCGCCGGGCGACCGCTGGTCGTCTGCGACCTCGGCCTCCCGCGTGACGTCGAGCACGAGGTCGCCGAGCTGGCCGACGTCACCGTGGTCGACCTCGAGACCATCCAGCGCCGCATGCGTGAAGCGGGCACCCCGACCACCGAACGGCAGACCGCGAAGGCCACCGGCATCGTGCTCGACGAGGTGCGCGAGTACCTCGCCGGACAGCGCAGCGCCGAGGTCACCCCGACCGTGACGGCGCTGCGGCGCCGGGCGGCCGAGGTGGTCGACGCCGAACTGCTGCGGCTGGACAACCGCCTGCCGGACCTCGAAGCCGGGGTCCGCGAGGAGGTCGGCCGCACGGTCCGCCGCGTGGTCGACAAGCTGCTTCACGCGCCGACTGTGCGGGTCAAGCAGCTGGCCGCCGAGACGGCCGACACCGATTACGCCAACGCGCTGCGTGAGCTGTTCTGCCTCGACCCGCAGGCGCCCGCCGCCGTGGCGAGTCCTACTGCAACGCCGAAAGACGAGTGATCATCCAGTGAGCAGAGTCATCCGGATCGGGACGCGCGGCAGCAAACTCGCCCTCGCGCAGACCGGCACCATCGCCGACGCGCTGCGCGCCACCGGCGCCGAGGTCGAGCTAGTCACCGTGACGACTCCCGGCGACAAGTCGTCCGCGCCGATCCCGACGATCGGGGTCGGTGTCTTCACTTCCGCGCTGCGCGAAGCCTTGCTGCGCGAGGAAGTCGACGTCATCGTGCACTCGTACAAGGACCTCCCGACGAAGCCGGAGCCGGGCATCACGCTCGCCGCCGTGCCGCCTCGCGAGGACCCGCGTGACGCGCTGATCGCCCGTGACGGGCTGACTTTGGGCGAGCTGCCGCCGGGTTCGACCGTCGGCACCGGCTCGCCGCGGCGCACCGCGCAACTGCGCGCGCTCGGTCTCGGTTTGGAAATCGTGCCGATCCGAGGCAATATCGACACCCGCATGCGCAAGGTGACCGACGGAGAGCTCGACGCCGTCGTCCTGGCGCGTGCCGGACTGGCCAGGATCGGCCGGGCGGAGGAGATCACCGAGACCCTCGACCCGATCCAGATGCTGCCCGCCCCCGCGCAGGGTGCGCTGGCGGTGGAGTGCCGGACCGGTGACGTGGACATCGAGCACCTGCTCGGGTCCACAGTGGACGATGAAGGCACCCGCGCCGTGGCGACCGCCGAGCGGGCGTTGCTCGCGGCGCTGGAAGCCGGGTGCAGCGCACCGGTCGGAGCGCTGGCGGAGATCGTCGAAGACCTGGACGCCGAAGGGCGGGTCGTCGAGCGGATCTCGCTGCGGGGCACCGCCGCCGTCGAAGAGGACGGGGACGCGGTCGACATGGTGCGCGCTTCCGCGCTCGCCGACAAGCACCAAGCCGAACAACTCGGCCGGACACTGGCCGCCGAACTGCTCGACCTGGGGGCCGGCGCACTGTCCGGTCCCGCCCAGTGAGTCAGAACGTTGAAGGTAGGGCCGCGCTCGACTGCGGCCGCTCAAGAGGAGAACGCACAGATGACCCCCGCGCGTAAGACCACCGGGCGAGTCGCCTTCGTGGGCTCGGGCCCCGGTGACGCCGGTCTGCTGACCGTCCGCGCTCAGGAGCTGCTCGCCAAGGCCGAGGTCGTGGTGACCGACCCGGACGTCCCTTCGGGCGTTCTGGCCTTCGCCGCCGAGGGCGCCGAAGTGCGCCCCGCCGTCGGCGAGGCCACCGAGGTCGCCAAGGACCTGGTGAACGAGGCCAAGGCCGGACGGCTGGTGCTCCGGCTGATCGCCGGTGACCCGCTGACCCAGCCCGCCGTCGTCGCCGAGGTGCAGGCCGTTTCCCGGACCAGCGCCGTCTTCGACATCATCCCCGGCGTCTCGCCCGGCGCGGCCGTCCCGGCGTATGCCGGTGTCGCGCTCGGCGGGACGCACACCGAGGTCGACGTCCGCGGTGACGTCGACTGGGCCGCACTGGCCGCCACCCCCGGCCCGATCGTGCTGCACGCGACGTCGGCGCACCTCGCCGAGGCCGCGTCCGCGCTGACCGAGCACGGGCTGGCGCCGACCACCCCGGTGGCCGTTACGTCGAACGGCACCATCAACACCCAGCGCACCCTCGACACCACGCTGGCCACCGTCGCGAACGAAGCGGGCGAGCTCGTCGGCCCGCTCATCGTGACCATCGGCCAGGCCGTCGGCCAGCGCTCGAAGCTGTCTTGGTGGGAGTCGCGCGCGCTGTACGGCTGGAAGGTCCTGGTGCCGCGCACCAAGGAGCAGGCCGGTGAGATGGCGGAGCGGCTTCGCGGCCACGGCGCCACCTCGCACGAGGTCCCGACCATCTCGGTCGAGCCGCCGCGCAGCCCCGCTCAGATGGAGCGTTCGGTCAAGGGTCTCGTCGACGGCCGCTACCAGTGGATCGTCTTCACCTCGACCAACGCCGTCCGCGCGGTGTGGGAGAAGTTCGAGGAGTTCGGGCTCGACGCCCGCGCCTTCTCCGGCGTGAAGATCGCCTGCGTCGGCGAATCGACCGCCGCGAAGGTCCGCTCCTTCGGCATCATCCCCGAGCTGATCCCGGAAGGTGAGCAGTCCTCGGAAGGCCTCCTCGCCGAGTTCCCGCCGTACGACGACGTCCTCGACCCCGTCGACCGCGTGCTGCTGCCGCGGGCGGACATCGCCACCGAAACCCTGTCGGCAGGCCTGCGTGAACGCGGCTGGGAGATCGACGACGTGACCGCGTACCGCACGGTGCGCGCCGCGCCGCCGCCGGCCGAGACCCGCGAGATGATCAAGACCGGCGGTTTCGACGCGGTCTGCTTCACCTCGTCCTCGACCGTGCGGAACCTCGTCGGCATCGCCGGCAAGCCGCACACCCGCACGCTGGTCGCGTGCATCGGCCCGAAGACCGCGGAAACCGCCGTGGAGTTCGGGCTGCGGGTCGACGTCCAGCCCGAGAAGGCCGACGTCCCGCACCTGGTCGACGCGCTCGCCGAGCACGCCGCGCGGCTCCGCGCCGAAGGTGCGCTCCCGCCGCCTCGCAAGGCGAAGCGGGCCCGCCGCTCCTGATCGTTCGTTGAAGTACATGAAGGCCCCCTTCCTTGCGCCAGGCGCAAGGAAGGGGGCCTTCATGTACTTCAGTGCCCTGCGCAATTAGTCACCTACTTGCGCAGGTCGCGCGGCGCAACTAGGTGACTAATTGCGGCGGTCGGGCGGTCACCTCAGCTGAAGAACTTCACGACCTCCGTGTACGCCAGGTAAGCGAACATCGCCAGGCAGATGCCCAGCAGCCCGTTCGAGAGCCACCGCGATCGTCCCTCCCGCGGCACCCGTGAGGTGTTCAGCAGCACCAGCAAGGTCGCCGCCAGGAACGGCATGAACAGCGCGCCCAGCACGCCGTAGATCACGGTGAGCTGGAAGGGCTGGTCCAGGAACAGCAACGCCATCGGCGGGAAGGTCAGCCACAGCACGTATCCGCGGTACGCGACGCTGCGTTCTCCGGCCTTCTTCTCATACGCCTCAACGCTTTCCGTCGTGTTCGCGGGCAGCCGCAGAATGCGCCACCAGTCCGCGAAGAGCAGGCTCACGCCGTGCCAGACGCCGATCACCGACGTGAACGAGACCGCGAAGAAACCGATGAGGAACGGGATCCGCGCCCACTGCCCGTAGTCCGCGGCGAGGGTGTCGCCGAGGAACAGCAAGCCCTTGTCGCCCGAGAGGATCTTCTGGCCGACCAGCAGTTCCGCGCCGACGATCAGCATCGCGATCACGAAGACGCCGGTCATGACGTAGCCGACGGCGTTGTCGGTCCGCATCATCGGCAGCCACTTCGCCGAACGCCAGCCCTTCGCGAGCGTCCAGTAGCCGTACGCCGCCATGGTGATCGTGCCGCCGACGCCGCCGACCAGGCCGAGGACGTAGACGAGTGAGCCGTCGGGCAGGGTCGGGACGGCGCCCTTGAACAGTTCGGCGAAGTTCGGCACGACGAGGATCGCGGTGCCGACCACGGTCACGAACATGACGCCGACCAGGATCGTCATCAGTTTCTCGATGATCGCGTAGCGCCCGAACCACACCAGCGCGAAGCCGAGCAGGCCGCAGATCATCGCCCAGTACCGCACCGAAAGCGCGGGGAAGAGCGCGTTCAGCGGCAGGCCCGACGCGGACATCGCGGTCGCGCCGTAGACGAAACCCCAGATCACCCCGTAGATCCCGAAGTAGATCAGCGCCCACATGCCCAGCGTCCGCCAGCCTGCCAGGATCGTCCGGCCCGACGTCAGATGCCAGCGGCCGACGGCTTCGGCCAGCGCGAGTTTGAAGATCGTGCCGACGAGTACCGCCCACAGCAGCGTGTACCCGAAGCGCGATCCGGCCACCATCGTCGCGACGAGGTCGCCCGCGCCGACCCCGGTCGCCGCGGCCATGATCCCTGGCCCGACCTGGCGCAGCCGTGCGCGCCAGCCGACGGGCGGTTCTTCCAGTTGGTCGGTCACCGTTGAACTCGACATGCCGTGGAAGGTAACCCAGGTCACACCGCAGAGGAATCGGACAAAGATGACTCTTTACCCTTCCTTAGGAAAGGTGTGCCCGTGCGGCCCAGCGAGGCTGCGGACGTGTCTCGAGCGTGCGGGAGTACCGTCGTAAGGGTGTTTCCCGAACATCGTCCCCGCAGGCTCCGTACCACTCCGGCCATGCGCAGGCTGGTGGGCGAGACGACGCTGCGGCCGCGCCAGCTGATCCTCCCGATGTTCGTGGCCGAGGGCATCGACACGCCCCGCCCGATCGCGAGCATGCCCGGGGTCGTCCAGCACACCCGTGACACGCTGCGCAAAGCCGCCGTCGACGCGGTCAACGCCGGGGTCGGCGGCCTGATGCTGTTCGGCATCCCGAAGACACGGGACGCCGAGGGATCCGGCGCGATCGACCCGAACGGCATCCTCAACGTCGCCCTGCGTGACCTGAAGGCCGAACTCGGTGACGCGACGGTCCTGATGGCGGACACGTGCCTCGACGAGTTCACCGACCATGGCCACTGCGGCGTCCTCGACGCCGACGGCGGTGTGGACAACGACGCGACCCTGCGCCTGTACGCGGAAATGGGGCTGGCGCAGGCGGAAGCGGGCGCGCATCTGCTCGGGCCCAGCGGCATGATGGACGGCCAGGTCGGCGTCATCCGTGCCGCGCTCGACCGCGCCGGGCGCACGGACACCGGCATCCTCGCCTACTCGGCGAAGTTCGCCAGCGCATTCTACGGCCCCTTCCGTGAGGCCGTCGACTCGCAGCTGAAGGGCGATCGGAAGACGTACCAGCAGGATCCGGGCAACGTGCGTGAAGCGTTGCGCGAGATCGAGCTGGACATCGCCGAGGGCGCCGACATGATCATGGTCAAACCCGCGCTGTCCTATTTGGACGTCATCAGGGCGGCCGCCGAGGCGTCGCCGGTTCCGCTGGCGGCGTACAACATCTCGGGCGAGTACGCGATGGTCGAGGCCGCCGCGGCGAACGGCTGGCTGGAGCGCGAACGCACGATCCTCGAGGTGCTGACCTCGATCCGCCGTGCGGGTGCGGACATGATCCTCACCTACTGGGCCGCCGAAGCCGCGGGTTGGCTGGACTAGGCTGCCTCGCGTGAGCGACAGCGAAGCCGGCGAAACGGACGACGAGCGCCGCAAGCGGGGACGCGCGCCTGACCCGGTCCTGCCTGGTCAGGAGCAGCCGAAGCACGTCGTGCCGAAGCCTGTCGCCCTCTCGTTCTGGTTGTGGATCGCGACCGGTCTCGCCCTGATCGCCGGGCCGGCCTATCTGGCGATCGGCAGGCAGACGGTGATCGACACGTACCTCAAGCAGAACGCGGAGCAGCCTGACCCCGCGCTGAGGGTCGACCCGTCGCGGATCATCGACGGCGTCGACGGGCTGATCCTGAACCTGTTCGTCGGCGCGATCACGTTCGCCGTGCTCTTCGCCATTTTCGCGTACAAGGCCCGCGAAGGAACACGTTCGGCCAGGGCCGTGCTGACCGGCCTCGCGGTTTTCCTCGCCCTCGTCGGACTCTTCGTCCTCGGCGGCGCGCTTTTCGTCGTCATCGCCACGCTGATCGCCGTGATCGCGCTGATCCTGATGTACCTGCCCAGCGTCGCCGACTACTACCCGAAGGTCGGGCGCAAGCTGCCATGACGCCGGAGCCCGCCCTCTACGCCGAACCCGGCGTCGGCTGGACGGCGTTGCTGTGGGCGCCGCTGTTCTCCCTCGCCGGGCTGCTCGCGGAACTGGCGACCGGCGGGCCCGTCCACTGGCTCGCCTGGATCCTGGTCGCGGCGGGGCTGGTGGCGATCACCGTGCCGTGGGTGTACGCGCGCCGCCGGTTCCTCTCGCTCGAAGTCACCGCGGACGGCTACCGGCAGGGCAGGGAAACCCTGGAGGCGGCCCGGATCGCCGAAGTCCTCGAAGACGACGCCCCGGTCGGGGCGCGGGTCCTCGGCGGCGGCTGGACGATCCCCAAGAAGCACGGCGAAGTCGGCTTGAAGCTCGAAGACGGCGTTTTCGTCCGCGCCTGGGCCAAGGATCCGGACGCCCTCCGCGAGGCTCTCCAGGATTTGGTGCGTGCCCGCACCACAGAGTCATGAGAAGCTGCTCACTGTGATCGACCTTCCCCAGCCGACCGGCGCCGATCTGTGGCCACCGGAGGACACCCGGCGCAACGCCCGGCTGCACAAACCCCTGCGCGCCGTGGTGGGAGCCGTCGAACTGATCCTCGCCGCGTTCGCCGTGTGGGGTGCTTTCGCTTGCTGGAAGGCCGGTGTCGTCCCGGTCGTGATCAGCTACGGCGAAACGACGACGCTCGAATCGCAGCGCTACTTCGGCGGCCCGCTCGCCGGCGCCATCGGGCTGGGCGTGCTGGCCGCGATCCTGGTGGTGGACGCGATCCGCCAGTTCCTGCTCGCCGTGCGGGCCAAGGGGCGCAAGCCCAAGGACTAGTTGAGCCAGCACCGGAAGTTCGCGCCGTAAATCCGTATCGATATCCGGCCGTTTCGCGCCTGGTCTCGCGGGGGTCGTGAGTGGTAAGTGTCGTTAGAACGACACTTACCACTCACG
>NZ_JBIUAQ010000005.1:232345-300836 GCF_044547565.1 Amycolatopsis sp. NPDC052450 | reverse complement strand
TATTTTTTATTTTTTGGCGGGGCTGGGGGGGGGGGGGGGGGGGTGGGTTTTTTTTTTTTTTTTCTTTACAAAACAACACACCCCCCCCCCCACCCCTGCCGAAACCGCACATTTATCCACAAGCCGGACATATCGCCGCCCGAAAAGTGTCCCTTATGGACTCAAGACGGGGCCGGCTCCCGTGGCCGGTCCAGAACCTCGCCATGAAGGCATCCTGACCACCTTGAAGTCAGCGAAATGCTCATGGCCTCAGCCGACAGCATCTTCACCACACGAAACAAGAAACAAGATCCTTCGGCACCACGCCGAAGTACCACACGAACTTCCGACTCGAGACACTAGTTGAGCCAGACGACGGCGGCGTTGACCGCGGTCGAGAACAGCAGCCACAGCAGATACGGCACGAGCAGCCAGGCCGCGAGCTTCGACCGGCGCCCGAACTCCAGCATCGTGATCGGCACCACGAAATCCAGTACGACGACGTCGGCCAGCGCCACGACGTGCGCGCCGCCGGCGAAGAACAGCGGCGTCCACAGCAGGGTCAGCAGCAGGCAGACGCCGTAGAAGGCGAAGCCGCGCGTTTCGCCGTCGGTGCGCCAGTAGCACCAGCCCGCGACGGCGACCAGGAGGAGCAGGACCGACCACGTCGGCCCGTAGAGCCAGCCCGGCGGCGCCCACGACGGGCGGGCCAGCGCGTTGTGCGTCTCGGAGCGGGTGGCGACCGCCAGCCCGGCCACGATCCCCACGATCGCCGACATGGCGACGAATCCGGCCAAGGCCTGCCAGCGCAGGCGACGGTGGTGGGTCGGTGGTGACGGCACCGTGGACACGTGGATTCCTCCGCGAGGGTTTCGGCGGGAGTGCTCCCACCCTAGTGGGCCTGGTCACGCCATGCCCGGAACCGCCAGGACTCGGCGGCGGGTGTCATCCGGGATTTGCGAGACTGGGGAGGTGACTACCGGAGTCGATCAGTCCAAGGCATGGTTCGAACGAGCGAAGGCCGCGATCCCGGGCGGGGTGAACTCCCCGGTGCGGGCCTTCAACTCCGTCGGCGGCACCCCGCGGTTCATGGTGCGCGGTGAGGGCCCGTATCTCTGGGATGCCGACGACAACCGCTACGTCGATCTGGTCTCGTCGTGGGGGCCGATGATCCTCGGGCACGCGCATCCGGACGTCGTCTCCGCCGCTCGCGAAGCGGCCGTCAGCGGACTGTCGTTCGGCACGCCGACGCGCGGCGAGGTCGAACTGGCCGAGGAGATCATCGGCCGGGTCGAGCCGGTGGAGCAGGTCCGGCTGGTCAATTCCGGCACCGAGGCGACGATGAGCGCGATCCGGCTGGCCAGGGGATTCACCGGCCGGGCGAAGATCATCAAGTTCGCGGGCTGCTACCACGGTCACGTCGACGCGTTGCTCGCCGAAGCGGGCTCCGGCGTCGCGACCCTCGGCCTCCCGACGTCGCCCGGTGTCACCGGCGCGCAGGCGGCCGACACGATCGTCTTGCCCTACAACGACCTCGACGCGGTCCGGAAGTCCTTTGTGGACAATCCAGACGCGATCGCCGCGATCATCACCGAAGCGGCGGCAGGCAACATGGGCGCCGTCGCCCCGGTCGACGGCTTCAACGCCGGGCTCAAGGAGATCGCGCACCAGCACGGCGCGCTGCTGATCATGGACGAGGTGATGACCGGGTTCCGCGTCTCGAAGGCGGGCTGGTTCGGCCTCGAAGGCGTCGCCGGTGACCTGTACACCTTCGGCAAGGTGATGTCCGGCGGACTGCCGGCCGCGGCCTTCGGCGGCCGCGCCGACGTGATGGCGAAGCTGGCCCCGGGCGGGCCGGTGTACCAGGCGGGGACGCTGTCGGGGAACCCCGTCGCCGTCGCCGCCGGGCTCGCGACGCTGCGCGCGGCCGACGACGCTGTGTACGCGGCCCTCGACGCCAACGCGAAGCGGCTCGGCGACCTGTTCGGCCGGTCGTTGACCGAGGCGGGCGTCACGCACACCGTGCAGTACGCGGGCAACCTGGTCAGCGTGTTCTTCAGCGAGAACCCGGTGACGAACTACCCGGGCGCGCAGGCTGCGGAGACCTGGCGGTTCCCGGCGTTCTTCCACGCGCTGCTGGACAACGGCGTGTACGCGCCGCCGAGCGCGTACGAGGCCTGGTTCGTCAACGCGGCCATGGGTGACGCCGAGTTCGAGATCATCGAGTCCGCGCTGAGCGTGGCCGCCCGCGCCGCCGCCGAGGCGGTCCAGGCGTGAGCGAGACGACGATCGTGCACCTGCTCCGCCACGGTGAGGTGCACAACCCGGACAAGATCCTGTACGGCCGTCTTCCCGGCTTCAAGCTCTCCGACCGCGGCCAGCGCCAGGCGCTGACGGTCGCCGAAGCCGTCGCCAAGCACGACATCACGCACGTCGTCGCTTCGCCGCTTCAGCGTGCGCAAGAGACCGCGGCGCCGATCGCCGCCGCGCACCGGCTCGACGTCGACACCGACGATCGGCTCATCGAGGCCGACAACCAGTTCGAGGGCGAGCGGGTCGCCGTCGGCGATGGCGCCCTTCGCCAGCCGAAGCACTGGCCGAAGCTGGTCAACCCGTTCCGGCCGTCTTGGGGCGAGCCGTACGTCGAGATCGCGCACCGCATGCTCGGCGCGATCCACCGCGCGCGGCGCGCGGCCGAGGGACACGAGGCGCTGTGCGTCTCGCACCAGCTGCCGATCTGGACCGTGCGGCGCTTCCTGGAGGCGAAGCGGCTCTGGCACGACCCGCGTAACCGGCAGTGCTCGCTCGCGTCGCTGACCAGCCTGGTCTTCGAGGGCGAAGAACTCGTGCGGATCGTCTACAGCGAGCCCGCCGGCACGACCGACCCGAAGGTGACCGGCGCATGAAGCGACTCGTGGCGGCCGTCGTCGGGCTGGCGCTCGTCGTCACCGGCTGCACCACCGGCAAGGACGCCGTCGTCACCGGCGGCTCGTTCAACTTCGTGTCGCCGGGCGGGAAGGTCGACATCACCTACGACGTCGCGGACCGCCAGCCGTCGCCGACGCTGTCCGGAGACGACCTGATGAACGAGGGCGAACAGCTCTCGATCGCGGACTTCCCCGGCAAGGTCGTCGTGCTGAACCTGTGGGGCCAATGGTGCGGGCCGTGCCGCGTCGAGGCGCCGGAGATGCAGAAGGTCTACGACCAGACCAAGGCGTCCGGCGTCCAGGTGGTCGGCATCGACCTGCGGGACAACGACCGGGCACCGGCGCAGGACTTCATGCGGGACCGGAAGCTGACGTACCCGTCGATCTACGACCCGTCGGGGCGGACGCTGCTGCAGCTCTCGGGTTATCCGCGCAACATCATCCCGTCGACGATCGTGCTGGACAAACAGCACCGCGTCGCGGCGGTGTTCCTGCGGGACCTGCTGGCGTCGGACCTGCTGCCCGTCGTCGAACGCCTGGTCGCCGAACCCGCCTGACCCACGCCGCAATTCGGCACCTGGTTGCGATCCTTGCGTGTGCAAGGATCGCAACCAGGTGCCGAATTGCGAGGAATGGGCCGGGACCAAGGTCCTGACCGGGTGCGACGTAGGTCCCGTTGAGGGCGCCCCGCCGTTTTCACCTGGACCACACTGCCTACGCTCCTTTGCGTGAACGGTGTTACCGAGCTGGCGCTTTCAGGGCCGCTGCTGCTCGCGGCGGGCGTGGCGCTGCTGGCCGGGACGATCTCCTTCGCGTCACCCTGCGTCGTGCCGCTGGTGCCCGGGTATCTCGCGTACCTGGCGGCGCTGGTCGGCGCGGACGCTCCCGCGGTCAGCGCGGACGAGGAGCGCAAGAAGGGCCGCTACGCCGTCGTCGGCGCGGCGGCGCTGTTCGTGCTCGGGTTCACCGTCGTCTTCGTGGTGACGCTGGGGACGCTGGTGTGGATCGCCGACGCCGTCCAGCTCAACATGGACCTCCTGCAGCGCCTCGGCGGCGTGCTGACCATCGCGATGGCGCTGGTCTTCCTCGGCTGGATCCCCGGCCTGCAGCGCGAATTCCGCTCGCACCACGTGCCGCGCGGCGGCCTCTGGGGCGCGCCGGTCCTCGGCGCGGTCTTCGGGCTCGGCTGGACGCCGTGCATCGGGCCGACGCTGTCCGCGGTGATCTCGATGGCCAGCGCCACCGGCGGGGCGGCGGCGCGCGGGTACGTGCTGATCCTGGTCTACTGCCTCGGCCTCGGCCTGCCGTTCCTCCTCATCGCGTTCGGTGTCCGCTGGGCCGTCCGCGCCACCGACTGGCTGCGCCGCCACGGCCGCCAGGTACAGGTCTTCGGCGGCGTCCTGCTGCTGGTCGTCGGCGTGCTGCTGGTGACCGGGCTGTGGGGCGACATGACCGGCTGGATCCGGAACACCCTCGTGAACGACCTCAGGCTGCCCTTGTGACCACCCAATACCGTCCGACGCCGCTGAAGCGCGTCTTCGCCTTCCTGCGCAACACCTGGCGCGGCTTGACGTCGATGCGCACCGCGCTGGTGCTGCTGTTCCTGCTCGCGCTGGCCGCGATGCCGGGCGCGCTGCTGCCGCAGCGGAACCTCAACGTCGCCAAGACCGACGAGTACATCGCCGCGCACGGCTGGTGGGGCGAACTGCTCGACCGCACGCAGTTCTTCGAGGTCTACGGCAGCGTCTGGTTCTCCGCGATCTACATCCTGCTGATGATCTCGCTCATCGGCTGTCTCGCGCCGCGCAGCCTCGACTACGCGAAGGCGATGCGCGCGAAGCCCGTGCTCACGCCGCGCAAGCTCTCGCGGATGCCGCATCACGTGTCCACCACGACCGACCGGACCCCCGAGACGGTCATGAAGGACACGCACACGCTGCTCAAAGGCTGGCGCCGCGTCGAGCGCGAAGACGCTGACGGAACCCGAAGCATCTCCGCCGAACGCGGGTACCTTCGCGAGACCGGCAACCTCGTCTTCCACTTCGGCATGCTGGGCCTGATCATCTTCTTCGCGCTGGGCAAGCTGTTCGGCTACGAAGGCCAGGTCATCGTCCAAGCCGACAACAGCCCGTGGTGCAACTCCGGCATCCTCGGTTACGACACCTTCAACGCCGGGCTGCGCGTCGACGGCACCGACCTCAACGCGTTCTGCATCCGGCTGAAGGACTTCGAGGCGCGCTACACCGAGAGCGGGCAGGCGAACTACTACCACTCCAACATGGAGTACCAGTCCGGCGAAGACCTGAAGACCGGCGCGTGGAAGCCGTACGGGCTCGAGGTCAACTCGCCGCTGCGCACCGCGGGCGACCGCGTCTACCTGCTGAACTTCGGCTACTCCCCGAAGTTCACGGTGACCTTCCCCGACGGCACCGTGCGCACCAACATCACTCCGTGGCGTCCCGCCGACGAGCCCACCAAGCTCTCCGAAGGCGCCACGAAGATCGACCAGCCGGGGATCGCGGACCCGATCGAACGCCGCACCCGGCAGCTCGCGATCACCGGCCTGCTCGCGCCGACCGCGTTCCTGCACGGCAACGTGCTGACGTCGTCGAGGCCCGAGGCGAACAAGCCCGCCGTGGCCGTCGACATCTACCGCGGCGACCTCGGCCTCGACGCCGGCCGCGGGCAGTCGATCTTCCAGATCGACCAGTCGCTCGTCGCGGACGGCAGGCTCAAGAAGCTCACCCGGCAGAACCTGGACCAGGGTCAGGAGACCGTGCTGGACGACGGCACGAAGGTCCGCTTCGACGGCGTCCAGGAATGGGTGGCGATCCAGGTCTCGCACGATCCCGTGCAGGGCTGGGTGCTGGTCTGCGCGGTCGCGATGCTGATCGGGCTGGCGGGATCGTTGCTGGTCAAACGGCGCCGGGTGTGGGTGCGGGTGAGCCCGGCGCGCGAAGGTGAGACGGGTACCGTGATCGAGGTCGCCGGGCTGGCGCGCACCGATCAGGCGGGCTACGGCGAAGAGTTCCAGCGGATCAGCGCCAAGCTGGTCCAGGGGCAGAGAGGCAACTAGAGGTCATGCCGATCAACGAGACGCTGTCCCAGTACAGCGACTACTCCTACACCACCGCGGCGGCGATCTACGTCATCGCGTTGATGTTCGCCCTCATCGAGCAGGGTTTCGGGGCGAAGGGCCGTCTGGCGGCGGAACGCAGCGTCCAGCGTTCCCGCGAACTGGTCGGCGCGGGCGGTCCGCCGGCCTACGGGACGCCCATCGAGCCCTCGCGTGAGATCGGCCGCCCCGAGCGCATCGGCCGCATGGGCGCCGCGCTGCTGGTGCTGGCCGCGCTGCTCCACCTGGCCGCGATCGTGCTGCGCGGACTCGCCGTGCACCGCGCGCCGTGGGGCAACCTCTACGAATACGGCATGGCCACGACCTTCATCGCCGTCGTGACCTGGCTCGTCATCATGCGGAAGTTCCCGGTCCGCCACCTCACCGGCTTCCTGCTGCTGCCGGTCGTGATCCTGATGTTCGTCAACGGCACCATGCTGTACACGACGGCCGCGCCGGTGCAGCCCGCGCTCCAGTCGTACTGGCTGATCATCCACGTTTCCGCGGCGATCATCGGTTCGGGTGTGTTCCTGGTGCCGGGTGTCGCGAGCGTCCTCTACCTCTTCCGCGCCGCCCACGACGACAACCCGGCGAAGTTCGCCAAGTTCGGTTCGAAGCTGCCCGCCGCGGACGTGCTCGACCGCATCGCCTACCGCACCACCATCTTCGCGTTTCCGATCTTCACCTTCGGCGTGCTCTGCGGCGCGGTGTGGGCCGAAGCGGCGTGGGGCCGGTTCTGGGGCTGGGACCCCAAGGAGACCGTCGCTTTCGTGGCGTGGGTCGTCTACGCGGCGTACCTGCACTCCCGGGCCACCGCGGGCTGGCGCGGGAAGCGGGCCGCGATCATCAACATCGTCGGATTCTCGGCGACGATCTTCAACATGTTCTTCGTGAACCTGGTGACGTCGGGCCTGCATTCCTACGCCGGGGGCTGACCGCCGCCGCTGCACGCGAGCCGACTACCGTCAATACTGAGGTAATGGGGGAAGACGTGCGCGGAGGAGGAATTCAGCGGTGACCGGACCCAGCGAAGAATCGGCTCCTGGCCACCCCGAACCCACCGAGAGCGGCCCGCCCTCGGAGTTGTTCTCCGAGGACAGGACGGATTCGGCGCCGCATCCGAACGCGGGTGGCTTCGAGGCCGAGCCGACCCAGGTCGTCCAGCCCCAGTACCCGCAGCAGGGTCAGTACCCGCAGCAGCAGCCCGCTCAACAGCAGCCGCCGCTGCCGCAGCCGTCGCAGGGGCAGTATCAGCAGCCCTACGACCAGAACCTGCCCCCGCTGCACCCGCAGCAGGCGCAGCCGCAGCAGGCCGCCCAGTACCCGCCGCAGCAGCAGTACGCGCCGCCGCCGCCGCAGCCGGTCCAGCAGCCCGGGGTGCCCGGGCTCCCGCAGCCGCAGGGCAGGCACGCGCTCCCGGACGAACTCGCCACCGCGAGCCTGGTGAAGCCGCAGAAACGCAAGCCGCAGTCGGGCTGGCGCAAGGCGCTCTACGTGGGCACCGGCAAGCTCGTCAACCCGGGGGAGAGCCCCAAGGACACGCGCAAGCGTGAGCTGATCGCGCAGATCAACCAGCCACTGCGCGGGTGCTACAAGATCGCGATGCTGAGCCTCAAGGGCGGCGTCGGCAAGACCACCACGACCACCACGCTGGGCTCGACGTTCGCCTCACTGCGCGGTGACCGGGTCGTCGCCGTCGACGCGAACCCGGACCGCGGGACGCTGTCGCAGAAGATCCCGATCGAGACCACCGCGACCGTCCGGCACCTGCTGCGGGACGCGGACAAGATCACCAGGTACAGCGACGTCCGGTCGTACACGTCGCAGGGCGGGAGCCGGCTGGAGATCCTCGCCAGCGAGCAGGATCCGGCTGTTTCGGAAGCTTTCTCCGAGGACGACTACCGGCGCACGGTCAACCTGCTGGAGCACTTCTACAACATCGTGCTCACCGACTGCGGGACCGGTTTGATGCACTCGGCGATGAAGGGTGTCCTGGACGTCGCGGACGCGCTGGTGGTGGTCTCGTCCGGCTCCGTCGACGGTGCGCGCAGTGCGTCGGCCACACTCGACTGGCTGGAGGCGCACGGCTACGGCGACCTGGTCAAACGGTCCGTCGCGGTGATCAACTCGGTGCGGCCGAAGGGCGGCTCCGTCGATCTCGACAAGCTCTCCGCGCACTTCGGCGCACGGGTCCGCTCGGTCTGCCGCATCCCGTTCGATCCGCACCTGGAAGAAGGCGCCGAGATCGAACTGGACCGGCTCGACGAGGACACGCGGCTGGCCTTGCTGGAACTGGCGGCCACCGTCGCCGACGGCTTCGGCGGCCAGCACTACCAGCCGATTCAGCCCTAGTCCCTACTCTTTGTCCTCGTCTTTACCTTTGCGCTGCTGCTCACCGAGCTTGCGCAGGAAGTCGGGGTCGTCGTCCGGGGCGAGTGTCGGCCGCGACGAGGGCACGCCGACGCGCTCGATCCCGAACGCGCGCCACAAGACCACGGCGACGGTGAGCGCTCCGATGGCCGCGAGCAGATAGATCATGCTCGGTCCCTTTCCGCGTGGAGGACGTTGCTCAGTCCCACGAGGCTAGCCTCTTTGCCGCGCGCGGGGGGACTCATGGATACCCCAATGTGACGAAGGGCGATTTCGTGCCCTTCGTCACCGGAGTCCTTTTTACGGGAAATGCCAGGTCAGACCTTGCGCGCGGGCTCGCTGGCGTCGGTGGTCAGCTCGGCGAGGAGCTCGTTCACCTCGGCCTCGCGGAACCGGCGGTGCCCACCGGGAGTGCGGATCGAGCCGATCCGGCCCGCGGTCGCCCAGCGGGTCACGGTCTTCGGGTCGACCCGGAACAGGGCCGCCACTTCACCGGGGGTGAGCAACCTGCCGCCCATGGTCGCGGTCATTTTCCGCCTCCTTCACGGTTCCAGTGCTAAACCGGAGGCGGGCCCAATGCCCGTCGTGCCGGGTAGCCAACACGGCAATCGTTGCATCTCACCCGTCAGGTACTCGAACGGTTGTCCAACAGTAAAGAGCCCTTAAAGGTCAAAACCGACAACCACGACATGTGCCCGTGGCCGCCCAGGTCTTGTCACGGATGTACGAAAACGCGCCCTGATCACGCGAATCGGGCCGTGGCACCTAAGGTGTAGCGGTGGACCAGGTGGATCGGAAGATCATCGCGGCATTGCGGGAGAACGGGCGGGCTACCTACGCCGACCTCGGCCGGTCTGTCGGGCTCTCGGCTTCATCGGTGCACGAGCGGGTCGGCAAACTCGAAGCCGCCGGCGTGATCACCGGCTACCACGCCATGGTCGACCCCAACACGGTCGGACTCGGCGTGACGGCGCTGGTCGGCATCCACCCCACGGACACCGCGACCGAAGACGACGTCGCGGACGCGCTCGGAGCGCTGGACGAGGTCGAAAGCTGCTACGCCGTCGCCGGCGACGAGGCTTTCGTCGTCAAAGTGCGCGTGGCGACCGTCGACGATCTGGAGCGGACGCTCGGCAGGCTGCGGCGGATCCCCGGCGTCGGCCGGACGAACACCACCGTCGTGCTCTCCACCCGCTTCGAAGGGCGCCCCAACAACGCGGGCCTGGAGGACGGCCGCAACGGCAGCGCGTAGCCTGCGTTGATGTGAGCGACAATCAGCTGCCCCGTGACCTGACGCTGTACGTACTGGCCAGGTTTCTCCTGGTCGGGGTCATCGCAGGCGGGTTACTGCTGGTCAACGTCCCGCTGCTGGTCGCGCTGCTGATCGGCCTGGTCGTGGGGCTGCCGCTGGGTCTGCTGCTGTTCCGCCCGCTGAACGCGCGCGTGACCGCCGGACTCGCCCGCCGCAACGAAAAGCGTGCTCGCGCCCGTGCCGAACTGCGCTCCCAGCTGCGCGGCGACCGAGCGGACGGCACCGCGTGAGCCGTCTGCACAGCCGCAGCTGGGTCCGCGAAGCCGTCCGCATCATCGAGGCCGACGCGAACCGCAGCGCCGACACGCATCTGCACGTCTTCCCGCTGCCCGCCGAATGGGGCATCGACCTTTACCTGAAGGACGAGTCCGTCCACCCGACCGGCTCGCTCAAGCACCGGCTCGCGCGGTCGCTGTTCCTGTACGGCCTGGTGAACGGCCAGATCGGACAGGACACCGTGCTCGTCGAGGCGTCCAGCGGCTCGACCGCGGTCTCGGAGGCGTATTTCGCGCGGATGCTCGGCCTGCGGTTCATCACCGTGGTGCCGCGCAGCACCTCGCCGGAGAAGATCGCGCTCATCGAGTTCTACGGCGGCGAATGCCACTACGTCGACCGCGCGCCGGACATGTACCCGGAGGCCGAGCGGCTCGCTTCGGAGTGCAACGGCCACTACCTCGACCAGTTCACCTACGCCGAGCGCGCGACGGACTGGCGCGGGAACAACAACATCGCCGAATCGGTGTACGCGCAGATGCAGTCCGAGCGGCACCCCGTGCCGACTTGGATCGTCGTCGGCGCCGGCACCGGCGGCACGAGCGCGACCTTCGGCCGCTACGTGCGCTACAAGCGGCACACCACGAAGATCGCCGTCGTCGACCCGGAGAACTCGTCGTTCTACGGCGCCTGGCAGACCGGGGCGCTCGACTACAGCACCGGCATGCCGTCGCGGATCGAGGGCATCGGGCGGCCGCGCGTCGAGCCGTCGTTCGTACCCGGCGTGATCGACGAAATGCTGCAGGTGCCGGACGCCGCCTCACTGGCCGCGATCCGCGTGCTGCGCGAACGGACCGGGCACTGGGCCGGCGGCTCGACCGGCACGAACCTCTTCGGCGCCTTCACGCTGATCTCGCGGATGGTCTCGGAAGGCCAGGCGGGCAGCGTCGTCACGCTGCTGTGCGACGGCGGCGAGCGGTACGCCAACACGTACTACGACGACGAGTGGCTGGCGCGGAAGAACATCGACATCGCGCCCTACCTGGACAAGTACCGGGAGTTCCTGGTGAGCGGGAAGCTCGCCCCGGAGGCCTGACACCCTTGCGCCCTGGGGCCTCGGGCGGTCTTCCGGAGCGTCGCGAAAGCCACTTTCGCGACGCCTGACGTCCCGAAAGTGGCTTTCGCGACCTGGGCCTGGCGGCTTACCTCAAGTTCGCCGGATCACCAAAGGAGCAAGGGACCTTTGCTATCGCCTGGGCTGCATTTAGTGGTCACCCAGGCGCCGGAGCGCTACAGGTGGTGGCCTGAAGCGGAAAACTCAAGGGATGAACGGTGCGTTCATCCCCCGCACATCCACCCGAGGCCGACGCGGGCAGAAAAGCCGTGACCGGACCTTTCGTGCCCCACCGTGTGGATTTCGGGACATCCAACGTCCCGAAATCCACACAGTCGGGCATCAAAGGTCCGGTGACGGCTCAGAGCGCGAGGGCGACCGCGGTCAAAACCGCCCACCCCAGCATCGCGAACCCGGTGTCCCGCAGCGCCGGGATCAGCGCCCGCCCCTGCGCGCCGCCGCCGACGGCCTTGACCGACTTCACCAGCAGCGGCGCGGTCAGCAGCCCCAGCAGCGCCCACGGCGTCACGAAGGCGAGCAGCACGCTCACGACGTACGGGATCGCGACCAGCGTCAGGTAAAGGCGCCGCGTGCCGTCGTCGCCGAGCCGGGTGGCGAGGGTGCGCTTGCCGGACTCGATGTCGGTCGGGATGTCGCGGAGGTTGTTGGCGGTCAGCACGCCGGTCGAGAACGAGCCGACGGCGACCGCGCAGCCGACCGCCGTCCAGCTGAGCTGTCCGGCTTGGACGTACACGGTGCCCAGAACGCCCGCCAGCCCGAAGAAGACGAAGACCGCGATCTCACCGAAACCGTAGTAACCGTAAGGCTTTTTACCGCCGGTGTAGAACCAGGCGCCGAGGATGCAGACCGCGCCCATGGCCAGCAGCCACCACAGGCCGCTGATCGCGACGAGGATGAGCCCGAGGACTCCGGCGAGCCCGAGGGCGACGAGGGCGGCCGTCAGGACGGCCTTCGGCTTCGCGACTCCGGAGCCGACCAGCCGCAGCGGGCCGACGCGGTTCTCGTCGGTGCCGCGGATGCCGTCGGAGTAGTCGTTGGCGTAGTTGACGCCGACGATCAGGGCCAGTGAGACCAGTAGCGCGAGAATCGATCGGGACCAGGAGAAGCCGTCGAGCGCGACCGCCGCGCCGACTCCGGCGACCACCGGAGCCACCGCGTTGGGCAGCGTCCGCGGGCGCGCCCCTTCGATCCATTCACCAGCAGTCGCCATGTCGCCATTCTGGCCCTGGCCACTACCGGCCGGTATGCGGGGCTCGTCACCTGCTCGAGGCATCCCGAGCAGGTGACGAGTCGCGCTACTTCAGATCGTCGATCACGTCTTCCAGTGTCCAGGTGAGCGTGCCGCTGTTCGGAACGGCGGTTTCCGGTTCGTCCGCCAGCGCGGGCCCGGCCAAAGCGACCAGTCCCATCGTGACGGCGGTGCAGGCCAATACAGTGCGTGTCCAGCGCGTCATACCTAGACGTAAACCCGCGGGTAATGATTGTGTCAACAATGTCCCAGTAATCGGTGGGGAATTCACGACCTTCGTAGGAGATTCCGGACGGCCGTCCTGTCGACCTTCCCGGGACCTCGCAGCGGGAGTTCTTCGGCGAACTCGACTCGCTTCGGAGCGGCCGCGGCACCGGCCTCTTCGCGGCACGCGGCCCGCAGCGAATCGACGTCGCGACCAGCGCCGACGACGAGCGCGACGACGGCTTCACCCCACTCGGGGTCAGGCACTCCGACCACGCACGCGTCCCGGATCCCGGGCTGCGCGGTCAAGATCCGTTCGACGGCCGCGGCGGCCACCTTCACCCCGCCGGTGTTGATCATGTCGTCCATCCGCCCGAGGATCTCCAACCGCCCGTCGGCCGACCACCGGCCGCGGTCGGAGGTGCGGAACCGGCCGTCCTCGAAGGCCTCCGCGGTCAGGTCGGGTCGCAGCCGGTAGCCGTGCGAGAGCACGTCACCCGTGATACAGACCCGCTCGTCTTCGAGTTCGACGTGTACTCCGTCCAGCGGTACGCCTTCGTAGACGCAGCCGCTCGCGGTCTCGCTCATGCCGTACGCGGGCACGATCTTCACGCCCGCTTCGGCGGCTCGCTCCCGCAGATCCGCCGTGGTCGCCGCGGCGCCGACGATGATCGCGTCGAAAGCGCGGGCCGCCGCCAGACCGGGCCCGCCCGCGTCGAGCAAGCGGCCGAGCTGGGTCGGCACGAGCGCGGTGTAGCGCGGGCCGTCCAGTGACAGCAGCGGCGCGGCGGCCTCGGCGAAGTCGTCCGGCCGGAAACCAGGGGCGGACAGCACGGCGGGTGTTGTCCCGGCCAGCAGCGAGCGGACCAGCACCTGCAGTCCGCCGATGTACTGCGCCGGGGTCGCGAGCAGCCAGTGCCCCGGACCGCCGAGCCGCGCGTGGGTGGCGTTCGCCGACGCGGTCAACGCCGACGCAGACAGCAGCACGCCCTTCGGCTCGCCGGTGGACCCGGAGGTGGCGATGATCACCGCCGTCCCGGGTTCGGCCGGGCGCGTCGGCTCCATCGCGTCCCGCAGGGCCTCCGACGCGTAGGGGAGGACGGCCGGGCCGCCGCCGAGCGCCTCGGCCAACGCCGAGGTCAGCCCGTCGATCGACGCCGGACCCCCGGCCACCCCTATCGCACGCATCCCGCCAGCCTACGACCGCAATTAGGCACCTGCTTGCGATCGTTGCGCACGCAACGACCGCAACCAGGTGCCGAATTGCGGAGGGGTCAGTAGTAGTACGGGAAGGCCGACCAGTCGGGGGAGCGCTTCTCCAGGAAGGAGTCGCGGCCTTCGACGGCTTCGTCCTGCATGTACGCCAATCGAGTGGTCTCGCCGGCGAAGAGTTGCTGGCCGACCAGGCCGTCGTCGGTGAGGTTGAACGCGTATTTGAGCATCCGCTGCGCGGTCGGCGACTTGCCGTTGATCGTCCACGCCCAGTCCAGCGCCTCGGTCTCCAGCTCCGCGTGCGGGACGGCGGAGTTGACCGCGCCCATCGCCTGCATCTGCTCGGCCGTGTACTCGCGCCCGAGGAAGAAGATCTCCCGCGCGAACTTCTGCCCGACCTGCTTGGCGAGGTACGCCGAGCCGTAGCCGCCGTCGAACGAGCCGACGTCGGCGTCGGTCTGCTTGAAGCGCGCGTGTTCGGCCGAAGCGAGCGTGAGGTCGCACACCACGTGCAGTGAGTGCCCGCCGCCGGCCGCCCAGCCGGGGACCACGGCGATCACCACCTTCGGCATGAACCTGATCAGCCGCTGGACCTCGAGGATGTGCAGCCGTCCCGCCCTCGCCGGATCGATCGTGTCGGAGGTCTCCCCGTCCGCGTACTGATACCCGGAGCGTCCGCGAATACGCTGGTCACCACCGGAACAAAACGCCCAGCCGCCGTCCTTCGGCGATGGGCCGTTGCCGGTGAGCAGGACGCAGCCGACGTCCGAGCTCATCCGCGCGTGGTCGAGCGCGCGGTACAGCTCGTCGACGGTGTGCGGACGGAAGGCGTTGCGGACCTCCGGACGGTCGAACGCGATACGCACCACCCGTTTGCCTGAGCGGCTCTCAGAGGAGCGGTGATAGGTGATGTCGGTGAAGTCGAAACCGTCGACTTCGGTCCACAAGGCCGGGTC
The DNA here is from genome assembly GCF_044547565.1 of Amycolatopsis sp. NPDC052450. Taxonomy (NCBI): domain Bacteria; kingdom Bacillati; phylum Actinomycetota; class Actinomycetes; order Pseudonocardiales; family Pseudonocardiaceae; genus Amycolatopsis; species Amycolatopsis sp. NPDC052450. Next base: position 286,164 of record NZ_JBIUAQ010000005.1, on the reverse strand, counting down.
GAACAGCTCGGAAACCTGGGCGTCATCCACGTTTGGGAGAATAGGACGTGTGGCCGTGAGTCGTAGTGTGAAACCCGAGGTCTGCCGGTGAATCCTTCCACCGCGCAGGCCAGGGTCATCGTCGACGAACTCGTCCGCAACACCGTCTCGCACGTCGTCCTCTGCCCGGGCTCACGCAACGCCCCGCTGTCGATCGCGCTGTACGACGCGGCGGCAGCCGGACGGCTCCAGCTGCACGTCCGGATCGACGAACGCGGCGCCGCCTTCCTCGCCCTCGGCATCGCCGCGCGCACGGGCCGCCCCGTCGCCGTGCTGTGCACCTCGGGCACCGCGGCCGCGAACTTCCACCCCGCCGTGCTGGAGGCGGACCGCGCGGGCGTGCCGCTGATCGTGCTGACCGCCGACCGCCCGCCCGAGATGCGGGCCGCCGGCGCGAGCCAGGTCATCGACCAGCACCAGCTCTACGGCAACGCCATCCGCTACTTCGACGAGCTCGCCGTCGCCGAACGCCGCGCCGGCCAGAACTCGTACTGGCGCGGCCAGGTCTGCCGCGCCTGGAACGCCGCGTACGGCGAGTGGCGCTGCGGACCGGTGCATCTGAACATCCCGTTCCGTGAGCCGCTCGTGCCGGACATCAACGACGACGGCGAGTGGTACGAGTCACTCGAAGGACGTCCCGACGGCGCTCGCTGGACCGAGTTGCCCGACTTCGGCGCGCTTCCCTCGTTCGTGGTGCCCTCGGCGCGGTCCGGCCTGGTCATCGCGTGCGACACCGGTGTGCAGGCGGCCAGCGAATGGGCCGAGCTGCACGGCTGGCCGGTCGTCTCCGAGACCGGCGGCATCGGGCTGGCGGGCGCGACGGCGATCTCGTCCGGCGCGTGGCTGCTCGGCGTCGAGGAGTTCATCTCGCGCCACAAACCCGAGCAGGTCCTGTGCATCGGGCGTCCGACGGTGTTCCGGCAGGTCCAGAGCGTGCTGTCCGATCCCGACGTCGAGGTGCTGCTGGTCCGGCCGGATTCGGACTGGCCCGCGCCCGCGCACAACGTCCGCCAGGTCGGCCAGTGGTTCGACGAGCCGACCAAACCGGCCGATCCCGAGTGGCTCGCCAGCTGGCAGCGCGCGGACAAGGCGGCGTCGGCGGCGGTGACCGAGGCGCTGGCCGCCGAACCGTGGCCGAGCGGGCTGCGCCTGGCGACCGAGCTGGTCGACGCGGTCCCGGAGGGGTCGCTGCTGGTCGTGGGCTCGTCCAATCCGACCCGTGACGTCGCGCTCGCCGGACGGCTGCGGCCGGACGTCCTCGTGCACCGCAACCGCGGCGTCGCCGGGATCGACGGCATGGTGTCGACCGCGATCGGTGCCGCGACCGTCCACAGGGGACATTCGTACGCCCTGCTCGGCGACCTGACGTTCCTGCACGACGCGAGCGGCCTGCTGACCGGTCCCGCCGAACAGCGCCCCGACCTGACGATCGTGGTGCTCAACGACGACGGCGGAGGCATCTTCTCCCTGCTGGAGCAGGGCGCGCCCGAGCACAACGCCAGCTTCGAGCGCGTCTTCGGCACGCCGCACGGGGCCGATCTCGGTGCCTTGTGCGCCGGCTACCGCGTTCCGCATGTCGTCGCCGAGACGCTCACCGAGTTCCGCGCGGCGCTCAAGCCCGCGCCGGGGCTGCGGGTGGTGGAGGTCCGGGTGGACCGAACGCGTCACCGTGAGCTGCACGCGCGCCTCCGTACGGCGGTGTCGTCGGCCGTGCGTGCTGTCTAGCCGTTTTTGATCTCAGTCCAGAGGCTAGGAACCCCTCCTTCGGCTGTGTCTCGGTGATGATCGGGTGGCTACGTTCGAGCGCGCTGACAAATCCTGGGAGGATTCGCAATGCGCTTGAACACTCGCGCCGGCTTCGCCGGATTGACCGCGGGCGTCGTCTCGGTGCTGCTCGTGGGCACCGCGGCCGCCGCACCCGCGCCCGGCTCGATCGGTATCGGCGACCCGTACTACCCGCACGCCGGGAACGGCGGCTACGACGTCGGTCACTACGACCTCCGGCTGACCTATCAGCCGTCCACCGACCTGCTCTCCGGTGCCACGACGATCCTGCTCACCGCGACGCAGGACCTTTCGGCGTTCAACCTCGACTTCGGCCTGAAGGTGTCGAGCGTCCGCGTCAACAACCGGCCCGCGAAGTTCGCGACGTCGACCGACGGCACCGGTGAGCTGACCGTCACGCCGTCGACGCCGCTGAAGAAGGGGCAGACGGCCACGGTCGTCGTCGCCTACGCGGACACGCCGTCGAAGGTGAAGATCGACGGCTTCACCGCCTGGAAGAAGACCCCGGACGGCGCGCTGGCCGTCGACGAGCCGCAGAGCGCGGCCTGGTGGTTCCCGTCCAACGACCACCCGACCGACCTGGCGACCTACGACGTCTCGGTCGAGGTCCCGAACGACGTCGCCGCGCTGTCGAACGGCACGCTCGTGCGCAAGACGGTGCAGCGGCCGGGCTGGACGCGCTGGAACTGGCGCAGCACCAAACCGCAGGCGACGTATCTCACGTCGCTGGAGGTCGGCAAGTTCGAGGTGAACGAGCAGACCACGCCGGACGGCAAACCGTTCATCACCGCCTATGGCGCCGACCTCGGCGAATCGCTCGGCGCGGCCAAGGCCAGCATCGAGCGGACGCCGGAGATCACCGAATTCCTCGCCTCCAAGTTCGGGCCGTACCCGTTCGAGGCGCAGGGTGGCGTCGTCACCACCGGCATCACCTTCGCGCTGGAGAACCAGACGCGGCCGGTGTACGGCGCCAGGGCGTTCCGGTCCGGCTCCAACACCTCGATCGTCGCGCACGAGCAGGCGCACCAGTGGTTCGGCGACAGCGTCACGCTGGGCAAGTGGAGCGAAATCTGGCTGAACGAGGGCTTCGCGTCCTACGGCGAGTTCCTGTGGTCGGAGGAGACCGGCGAGGGCACGGCCGACGAACTCGCCCAGTACATCTACGACTCCACGCCCGCCGAGGACCCGTTCTGGCAGGTCCTTCCCGCCGACCCGGGCGCGGACGACCAGTTCCACGCGGCCGTCTACGACCGCGGCGCGCTCGCGGTGCACGCGTTGCGCAAGGCCGTGGGCGACGACACGTTCTTCCGGATTTTGCAGACCTGGCAGCAGGTGAAGAAGGCCAAGTCGGCGGTGATCGGAGAATTCATCGCGCTGGCGGAGAAGATCTCGGGCAAGCCGCTTTACGACCTGTTCCAGACGTGGCTGTACACCAAGGGCAAGCCCGCGGTGAGCCCGAACGGTACGCCGGCTCTTCGGGCCGCTGTGGCGCCTGTCGCACCGAAGTCCTACCCCCAGATCAAGGCGACTCATGAATTCCTCGCCGAGCGACACGCCCACTGACGGGTAGCGCTACGCTCGCGGCGTGACGGCCAAAACGGAGCGGGTGAGGCGCATCGGGTGGTATGCCGCCCTCGTTGTCGCCTCACTCGTCACCGTGCTCGGCGTCTCGCTTCTGTTCGCCGCCATCCGCAACGACAACGCGATCGAAGCGGAACTCGGGCAGGCGACGGCACAGGTCGAGTCGGTGACCTTCGACCGCACGATCATCAACTACGCCACCCCCGACGGCATCATGCACAGCCCGGCCAACGGCGTGCTCTACCCCTCGGGGCTGGCCGCCGGGCAGCTGGTGAACATCGAGTACGACGTCGGCGACCCGGAACTCGCGCGGGTGGCGGGCCGCTCCGCGGCGAACACGCTGCTGCCGCTGGGCAGCATGATCTTCTTCACCTGGCTGATCGCCGGCCCGCTGCTGTGGTGGATCCGGCGGCAGAACGTCCGGGCACGAGCCGAGTCGTCCGTCTGATCACGCGAGTTACGCCTTCAATCACGTGAGTTACGCCCCTAATCACGCGAGTTACGCCTTCAAGCACGCGAGTCCCGAGTTCGGGCACGCGGGCTCGTCGTGTGGAACCGGCGAACTCGCGTGATCAGGGGCGTAACTCGCGTGATCGAGGGCGTAACTCACGTGATCAGAGGCGTAACTCAGCCGACCGACTCCTGCCACCAGCCCAGGACCTCGTCGGCCACGCCCGGCGCCGCCACCAGCAGCGCGTCGACCGGCAGGGCCGTGCCTTCCCCGTGCCGGTCCAGCACCACGGCCCCGGCCTCGATGGCCAGCGCGACCGATCCGGCGACGTCCCATTCGCGGTAGCTGTGCAGTACCGCCGCGGCCGCGTGCCCCAGCGCGACCTGCGCGATCGCCAAGGCCGCCGAGCCGAGCACCCGGACCCCGGCGTGCGCGGCGGCGGCCCGTTCGATGAACTGGCCCATCCCCGGCCAGACACCTTTGCGGGTGAGTTCCGTGCAGACGATCGCCCCGGCGGTCCCGCGGCGGTCGGTGAGCGTGATCGGTTTGCCGTTCGCCCTGGCCCCGCGGCCGCGGGCGGCGGCGTAGATCTGGGCGCGGTACGGATCCGCGACCACGCCCACCACCGGCCCCGAAGCGTCGATCAGGGCGAGGCTGTACGCGCACCAGGGGACACCGGCGACGTAGTTCGCGGTGCCGTCGACCGGGTCGACCACCCAGCGGTATTCGGCGACGTCGGCACCGTGGTCGGCGCCGAATTCGCCGCCGACGACGGGGATTCCGGGGAATTCCGCGGTCAGCACGCGGCGGGTGTGGCGTTCGAGGATCCGGTCCGTGTCGGTGACCCAGTCGAAGGGCGAGTCCCTCGGATCGGGCTGGGCGCCGCGGCCGGCGGTCGCGGTGATCACGTCGGTCGCGTCGTTGGCCAGCCGCCCGGCCACTTCGAGGGCCCTCGACACCAGCCCTGGCTCGACGGGCTGGGGCGGCCTTGACGACAGGAGGGTCATGCCTGACTAGTGTGGCCGAGCCTGGTTTACGGAACACGACCTTGAGATGACATGTCGTCTGTTCCGTTTTTGTTGGCGTGGGCGTCACAACCGGATGCGACAGTGATCCGCGTGCGAGTCGCGATAGTCACCGAAAGTTTCCTGCCCCAGGTGAACGGCGTGACCAACTCCGTGCTCCGCGTCGTGGAACACCTCCGCGACCGCGCGCACGACGTGCTGATCATCGCCCCGGGTCCGGGTCCCGCGGAGTATCTCGGCGCCCCGGTCGTGCGCATTCCCGCCCTCGACTTCCCCGGCGTGAACTCCCTCCCGGTCGGCGTGCCGACCCGGACGGTGCTCACCGCCCTCGCCGATTTCGGTCCGGACGTGGTGCATCTGGCGTCGCCGTTCGTGGTCGGCGCCCGCGGGCTCGCCGCGGCAAGACGACTGCGGGTGCCGTGCGTCGCGGTGTACCAGACCGACATCGCCGGTTTCGCCGCCGCGTACGGCTTCGGCATCGCCGCCCGGGCGGCGTGGCGCTGGGTGCGCCGCCTGCACTCGCGGGCCGACCGCACGCTCGCGCCGTCGACGGATTCGGTGGAACAGCTGAAGCTGCACGGGATCCCGCGGGTGCACCGCTGGGCGCGTGGCGTCGACATCGAGCGGTTTTCGCCGGTCCACGCCGATCCCGCGTTGCGCGCCGAACTGGCGCCGAACGGCGAACTGCTGGTCGGTTTCGTCGGCAGGCTCGCGCCCGAGAAGGAGGTCGAGCGGCTGACCGCGCTCGCCGGGGTCGACGGGATCCGCGTGGTCGTCGTCGGTGATGGACCGGAGTTGCCGATGCTGCGCGAACGGATCCCGGGTGCGGCGTTCCTCGGCGCCCGGTACGGCGAAGAGCTCTCCGCGGCGTACGCGAGCCTCGACGTGTTCGTCCACACAGGACCCCATGAGACGTTCTGCCAGGCCATTCAGGAAGCGATGGCGTCCGGGTTGCCGGTGCTGGCGCCGAACGCGGGCGGTCCGAAGGATCTGGTCCTGCCCGGCCGCACCGGGTACCTGCTGCCCGCCGACCGCGACGGGTTCGCGACAGAACTGGTGGACAAGGTGAACGACCTGCGCGACGAAGCGCTGCGCGCCAGGCTGGGGGAGAAGGCGCGCAAGGTCGTGCTGGGCCGGACTTGGCCCGCGGTCTGCCACGAACTGGTCGGGCACTACGAGGCCGTCCAGGGCAAAGTCGCTCGCGCGGCCTGATGCACATCATCCAGCTGGCCAACTTCTACGGGCCACGCTCGGGCGGGCTGCGGACGGCGTTGCATCACCTCGGCGCCGGTTACGTGGCGAGCGGTCATCAGGTGACCCTCGTGGTGCCGGGGCGGCGCTACGCGGACGAGACGCTGCCGTCGGGAGTCCGCCGGTTCTCCCTTCCGGCACCGCGGATCCCGGGCACCGGCGGCTATCGCGCGGTCGATCCGCACCGGGTGCGCGCGGTGCTGGAACGCCTGGAGCCGGACAGGCTGGAAGTGTCCGACAGGCTCACCCTGCGCGGCATGGGCGTCTGGGCGCGGCGCAACGGTGTGCCCAGCATGGTGATCTCGCACGAGCGGCTCGACAGGCTGCTGGAGCAGTTCCTGATGCCGGAACCCGTCGCGCGGCGTGTCGCGGACGTCGCGAACCGGCGGATGGCGCGGCGCTACGACACGGTCGTCTGCACGACGGCGTTCGCCCGCGCGGAATTCGACCGGAGCGCCGCACCGAACGTGCGACGGGTCCCGCTCGGCGTCGATCTCACGACGTTCGCCCCGGCCCGGCGTGACGACGGCTGGCGGCACACGCTGTCCGGCGACGCCGACGCCCTCCTTGTCCACTGTGGACGCTTGTCGCCGGAGAAGCATGTCGAGCGCAGTGTGGACACCGTCGCCGAGCTGACCGAGTCAGGGCATCGCGTTCGCCTCGTGATCGCCGGTGACGGCCCTCGGCGGCGTGCGCTGGAACGGCGGGCACGCGGGCTTCCGGTGACCTTCCTCGGCTTCCTTTCCGGACGTGGCGACGTCGCGCGCCTGCTGGCCAGCGCGGACGTTTCCCTCGCCCCCGGTCCACACGAGACGTTCGGGCTGGCCGCGCTGGAGGCACTCGCTTCGGGGACGCCGGTGGTGGTCTCGGCGTCGTCGGCGCTCCGGGAGATCGTGCGGCCCGGCTGCGGCGAGGCCGTCGACGATCGCGCTCCCGCTTTCGCCGGTGCCGTCACCGGTCTGCTCGAACGTCCCGAGGACACGAGACGCGCGGCGGCGCGGGCTCGGGCGGAGGAATTCGCCTGGCCGAGATCGGTGCAGGGAATGCTCTCCGCACTCAAGTGATCACTTTGTATCTCTTTTGTACAACCGGCATTCATCGTCCCCTCACGCCATCGAGCGAGAGGACGGCACGTGAGGTTCGAAGTACTGGGAACGTTCAGCATCTCCACCGGTTCGCGGTCGGTCCCGCTGCACGGCCGGATGAGAAGGACGCTCCTCGGCGTGCTGCTGGTCCGCGCGAACACCTTCGTACCGGTGAACGTGCTCACCGAGGCCCTGTGGGAGAGCAAGTGGGAGCCACGGGCGGTGCCGAAGCTGCACTGGCACGTCCACAAGCTGCGGCAGGCCCTGCCCGAAGGCGACCGGCTCGGCTTCGACAACGGCGGCTACCGGCTGGAGGTCCATCCCGGCGAACTCGACGTCGAGACCTTCGAGACGCTGGCAGGCCAGGCGCTGAAGTCCGCGGACCCCGCGCAGCGCGCCTCACTGATCCGGCAGGCCCTCACGCACTGGCACGGCGCGCCCTACGACGGCTTGGACGTCCCGCTGCTTTCGGACGAGACGATGCGCCTCTCGGAGCACCGTCTGGTCCTGCTCGAAGAGCTCTACCAGGCCGAACTCGACCTCGGGCGGCACGCGAGCGCGGCCGTCGAGCTGGCGGATCTGGTGCGGCGGAACCCGTTGCGGCAGCGTGCCCAGTACCTCCTGATGGAAGCTCTTTGGCGGGCCGGGCGCACCTCCGACGCGTTGGCGGCGTACCGGCGGGCGCGCCGGGTCTCGGTCGATCAGCTCGGCCTCGAACCGGGGCCGGAACTGCGGTTGCTGGAGCGGAGGATCCTCGCCGGTGAGGTCGCGGGGGCCGGTGCGCACCGTGCCCCGGCGTTGCTTCACCGGGCCAGGTGAACCTACGGCGCGTCGCTTTGCTCCCGCTTGGCCGACGTGTCTCAGTGCGGGCGAGTTAGTGTTTGAGGCATGTCCCGAGCGAGTCTTGACAAGGATCCGCACGAAGTCGCCGCCATGTTCGACGACGTCGCGGACGGCTACGACCGCGCGAATTCGTTCATGACCTTCGGCTTCGACCGCCGCTGGCGCACCATCACCGGCCGGGTGCTGGACGCCAAACGCGGCGAGAAGGTGCTGGACCTCGCGGCGGGCACCGGCGTGTCCACCGTCGAGTACGCGCGCAACGGCGCCTGGTGTCTCGCGGCGGACTTCTCGGTCGGCATGCTCAGGGCGGGCAAGCACCGCGGCGTCCCCATGGTGGCCGCCGACGCGATGAAGCTGCCGTTCGCCGACGAGAGCTTCGACGCGGTCACCATCTCGCTCGCGCTGCGGAACTTCGTCGACACCAAGGCCGCGCTCACCGAGATCGCGCGGGTGGTCAAACCGGGCGGCAGGCTGGTGATCTGCGAGGTGTCGACGCCCACATTCCCGCCGATCCGGTTCCTGCACCGGAAGTTCATCGCGAAGCTGCTCACCTGGGTCGGCGCGCGGACCTCGTCGAACCCCGAGGCCTACTCCTACCTGGCCGAATCCATGCTGGCCTGGCCTGATCAGCGGACGCTCGGGGAGATCATCGCGAGCGCCGGGTGGACCGAGGTGGAGTGGCTGAACCTCACGTTCGGCGTCGTCGCCATCCACCGCGCCAAAAAGCCCTCCGTAAACTCGCGGCCATGACACGTCGCAACGCAGACCACGACGCCGAGGTCATCGTCGTCGGTGCCGGACCGGCCGGCTCCACCGCCGCCACGTACCTCGCCCGCGCGGGCGTCGACGTGCTGCTGCTGGAGAAGACCGAGTTCCCGCGCGAGAAGGTGTGCGGCGACGGCCTGACCCCGCGCGGCGTCAAGCAGCTCATCGACCTGGGGATCGACACCAGCGAGGACGCGGGCTGGGTGCACAGCCGGGGCCTGCGGATCCTCACCGGCGAGCTCACGCTGGAGCTCGACTGGCCGGACCTGACCAGCTACCCGCCGTACGGCGTTTCGCGCACCCGTCAGGACTTCGACGACCTGCTCGCGAAGACCGCCGTCAAGGCGGGCGCGCGGCTCTACGAGCGCACCACCGTCACCGGCGCCATCACCAGCCCGACCGGCCGTGTGATCGGCGTCGAGGCGAAGGTCGGCCCGGAGAAGACGCCGGTGAGCTACCGCGCTCCGCTGGTGCTGGCCTGCGACGGCGTCTCCGCGCGGCTGGCGCTGAGCGTCGGCATCCAGAAGAACGAGAAGCGCCCGATGGGTGTCGCGGTGCGGCAGTACTACAAGAGCCCGCGTCACGACGACCCGTTCATCGAGGGCCACCTGGAGCTGTGGGACCGCTCGGACCCGCGCGACCCCAAGCTGCTGCCCGGCTACGGCTGGGCGTTCCCGCTCGGCGACGGCACGGTGAACGTCGGCCTCGGCATGCTGTCGACGTCGGCCGCGTTCCGCAGCACCGACTACCGCGCGCTGCTGCGCCAGTGGCTCGACGGAACGCCCGAGGAATGGGGCTACCGCGAAGAGAACGCCATCGGCAAGGTCGGCGGCGCCGGTCTCCCGATGGGCTTCAACCGCACCCCGCACTACCGCGACGGCCTGCTGCTGCTCGGCGACGCCGGCGGCATGGTCAGCCCGTTCAACGGCGAGGGCATCTCGGCCGCGATGGAGTCCGCGCAGCTGGCGTCGGAGTTCGTCGTGCAGGCGTTGGCGCGCCGCGAAGGCCCGTCCCGTGAGCGGGCGCTGGAGGGCTACCCGCGCGCGGTCGGCGAGCTGATGGGTGGCTACTACCGGCTCGGCAACGTGTTCGCGAAGCTGATCGGGAAGCCGAAGGTCATGCACGCCGCGACGAAGTACGGGCTGCGGATCAACTCGATCCTTCCGTTGGTCTACAAGGGACTCTCGGGCTGCTACGACGCCAAGGGCGGGGACGGCGTCGACCGCCTCATCGCCGCGCTGGCCCGCGCGACGCCCTCTCCGCGCTGACGCCGGGCTGAAGGGGCCCTTCGCCGCATCTCGCGCGGCGAAGGGCCTTTCGTCGGTGCTGGGGCGTCGTGAGTGGTAAGTGTCGTTAGAACGACACTTACCACTCACGACCCACCCGGCCCACGCCTCCATCGCAGGCCGCTCGCCCCGCCCCGACCTGCGTGGGTCCCACACGTCTGGACCAGTCACGGGTACGCCGGGCAGTGGTATCGGTCACAGGACAAATGCGGTCAAGCGGCCTCGGGAAGCCGATCTTGGGAACGACGTCGCAGGTCACCGGTACCGCACGCCGGAAGTAACCGTACTGGCCGTGCGGCCAAGTTAGGGCAGCCTTATAGCACGGGGCCTAGGGACAAGAATGTGAGTCACGTCCTACACTCGCCCCATGCTTTGTGAATCGCTTCACATCCTCGACGGGAGGCTTGTGAACTATTTCACAAGCAAGGGGGCCGTCATGCACGGCCCGTAAGGGTTGCCTAACCCTCGGAGGTGTGACCCAGGTGACTTAGGGTGCCGACCGAGGGAAGCGGTGAACCCCGACTCGAAAACCGCAGCGGCGCGGAAAGGATGGCGAAAACCCCGTGCTGATGTTGCCCGTGCTGACCCAGGCGAGCACCCCTTCGGTGCCCAACCTGGACATGTACCTCCCCCTGGTCCTCTTGTTCGTCCTCGCTCTCGGCTTCGCGGTGCTCTCGGTGCTGCTCGGCCCGCTGGTCGGCCCGAGCCGCCCCAACAGGGCGAAGACCGCGGCCTACGAATGCGGTATCGAACCGTCGCCGCAGCCGGTCGTCGGCGGCGGCCGGATGCCGGTCGCGTACTACATCACCGCGATGCTGTTCATCCTGTTCGACATCGAGATGGTCTTCCTCTACCCGTTCGCGGTCTCCGCGGACGCGCTGGGCATGTTCGGCCTGGTGGAGATCGTGCTGTTCATCGCGACGGTCGGTTTCGCGTACGCCTACGTATGGCGTCGCGGCGGCCTGGATTGGAACTAGAGAAGCATGGGCCTCGAAGAAAAACTCCCCAACGGCATCCTGCTCGCCAGCCTTGAAGGCCTGGTCAACTGGGCGCGCAAGAACTCGATGTGGCCCGCCACCTTCGGTCTCGCCTGCTGCGCGATCGAGATGATGACCGTCGGCGGTTCCCGTTACGACATCGCGCGTTTCGGCATGGAGCGCTTCAGCGCGACGCCGCGCCAGGCGGATCTGATGATCGTCGCCGGCCGCGTCACGCAGAAGATGGCGCCGGTCCTCCGCCAGATCTACGACCAGATGGCCGAGCCCAAGTGGGTCCTGGCGATGGGCGTCTGCGCCTCGTCCGGCGGGATGTTCAACAACTACGCCGTGGTGCAGGGCGTCGACCACATCGTCCCGGTCGACATGTACCTCCCCGGCTGCCCGCCGCGCCCCGAAATGCTGCTCGACGCGATCCTGAAGCTGCACGCCAAGATCCAGGACGAGCCGATCAACGCCCGCCGGGCCGCGATCCGCGCCGCCAGCGGTGAGCGCACCGAGCTGATCGCCTCCTCGATCAAGTACGCGAAGAAGTGAGCGACGTGCCCGAAGACAACACCCCCGAAGAGACCCCGGAGACGGGCGGCGAGCAGTCCAGCGCCGACCGTCCCGAAGGCGGCCTCGAGCCGCAAGGCACCCGCCCGGCCGAGCCGGTCGTCACCGGTAAAGAGCGCCAGGGCATGTTCGGCGTGCGCGGCACCGGTGACACCTCCGGTTACGGCGGCGTCCGCCTCCCCGCGTACAGCCCGCCCCCGGCGGAGCGCCCGTACGGCGGCTGGTTCGACGAGTTCGCCGACGAGTTCTACGCGGCCTTGGCGGACAACAAGATCCCGGCGAACGCGGTCCTGCAGACCACGGTCGACCGCGGTGAGATCACCTTCTACGTCGCCCGCGAGCACCTCGTCGAGATCGCCAAGATCCTGCGCGACGACACCGGTCTCCGCTTCGAACTGCTCAGCTCCGTCTCCGGCGTGGACTACGGCGTCGACGTCCCGCAGCGGCTGCACTCGGTCTACCACTTCACGTCGATGACCTACCGCCGCCGCATCCGGCTCGAGGTCACCCTCGACATCGAAGACCCGCACGTCCCGTCGCTGGTCGGGGTCTACCCGACGGCCGACTGGCAGGAGCGGGAAACCTGGGACATGTTCGGCATCGTCTACGACGGCCACCCGGCGCTGACCCGCATCCTCATGCCGGACGACTGGGACGGCCACCCCCAGCGCAAGGACTACCCGCTCGGCGGGATCCCGGTCGAATACAAGGGCGCGGAGATCCCGCCGCCGGACCAGCGGAGGTCGTACTCGTGAGCACCGAACACCTCTCCGACGTGACCACAGGCACCGACACTTCGCCTGAGGGCAGCGACAGCGTCCCCGAAGCCGACTCCCGCGAGACCACCGAAGGCCGCGTCTACACCGTTTCCGGTGGTGACTGGGAAGACGTCATCGAGGACTCCCGCCACGACGAGCGCATGGTCATCAACATGGGCCCGCAGCACCCGTCGACGCACGGCGTGCTCCGGCTCGTGCTGGAGATGGAGGGCGAGACCGTCACCCAGCTCCGCTCGGTCATCGGCTACCTGCACACCGGGATCGAGAAGAACTGCGAGTACCGCACCTGGACCCAGGGCGTCACCTTCGTGACGCGCATGGACTACCTCGCGCCGCTCTCGACCGAGATGGCGTACTGCCTCGGTGTCGAGAAGCTGCTCGGCATCCAGGCCCCGCGCCGCGCCGAACTGCTGCGCGTGATGCTGCTGGAGATCAACCGCATCGGCTCGCACCTGGTCTACATCGCCACCGGCGGTATGGAACTCGGTGCCACCACGGCGATGACGCTCGGCTTCCGTGAGCGCGAAGAGGTCCTGCACCTGCTGGAGCACCTCACCGGTCTCCGGATGAACCACGCGTTCATCCGCCCCGGCGGCCTCGCCCAGGACATGCCCGCCGACTACCAAGAGGTGGTCAGCGCGTTCGTCAAGACGATGGACGAGCGGCTTCCCTTGTACGACAAGCTCTTCACCGGTCAGCCGATCTGGCGCAACCGGCTCAAGGGCGTCGGGTACCTGCCGGTCGACGCCTGCCTCGCGCTCGGTGTCACCGGCCCGGTGCTGCGCAGCGCCGGTCTGCCGTGGGACATGCGCAAGACCGAGCCGTACTCCCGCTACGACGAGTTCGAGTTCGACATCCCGACCTCGACCGACGCGGACTGCTGGGCGCGGTACCTGCTGCGTGTCGAGGAGATGCACCAGAGCCTGCGGATCATCAAGCAGTGCCTGAAGAAGCTCGAACCGGGCCCGGTCATGGTCGAGGACAAGAAGGTCGCCTGGCCGGCGCAGCTCTCGATCGGCAGCGACGGCATGGGCAACTCGCTCGAGCACGTCCGCAAGATCATGGGCCAGTCGATGGAATCGCTGATCCATCACTTCAAACTGGTCACCGAGGGCTTCAAGGTCCCGCCGGGCCAGACCTACACGTCGGTGGAATCGCCGCGCGGCGAACTCGGCGTGCACCTGGTCTCCGACGGCGGCACCCGGCCGCTGCGGGTCCACGTGCGCGAACCGAGTTTCGTGAACCTGCAGTCGATGCCCGCGATGGCCGAAGGCGGCCTGGTGGCGGACGTGATCGCCGCCATCGCCTCGATCGACCCCGTCATGGGGGGAGTGGACCGTTGAGCACCCAGCCCGGAACGACACCGACGCCCGAGCCCGGCACCAGCCTGGCCGAGCAGACCCACATCGCCGCCGGTGGCGACGTCGACGTGATCGCGATCGCGCCGGATCCCGCCGAGGCGGAGGGGATCCTGGAGAACGCGAAGCTCGAAGACATCTTCGACGCCGACACCTACGCCAAGGCGCGGAACCTGATCTCGCGGTACCCGCAGTCCCGGTCGGCGCTGCTGCCGCTGCTGCACCTGGTGCAGTCGGTGCAGGGGTACGTGAGCCAGGAGGGCATCGCCTTCTGCGCCGCGCAGCTGGACCTGTCCGACGCCGAAGTCAGCGCGGTCGCGACGTTCTACACCATGTACAAGCGCCGCCCGTGCGGCGAGCACCTGGTGAGCGTCTGCACCAACACGCTCTGCGCGGCCATGGGCGGCGACGCGATCTACAAGAAGCTCCAGACGCATCTCGGTTCCGAAGAGAAGCCGTTGGGGCACAACGAGACCGCGGGGACGCCGAACGAGCCCGGCTCGATCACCCTCGAACACGCCGAATGCCTCGCGGCCTGTGACCTCGCCCCGGTCATCCAGGTCAACTACGAGTACTTCGACAACCAGACCGAGGACAAGGCCGTCGCGCTGGTCGACGCGTTGCAGGCGGGCAAGAAGCCCGCCCCGACGCGCGGCGCGCCGCTGACGAACTTCAAGGGCGCCGAACTGCAGCTCGCCGGGTTCTTCCCGGAGGACGCGCAGCAGTACCGCACGGACGTCGACGGTCCTTCGCAGGCCGTCGAAACCCTGCGGGGCGCGCAGGTCGCGCAGGACCGCGGCTGGACCGCGCCCGCGATGAAGGACGTGGCCCTGCCGGAAGTGGAGAAAAAGTAATGGCCGATCCCATCACTCCGGTCCTCACGAAGCGCTGGCTTTCGCCCAACTCCTGGACGATCCAGTCCTACGAGGCCCTCGAGGGCTACACCGCGATCCGCAAGGCGCTCAAGGCCACTCCCGAGCAGATCGTCCAGCTGGTCAAGGACTCCGGCCTCCGCGGCCGTGGCGGCGCGGGCTTCCCCGCCGGCATCAAGTGGTCCTTCATGCCGCCGAACGAGGACAAGCCGCACTACCTCGTCATCAACGCCGACGAGGGCGAGCCGGGCACCTGCAAGGACATCCCGCTGATGATGGCGGACCCGCACTCGCTGATCGAGGGCTGCATCATCGCCTCGTACGCGATGCGTTCGCACCACTGCTTCATCTACGTCCGCGGCGAGGCGCTGCACTGCATCCGCCGTCTCAACGCGGCCGTGCGCGAGGCGTACGAAGCGGGCTACCTCGGCAAGAACATCCTCGACTCCGGATTCGACCTCGACATCACCGTGCACGCGGGCGCCGGGGCGTACATCTGCGGCGAGGAGACGGCGCTGCTGGACTCCCTGGAGGGCCGTCGCGGCCAGCCGCGGCTCAAGCCGCCGTTCCCGGCCGCCGCGGGCCTCTACGCCGCGCCGACCACGGTGAACAACGTCGAGACCATCGCCAGCGCGCCGTACATCATCAACGGCGGTTCCGACTGGTTCCGCCAGATGGGCCGCGAGAAGTCGCCCGGTCCGAAGATCTACTCGATCTCCGGCCACGTCGAGAAGCCCGGCCAGTACGAATGCCCGCTCGGCACCACGCTGCGCGAACTGCTGGACATGGCGGGCGGCATGAAGGACGGCGTCCCGCTGAAGTTCTGGACGCCGGGTGGTTCGTCCACGCCGATGTTCACCAAGGAACACCTCGATGTTCCGCTGGACTTCGAAGGCGCGGCGGAAGCCGGGTCGATGCTGGGCACGACGGCCGTGCAGGTCTTCAACGAGACCGTTTCCGTGCCGTGGGCCGTGATGAAGTGGACGCAGTTCTACGAGCACGAGTCCTGCGGCAAGTGCACGCCGTGCCGCGAGGGCACGTACTGGCTGGCGCAGATCCTGGAGCGCATGGTCGAGGGCCACGGCACCGAGGAGGACATCGACACCCTGCTCGACGTCTGCGACAACATCCTCGGCCGCTCGTTCTGCGCACTCGGCGACGGCGCGGTCTCGCCGATCCAGAGCGGGATCAAGTACTTCCGGGATGAATTCCTGGCTTTGTGTCAAGCAAACAAGCGCGAATTGGTGGGGGCGCAGGCATGACGATCGCACCCGACAAGCCCGAAACGTCCACAGAGGACATTCCGGTTCCCGAAGGCCACGTCAAGCTGGTCATCGACGGTGAAACGGTCATCGCGCCCAAGGGCGAGCTGCTGATCCGCACCGCCGAACGGCTCGGCACGGTCATCCCGCGCTTCTGCGACCACCCGCTGCTCGACCCGGCCGGGGCCTGTCGCCAGTGCCTGGTCGAGGTCGAAATGGGCGGCCGTCCGATGCCGAAGCCGCAGGCCTCGTGCACCATGACGGTCGCCGACGGCATGGTCGTGAAGACCCAGCTGACCTCCGCCGTCGCGGACAAGGCCCAGCAGGGTGTGATGGAGCTGCTGCTCATCAACCACCCGCTGGACTGCCCGGTCTGCGACAAGGGCGGCGAATGCCCGCTGCAGAACCAGGCGCTCGCGCACGGCCGCGCGGAATCCCGTTTCGTCGACACGAAGCGGACGTTCCCGAAGCCGCTGCCGATCTCCTCGCAGGTGCTGCTGGACCGCGAGCGTTGCGTGCTCTGCCAGCGCTGCACCCGGTTCTCCCGCGAGATCGCCGGCGACCCGTTCATCGAGCTGCTCGAACGCGGCGCCCACCAGCAGATCGGTACCGCGGAGACCGCGGACGTGCTGGACCTGGCTTCGCGGACGACGTCGGGCCAGCCGTTCCAGTCGTACTTCTCCGGCAACGTCATCCAGATCTGCCCGGTCGGCGCGCTGACGTCGGCCGCGTACCGGTTCCGTTCGCGGCCGTTCGACCTGGTGTCCGCGCCGAGCGTGTGCGAGCACTGCTCGTCCGGCTGCGCCGAGCGGACCGACTTCCGCCGCGGCAAGGTCATGCGGAAGCTCGCGGGCGACGACCCCGAGGTCAACGAAGAGTGGATCTGCGACAAGGGCCGCTTCGCCTTCCGCTACGCCACCGCCGATGACCGCATCCGCCGTCCGCTGATCCGCAACGCCGACGGCGTGCTGGAAGAGGCTTCCTGGACCGACGCGCTGCGCGCGGCCGCCGCCGGGCTCGCCGAGGCACGGGACGGCAAGGGTGCCGCGGTGCTCACCGGTGGCAGGTTGACCGTCGAGGACGCCTACGCGTACTCGAAGTTCGCGCGGATCGCCTTGGGCACCAACGACATCGACTTCCGGGCGCGGCCGCACTCGGCCGAGGAGCTCGGGTTCCTCGCGTCGCACGTGGTCGGGACGACGCCGGAAAGCGGCGTCACCTTCGGCGAGATCGAGCGGGCACGCACGGTGCTGTGCGTCGCGTTCGAGCCGGAGGACGAGGCGCCGATCGTGTTCCTGCGGCTGCGCAAGGCGGCTCGCAAGAACCGCACCCGCGTCGTCCACTTGGGACAGTGGACCACCTCCTCGGTCAGCAAGACCTTCGGTGAACTGCTGGCCTGCGCGCCGGGTGCCGAGGCCGCCGCGATCGACGGCATCGCGCAGCACGCGCAGGACGTCGACCAGGCGCTTTCGGCTGAGGGTTCGGTGATCCTCGTCGGCGAGCGTGCCGCCGAGGTCCCCGGTCTGTTCTCGGCCCTGCACCGGCTGGTGGAGCGCACCGGCGCCCGGCTCGCGTGGATCCCGCGTCGCGCGGGTGAACGCGGTGCCCTGGCGGCGGGCGCGGCGCCGACGCTGCTGCCCGGTGGCCGTCCGGTCACCGACGACGCGGCTCGCGCCGAAATCGAAAAGGCTTGGGGCGTCACGCTTTCCGCCACGGCGGGCCGCGACACCACCGCCATCCTCAAGGCCGCTTCCGGTCAGGACATCGACGGCCTGCTGGTCGGCGGCGTCGACCCGGACGACCTGCCGGACCCGGACCTGGCCCGCCGCGCCCTCGAGAACGCGAAGTTCGTCGTGAGCCTGGAACTGCGGCACAGCGGGGTCACCGAACACGCGGACGTCGTCCTCCCGATCGCCCCGGCGGTCGAGAAGGCGGGCAGCTACCTGAACTGGGAAGGCCGCCGCCGCGAGTTCGCCGTCACCCTCGAAGGCACCGGCGCCCTGCCGGACTGCCGGGTGCTCGACACCCTCGCCGTCGAGATGGACGCGGACATCTTCACGCAGACCCCGGCCGCCGCTGCCGCCGATCTCGCGAAGCTGCCCGCGCGTGAGATGAAGGACTCCTTCATTGCAGATTTCGCAATGAAGGACGCTTTCATCGCACGTCCGGAGGCGGGGAACGGTCAGGTTCTCCTCGCCACCTGGCGGCAGCTGATCGACAACGGTTCGCTGCAGGACGGCGAGCCGCACCTCAAGGGCACCCAGCGCGAGGTCGTCGCCAAGCTCTCGGCGAAGACCGCCGAAGGCTTGGGCAAGACCGTCAAGGTCTCCACCGAACGCGGTTCCATCACGTTGCCGATCGAGGTCGCGGACCTGCCGGACGGCGTCGTGTGGCTCCCGGGCAACTCCGACGGCTCCGCCGTCCGCGCCTCTCTCGGCGCGGGTCACGGTTCGGCCGTCACCCTCACCGGAGGTGAGAAGTGACTCCGTTGCTCAGCCAGATGCCGGACGCCGCCGAGCGGGCGGCGCTGCTGGCCGACGACCCGTTGTGGCTGGTCCTGATCAAGACGGTCGTCATCCTGCTGATCGGCCCGATCCTGACGATCTTCCTGATCGTCTGGGAGCGCAAGGCCGTCGGCCGGATGCAGAACCGTCCCGGCCCCAACCGGGTCGGGCCCGGCGGCTACCTGCAGTCCCTCGCGGACGCGATCAAGCTGCCGTTCAAGGAACAGATCATCCCGGACACCGCCGACCGCAAGGTGTACTTCCTCGCGCCGGTGATCTCCGCGGTGCCGGCGCTGATCGCGCTGGCCGCGATCCCGTTCGGCCCGGTGGTTTCGATCTTCGGCGAGCGCACCACGCTCCAGCTGGTCGATCTGCCGGTCGGCGTGCTGGTGATCCTCGCCTGCTCCTCGATCGGCGTGTACGGCCTGGTGCTGGCCGGCTGGTCGTCCGGCTCCCCGTATCCGCTGCTCGGTGGGCTGCGAAGCGCGGCTCAGGTGATCTCCTACGAGATCGCGATGGGTCTGTCCATTGTGGGCGTCATCCTCTACGCGGGTTCGATGTCGACGTCGGCGATCGTCGAGTCGCAGCAGAGCGGCTGGTACTTCTACCTGCTGCTGCCGAGTTTCGTGATCTACCTGATCTCCATGGTCGGCGAGACCAACCGCGCGCCGTTCGACCTCCCCGAGGCCGAATCCGAGCTGGTCGGCGGTTTCCACACCGAGTACAGCTCGATGAAGTTCGCGATGTTCTTCCTCGCCGAGTACGTCAACATGGTGATCGTTTCGGCGTTCGCGACCACGTTGTTCCTCGGCGGCTGGAAGTTCCCGTTCGTCGGCGCCGACCACGTCCTCAACCAGGGCTGGCTCCCGCTGCTGTGGTTCACGGCCAAGCTGTTCATCCTGCTGTTCGGGTTCATCTGGCTGCGCGGCACGCTGCCGCGGCTGCGGTACGACCAGTTCATGCGGCTGGGCTGGAAGGTCCTGGTGCCGGTCAACCTGGTCTGGATCGTCGTGATCGTCACGGTCCGCGCGATCAAGAACTCGGGCGGCCTCTCCACCCCGCAGATCCTCATCGGCGGCGGCGCGCTCATCCTCGTCGTCGTCATCCTGAGCCTGCTGCTGCCCGACAAGAAGGTTCCGGACGACGACTACGTCCCGGTGACCGGTGGCGGATTCCCGGTGCCGCCGCTCGACCTGCAGGTTCCGGACCAGACTCCGCGTCAGAAGGCCCTCGCGAAGGCCGAAGCCCGGGCTGCCAAGCGCAAGCCCGCGGCGGTTTCCAGTGGAAGGGAGGCCGGCGATGGGGATGTTTGATCCCATCAAGGGTTTCGGTGTCACCTTCGGGATGATGTTCAAGAAGGTCGCCACCGAGGAGTACCCGGAGGCAGGCGCCCCCGCCGCTCCGCGTTACCACGGCAGGCACCAGCTGAACCGGCACCCGGACGGGCTGGAGAAATGCGTCGGCTGCGAGCTGTGCGCGTGGGCCTGCCCGGCGGACGCGATCTTCGTCGAAGGCGGCGACAACACCGAAGAGGCACGGTTCTCGCCCGGTGAGCGGTACGGCGCCGACTACCAGATCAACTACCTGCGCTGCATCGGCTGCGGGTTGTGCGTCGAGGCCTGCCCGACCCGGTCACTGACGATGATCAACTTCTACGAGCTGGCCGACGACGACCGGCAGCGGTTGATCTACACCAAGGAAGACCTCCTCGCGCCGCTGCTGCCCGGGATGGAGCAGCCGCCGCACCCGATGCGGCTCGGCGACAACGAGCAGGACTACTACGTGAACGGCCCCGAGCTGGCTCGCAAGCCCGCTGAGAGCACGGAGGCCGTCCAGTGATCACGGCTTTCCTCGCCCAGACCGACGTTTCGGCCGGGATCACCACCGGCGAGACCATCGCGTTCTGGGTGCTCGGCCCGCTCGCGCTGCTCGGCGGGCTCGGCATGATCTTCTCCCGCAACGCCGTGCACTCGGCGCTGTGGCTGGTCCTCACGATGCTGTGCCTCGGCGCGCTGTACATGATCCAGCAGGCGCCGTTCCTCGGCTTCACGCAGATCATCGTCTACACCGGCGCGATCATGATGCTGTTCCTGTTCGTGCTGATGATGGTCGGCAGGGAGAGCTCGGACTCGGTCGTCGAAGTCCTGCGCGGGCAGCGGGTCATGGCGACCCTGCTCGGCATCGGCGTCGGTGGACTGCTCGCGGCCGGTCTCGCCCGTTCGCTGGCCAACGTCACCCCGGCGATGCCGCTCGACCCGGCGAACCTCGACGGCGGTGGCCCCGGCGGCCTGGGACGGCTCATCTTCACCAAGTACCTGTTCCCGTTCGAGCTCACGTCGGCGCTGCTGATCACCGCCGCGCTCGGCGCGATGGTGCTCGCCTTCACCGACCGGCACGCCAAGGGCGGCAAGAAGAACCAGAAGGAACTCGTCGTCGACCGGTTCACCGGCAAGCACGACCGGCCTTCGCCGCTGCCCGGCCCGGGTGTCTTCGCGACGGCCAACTCGATCGCCACTCCCGCGCTGCTGCCGGACGGTTCGATCGCGCCGGAGTCGCTCTCGGACATCATCGAGTCCACTTCGGCCTCGCGGCTGGAAGACGAGCGCAAGCAGGTCGCGGGTTCGACCGACGGCCCGGACGCCCACGCGCTCGTAGGTAAGAAAGAAGGGGACGAGGAATGACCCCGACGTACTACCTGCTCCTGTCCGCGCTGCTGTTCACCATCGGCGCGGTCGGGGTGCTGGTGCGCCGCAACGCGATCGTCGTGTTCATGTGCATCGAGCTGATGCTGAACGCGGCGAACCTGTCCCTGGTCACGTTCGCCCGGATCAACGGCGGGCTCGACGGCCAGGTGATGGCGTTCTTCGTGATGGTCGTGGCCGCCGCGGAGGTCGTGGTGGGGCTGGCGATCATCATGGCGATCTTCCGCACCCGGCGCTCGGCCTCGGTCGACGACACCAACCTGCTGAAGTACTAGTGCCGCCTCATCCCCACCGCCCGCCCTTGACGGACGCGCTCCGCGCGACTGATTGGATCCGAGAGTGACCGCATCATCGTGGCTGCTGGTGGCTTTTCCCGCCCTCGGCGCCCTTATTCTTCTGCTGGCCGGTAAACGAGCCAGGGGCTGGGGACATCTCCTCGGCAGTGCGACCGTCTCACTGTCCTTTGTGTACGGCCTGATTCTCTTCTTCACGGCCGACACGAAGAACGTCGCGGACGTCAAACTGTTCTCCTGGATCCCGGTTTCGGCGCTGCAGGTCGACTTCGGGCTCCGGATCGACGCGCTTTCGCTGACGTTCGTGCTGCTGATCACCGGCGTCGGCATGCTGATCCACTTCTATTCGATCGGCTACATGGCCGAGGACCGCGATCGGTCGAGGTTCTTCGCGTACCTCAACCTGTTCGTCGCCTCGATGCTGATCCTGGTGCTGGGCAACAGCTTCGTGACGCTGTACCTCGGCTGGGAAGGCGTCGGTCTCGCGTCGTACCTGCTCATCGGCTGGTACCAGGACCGCCCGTCCGCGGCCACCGCGGCGAAGAAGGCGTTCCTGATGAACCGCGTCGGTGACGTCGGGCTCGCGCTGGCGATCTTCCTGATGTTCAAGTACGTCGGGAGCACCGGTTACGCCGAGGTCTTCGGCGCGATCGACAAGATCCCGGCCGGCGCTATCACCGCCATCGCGATCCTGCTGCTGCTGGGCGCCTGCGGTAAATCCGGTCAGTTCCCGTTGCAGGCATGGCTTCCGGACGCGATGGAGGGCCCGACCCCGGTCTCGGCCCTCATCCACGCGGCGACGATGGTCACCGCCGGCGTCTACCTGGTCGCCCGCGCGCACGAGATCTTCAACGCCACCCCGGACGGCCGCCTGATCGTCACCCTCGTCGGGACGGTCACGCTGCTGATCGGGTGCATCATCGGCTGCGCCTACGACGACATCAAGAAGGTCCTGGCGTACTCCACGGTCAGCCAGATCGGGTACATGATGCTCGCCGTCGGCCTCGGGCCGATCGCCTACGCGCTCGGCATCATGCACCTGGTCGCGCACGGTTTCTTCAAGGCCGGGCTGTTCCTCGGGGCCGGTTCGGTCATGCACGCCATGAACGACGAGGTCGACATGCGGAAGTACGGCGGCCTGCGCAAGCACATGCCGGTCACCTTCTGGACCTTCGCGCTCGGTTACCTCGCCCTGATCGGCATCCCGCCGCTGTCCGGCTTCTTCACCAAGGACGCGATCATCGAAGCGGCGCTGTCCCAGGGCGGCTGGCGCGGCTGGGTGATGGGTGGCGCGGCACTGCTCGGCGCCGGGCTCACCGCGTTCTACATGACCCGCCTGATGGTGATGACCTTCTTCGGCAAGGAACGCTGGAAGGAGATCAAGAGCTCCGACGGCCGCGACTTCCACCCGCACGAATCGCCCGCGGTGATGAAGTGGCCGATGATCATCCTGGCGATCGGCTCGATCGGCGCTGGTGCGTTCTTCGCCCTCGGCGACCGGTTCGCCGAATGGCTCGCCCCGGTGGTCGGACCGCTCGAAGAGGGCGGCCACAGCGTCATTCCGCATCTGCTGGTCCCGTTCCTCACCGTGGCGCTGTCGGTCCTCGGCGCGGTGGCCGCGTGGCTCTTCGTCGGGCGTAAGGACGTTCCGGTGGAACGCCCCGAGCGGGTCTCGGCCGTGGTCAAGGCCGCGCGCAACGACCTCTACGGCAACACCCTGAACGAGACGCTGGTCGCCCGTCCGGGCACCTGGCTCGCCCGCGCACTGGTCTACGTGGACAACCGCGGGGTCGACGGCGCGGTCAACGGCCTCGCCGCCGCACTCGGCGGCGGATCCGGGCGCCTGCGCCGCCTTCAGACCGGCTTCGTCCGCTCGTACGCACTGTCCATGCTGGGCGGCACATTCCTGCTTCTGGCGGCACTCCTGCTGGTGAGGTTCTCCTGATGACCTGGGTACTCGCAACCATCCTGCTGCCGCTGGCCGGCGCCGCGGTCGTCGCGGGGATGAAGAAGAACGACAGGCTGGCGACGCTGACCGCGCTCGTGGTGTCGCTCCTGACGTTCCTGCTGGTGATCCCGATGTGGGCGAGCTACGTGCCCTCGGGGGACCGGATCCAGCAGAAGTCCTCGATGGACTGGATCCCGAACTTCGGCATCCACATCTCGTTCGGCATCGACGGCATCGCGCTGGTGATGATCGCGGTCATCGGACTGCTGGTGCCGATCGTGGTCGGCGCGCTGGGGCTGACCGACAAGCTCCCGGCCGGGCGCTCGGCGGGCGGTTTCCTCTCGCTGATCCTGGTGCAGGAGGCGCTGACCATCGCGGTGTTCGCCGCGACCGACGTCTTCCTGTTCTACGTGCTGTTCGAGATCATGCTGATCCCGATGTACTTCCTGATCGGCGGCTACGGCGGCGCGAACCGGCAGTACGCGGCGGTCAAGTTCTTCCTGTACTCGTTCCTCGGCGGCCTGATCATGCTGGCCTCGGCCATCGGGGCCTATTCGATGGCGTCGGACGAACTCGGCAAGGGCACCTTCGACTGGGAAACGCTCGTCACCGTCGTCCGCGACGCCCCGCTGGGGACGCAGATCTGGCTGTTCATCGGGTTCTTCCTCGCGTTCGCGATCAAGGCCCCTTTGGTGCCGTTCCACACCTGGCTGCCGGACGCCGCGGGCCAGGCGCCCATCGGCGTCGCGGTGCTGCTGGTCGGTGTGCTGGACAAGGTCGGCACGTTCGGCTTCCTGCGCTACTGCCTCCCGATGTTCCCGGAGGCCAGCAAGGAACTCGCGCCGTGGGTGCTGGTGCTCGCCGTCGCGGGTGTCCTTTACGGATCGATCCTCGCGGCCGGGCAACGCGACATGAAGCGCTTCATCGCCTACGTGTCGATCGCCCACTTCGGCTTCATCGCGCTGGGCATCTTCACCTTCAACGAGCAGGCGATGGTCGGCTCGGTGTCGTACATGCTCAACCACAGCCTCGCCACCGGCATGCTGATCGTGGTCGTCGGCCTGATCGTGATGCGCGGCGGATCCACCAGGATCTCCGACTACGGCGGTATGGCGAAGGTGACCCCGCTGCTCGGCGGGATGCTGCTCATCGCCGGTCTGTCCACTTTGTCCCTGCCCGGCACCAACTCCTTCATCAGTGAGTTCCTGGTGCTGCTGGGGTCCTTTGTGGACTACCCGGTGTACACGATCATCGCGACGGTCGGCATGGTGCTGGCCGCGGCGTACGTGCTCTGGCTCTACCAGCGTGTCATGCAGGGCCCCGTCCGTGGTGACGCCCTCATCGGCGCCGGCGGTGGCCCTGGCACGGCGATCGCTCCCGAACTCGGGGCGACCAAGGCAATCAAGGACCTCGGCGGCCGGGAGATCGCGATCCTGGCGCCGATGGTCGTGCTGATCATCGCGCTCGGGTTCTACCCCAAGCCGGTGCTCGACACGATCACCCCGTCGGTGCAGGCGACGATGTCGTCCGTGCAGGGAGGCAAGTAAACAGTGCTCTTCTTGACTCAGGCGCCACCGGTGAAGTTGCCGTCGATCGACTACTTCGCCGTCACGCCGATCCTGATCATCCTCGGGGCCGCATGTGTCAGCGTGCTGTTCGAGGCATTCCTGCCCAAGCACATGCGGTGGCCGTCGCAGGTCTTCCTGTCCCTGGTCGGGATCGGCGCGGCGGGTGTCTTCCTGGCCTGGTACGCCAGTACTTCCGCGCCGAAGAACGGCATCACGACCTTCAGCGACGCGATCGCCGTCGACCGGCCGTCGCTGTTCCTGTGGGGCACGCTGCTGGCGCTGGCGCTGGGCGCGGTGCTGCTGATCGCGGACCGCTCGGTCGAGCCGGGCGGCGCGTTCGTCGCGCAGGCCGGTATCCGGCCCGGCACGCTGCAGGACCGCGCGCAGGTCGGCACCACCGGCATGCAGACCGAGGTCTTCCCGCTGACGCTGTTCGCGCTCGGCGGCATGATGTCGTTCGTCGCGGCCAACGACCTGCTCACCATGTTCATCGCGCTCGAGGTGCTGAGCCTGCCGCTGTACCTGATGTGCGGGCTCGCCCGTCGCCGTCGCCTGCTTTCGCAGGAGTCGGCGGTCAAGTACTTCCTGCTTGGCGCGTTCTCGTCGGCGTTCTTCCTCTACGGTCTGGCGCTGCTGTACGGCTACGCGAACTCCGTGAAACTGTCGGACATCGCCAACGCCGCCGCCGGTTCGGATCGTTCGGACACGCTGCTGTTCGCCGGGCTCGGGCTGGTCGCGGTCGGTCTGTTGTTCAAGGGTTCGGTCGGTCCGTTCCACACCTGGACCCCGGACGTCTACCAGGGCGCGCCGACCCCGGTCACCGCGTTCATGGGCGCCTGCACCAAGGTCGCCGCGTTCGGCGGGATCCTGCGGGTGTTCCAGGTGGCGTTCGAGTCGACGAGCTGGGAATGGCGCGGCGTGCTCTGGGGCGTCGCGATCATCTCGATGCTGATCGGCGCGGTGCTGGGTCTCACGCAGACCGACGTGAAGCGCATGATCGCCTACTCGTCCATCGCGCACGCCGGGTTCCTGCTCGTGGGTGCGATCGCGATGACCGAAGAAGGCCTGTCGAGCACACTGTTCTACCTGCTGGCCTACGGCTTCACCACGCTCGCCGCGTTCGGTGTCGTCTCGCTGGTGCGGGACTCGAACGGCGAGGCGACGCACCTGTCCGCCTGGGCCGGGTTGGCGAAACGGTCCCCGGTGCTGGCCGGGGTGTTCACCTTCCTGCTTCTCGCGCTGGCCGGTATCCCGCTGACCAGTGGGTTCGTCGGCAAGTTCGTGGTGTTCTCGGCGGCCCTGTCCGACGGGATGGCGCCGCTGGTCGTCGTCGCCCTGGTCTTCAGCGCCGTCGCCGCGTTCTTCTACCTGCGCGTGATCGTGCTGATGTACTTCTCCGAGCCGGCGCCCGACGGCCCGACCGTCACCGTGCCCGGCGCGTTCACCACCACGGCGATCACGCTCGGCGTCATCGTCACGCTGGTGCTCGGCCTCATCCCGGCGTTCGCCCTCGACTGGGCGGGCTCCGGCGGCTTCGCCCTCAAGTAGTTTTCTTTGCGCGTGAAGGCCCCCTTCCCTCTGCTCAGCCGAGGGAAGGGGGGCCTTCACGCGTTTCGGGCTCAGTGGTCGAGGCTCGCGCACAGCGCGGCGACCTTTTGGGCCAGTAACGTGGGTTCGCCGGGGAGGACGGTGACGTACCGGTTCCGGGGAGAACCGCTCACGTGCATGGCCACCCGTCCGGCGTCGAGGTCCAGATACGTCAAGCCGTCGGTGGCCTCTGTGCGCTTTTCTCCGTTGGGACGCTTGGCCGCGGCGAAGAACCCGACACCGAAATAGGGCTGTTCGAAGACGTCGTCGAGCCACCGCGCGTCCCGGCTTCGCGAGTCCTTGATGTCGTCCTGGGGCAAGGAAAACGGTGTGAAACGCGCGGGCGGGTACTCGGGCAGGTTCAGCACGAGCGCCGCCGCGCGGTCGGAGGTCCGCACGCCTTTCAACCACACCCGGTTTCCTTCACAGATCGCGGTCACCGCGCCACGTCCACGCACGGCGACGAGCACGTTGTACTGCTCCGCCTCCGTTCGAACCGTCGCGTAATACTCGGTGTCCGGCCGGTCGAGTATGTGCAGGACGTCCTCGAAGTCGCTGGTCAGCCGCTTGCCCTCGGTGAACCCGAGCCCGCCGAGCTCCTCGAACGCCGCCCGGTCTTCACCGTTCCGCGACGACGGTGGGACGTACCGCAGCCCGCCCGCGAAGACCAGATGGGGATCTCCGCAGCCGGCGTGACGGAACGCGGTCAACAAGGTGTCGAGCGTGATCTCGACCGGGCGCGCGAGCACCACGTGTCTCCCTCCCCTGGGACTGTGGTGCTACCTCTGGTTCTCGCCGATCACCGGCGGCATCGGCTTTTCGGGGTAGCCGCCGAACGTCTCGTCGGGATCCGGGTTCTGGAGGTACGCCGGCGCCTTCTTCTCCTTGTCCTCCTCGCCCTTCCCGCGAGCGGCGCCGGGCGCCATCGGCATCCCGTTCGCCCCGCCACGACCCGCTGCTCCGGCCGTCCCCGCCGCGCCTCGGCCGCCGACGCCCTCAGCGGGCATCCCGGCACCGCTCCGGCCACCCGTCCCAGGCTGCCCGGTGCCGCCTGGGCCACCCCGATGCCCGCCTGCGGAACCGGGCCCGCCTGTCCCACCTGGACCTGGGACGCCACCGCCGGGCACCCCGGGCGGCTTGCCACTCGTGCCCGGACCGTAGGGCGCGGGCACGCCCGTACCCGGGCCGTACCCGGGCGGGAAGGCACCCGGGGTGTTGTAGGTGGGGTTCGGTTTGCCGGTGGGCCCGAAGTCGAGGTTCGCCGCCGGCGGCGCGACCGGAGTGCTCTGGGTCGGCGTGTACGAATTCGCGCGGGTCCCATCGTCCGGCTGCTGTGCGACCGGATGCGGCTGTCCTGGCTGCGACTGTCCCGGCTGATGCGGGTTCGGGTACTGACCCGGCTGGGCGCCTTGCCCAGGCTGGGGGCCGCTGTCTGCCGCGCCACCCGGCGCCGGTGTGCTCGGTCCACTGGGCCCACTGGGCCCACTTGGGCCTTGGTAGGGCTCGCCAACACGGTGTTCGCGTCCGTCGGAGCCGTCGCCGAAGCCCTTCACCGCCGGTTTGCCGGAGCCGCCGTCGTCCAAGGTCACGCTGCCGCCGGGATCGGTGAGCTGCGCGTACTGGGCGGGCAGCTCGTCACCGTTGGCGGTGCTGGCGGAGTGGTAAGACGCGAACGCGTCGATGTTGTGCTGGCTGTCGGCCTGGTACCCCTTGACCCGGTCCCAGTAGGTGAACGTGCCGCCGCCACCCATGAGGGCCTTGACGTCCTCGGCGGTCGGCGCGGGCTGCTCGGGCGGAACCGGCTTGACGGAGTTCTTGGCCGTGCCGAACGCGTCCATCTGCGCGCTGATCGCCGACTGCGCCACGGCGAGATGCATCGCATCGTCGTACGCGGCTTCCACGACGGGCTTCGTCGCGTCGGCGGCCGCGTCGCTGGCGCCACCCTGCCAGCCGGCAATGGTCTTCTGGGTGAGAGCAGTGAGCTTCTGCGCGCGCTCGTGGTGCTTGACGGTCAGGTTGAAGGCGGCACGCTGAGCCTCGGAGAGCGAACCGGCGCCTTCGCCCTTGGTGATCTGCTCGTAGATCTGGTCGGCGGTGAGCGGTCCTGCCGGCATCAGTTGCCCCCTCGGATGGTGGCCAGCACCCTGACTGCGGCTTCACGAGCAGCGGCGCAGGGATCCTTTGTGCCGACATTGGCTTCGGACTGAACCAAAGAGATACCGATGGTTTGCGTGTCGCTGGTTCCCAACGCTACCGAGCAGTCGCCTTTGGCCCGATTGTCGTTGACGTCGTATGCGGTCACCGGGTAACCGTCGATCGGTTCCAGTGGCTCGAGGAGTTTGTAGGTCGTTCCCTTGCCTTCGTAAAACTTCGCGGTGCCACTGTCCGGCAGGTCAGCGAAGATCGCGTCGATCAGAGGCCGGCTCGTTGAAGGGATGGACCACCTGCAGGCGGGGCCGGCACCACCATCTCGCGGCACGGTTTCGGTATCGGGGCCGAGGAGATCCTCGATCTGCGCTTTGGTCAAAGCGTCGCATGGGGCCCGCTTGAACCGTGCCACGTCAATCGGGTGCTCGACTTTGGGCACGCCAGGAGTCGAGGTCGACGGGTTCGGGCTGGTTCGCCCACTAGTGGGTGTAGGTGTGCCGTTGGTGGTGGGGGTCGAGCATGCCGCGAGGGCGAGCGTGGCCGCGCTGAGGACAAGGATGGTGCGCCGCATCAGACGATGCCCTTCGACTGCTGGTTGATGACTGTCTTCGCGTGGTCGTCCGCAGTGGCGTACTTGCCGAGAGCGGAAACGTACTTCTTGGCCATGTTCTCGCAGTAGGCGACACGCTGCTCAAGGGCCGCCACGAGTGCTTCGCCGGACTGCCGAGTGATGGCGGCATTGTCCCCACTGGCGAATTCCATTCCCGGCGGCCGGGCTACGGCGATCATCCGCGCATCAGCGAGGTCGTCCCTGTATTCCTTGGCCAGGTCAGACCACTCTTTCATCAGCTCGTGAAGGGTCGCCTCGTCGTACTTGAACCCCGCGCCTTCCGCGACGGGCGTCCCGTAGGAGCCCCCGGTGGGGCGGAAGCGATCGACTTCACTCCAGCGCAAGCCCGGCTCGTAGACCGGAGATCCCTCAGGCATGGCCATGCACCTCTGGCGCCTCGAATCGTTCCCCAGTGAATAGCCGAAGCCGCCCCGAATTCGCTGAAGTCACCGTCGTCATGTGCCCCTCCCGTGGCTACAAGGCGCGTCTCCCCGATGCACCCTGCGTAATCCGACGCCGGGAAGATTACCAGGGTTCCCGGGGCTGGGAATTCGTCCGAATAAAGGCCTGCTCCCTGATGAATAGCGCAAGCGAACCTGGTGACTATCCGTGAAACCATTCGGGTGAACCTGTCCCGGAAACGTGGTTCAAGCTGGTGGTCGGACCGGTGAATTCGTGCACTCTGTGTAATGAAGTTCAAAGAGTGATTCTCGGACCAGTTCTCGGATGCCTGTTGGCGGCTTGTGCGGATTCCGTGGAAATGCCTCCGCCGAGACCGCAGTTTCCGCAATGGCATCCGAAACAGTCGCGGCTCGTGACGAACAGGTCGTCAATGCGGCACTCGATTTCTCGACTCCTTGCCGCGGCGGCATCGAGGGGCCGAAGACCGGTACCGCTCGAAGGTCGGTACGGAGGTGGACGCCACCAAGGCGCACACCGTGGCGACCCACTTTCGGGTGCCCAGGTGACGTGCGCGCCGTCGTAAGCTTCCTTCATGTACATCGAGCGGGTCCGGCTGGAGAACATCCGTGGCTTCAGTGGCGCCCGCGCCGTCGACCTCAAGCTGCCCGGACCCGGCTGGGTGGTGCTCGCCGGGCGCAACGGTTCGGGCAAGACGTCGTTGCTGCGGGCCATCGCGGTCGCGGCGGCGCCGGACGTGGCCTGGGGATTGCTGTCGGACGCGGGCAGCTGGATTTCGACGAACCAGACCTCGGGGTCGATCGAGTTGTCGGTGATGCGTGAGGAGGGTCCGGCGCCGGTCGAGGTCCGCTGGCTCGACTCCGGTCTGCTGCCGATCTCCGGATTGCCGCCGGGCCAGCCGTTCTGCGCGGCGTATGGGCCCTTCCGGCGGCTCGCGGGCGGTAGCGGGGAGGCCGAGTCGTGGATGCGCGGCGCGGGGTCGCTGGCGCGGATGGCCAGCCTGTTCCACGAAGACGCCTCGCTCGCCGAGGGTGTCACCTGGCTGATCAATCAGCATCTCCGTGCCCTGGAAGGAAAAGCGGGCGCGCGTGAGCTGAAGGACGCGGCGCTGGAGATCCTCGGTGACGGTCTCCTGCCGGGCGGTTACCGGATCCGGGACGTCGATTCGGACGGGCTGTGGGTCGAATACCGCGGTGACCGGTTCCCGTTGCGCGAGATGAGCGACGGCTATCGCACGGTGACCGCGCTCGTGGTCGATCTGCTCAAGCAACTCAACGGTGCCGGCCTCGATCACGAGAGCCCCGGGGTCGTGATCATCGACGAGGTCGACGCGCATCTCCACGTCTCGTGGCAGAAACGCATGGGGCCGTGGTTCAAGGCGCATTTCCCGCGTATCCAGTTCATCGTCACCACGCACAGCCCCTACGTCTGCCAGGCCGCCGACCCCGGCGGCCTCATCCGGCTTTCCGGGCCGGACGAGGAGATGCCGCCGCGCGTGGTCTCCGAGGAGTTGTACGAGCGGGTCGTGTTCGGCTCCGGGGACGACGCCGTGCTGTCCGACCTTTTCGGTTTGGACACGCCTTATTCGCCGCAGGCGGTCGAGCTGCGGGAGCACCTCGCCGAACTCGAGTTCCAGGTGGCTTCCGGCCGGGCGGACGCGAACGGGGTCCGGGAATGGGAACGTCTCCGGGGCATGCTGAGCAGTTCGCCGCCGAGCCGGGTCGACGAGGTGGCCAGGCGGTTCGAGGCCGACGATCGGTGATCGGGATCCGCCGGATCGCGCTACCGGGGCGGGTGGTGGCCGATCTCGAAGAGCTGACCGCGCGGATCCCTCCCGGTGACAGCAAAGAAGCGCGACGGCTCTGGCGGGTTTCCCGTGCCGTACGGCGTTCTTTGCGGGCGGGCCTGGACGTCATGGCGGCCGGCCGCGGCTACTGCATGTACTGCGGTGACGGCCTCGGGTCCACTGTGGACCATTTCGAGCCGATCGCCCGGAATCCGGGGCGCGCGTTCGACTGGCTCAATCACGTGCTGGCGTGCGAGTACTGCAACAGTCACCACAAACGCGACCTGTTCCCGGTGGACGAAGACGGCAACAGCCTGCTGATCGACCCGACCGCCGAAGACCCGCTGGACCACCTGTTCCTGGTGCTGTCGATCGGCACCTATCGGGCGTTGACCGCGAAGGGCGAGCAGACCATCAAGGTGTGCGGGCTGAACCGCGCGCAACTGGCGCGCGGGCGGGAAACGGCGGTCAACCAGGTGAGCGCGCTCGTCATGGGCTGGTGGACCGCGCGCGAACTGGGGGATGACCGAAGGCGGCGCGCGATGATCTGGACCCTGCTCGATCAGCCGCACGCCGACGTCCTCCACGCGATGCTCCGGCAGTCGGGCATGCCGGGCGCCCGCGCCGTGTTCCAGGCGGACGACGAGCTCATCGACCTGCTTCGCGCGCCGGAACTCGCCGAAGACCTTCAGCTCTCCGGGGGCGCGGTGTAGGCGGCCAAGGTGGCGTCGGCGCGCGTGCGGGCCGTGGTCGCGTCCGTCCCGTTGGCGACGTCGGCCTCGTACCAGGCCTCGTTGCTCAAGGTCATGAACCGCACGCCTTCTTCGCTGGTCATCCAGGCCATGGCGGCCTCGGGGTCGGCGGATTCTCCGGATTCCAGGTGCAGCGCGAGCCCGTTCAGCATCATGTCCCAGCCGATGCCCACGGCGCCCGGCCCGAACTGGTTCCAGTGCTCGTTGGGAACGGCGGTGTGGGTGAGTTCGAACCGGGTGCGCCCGTCGGCTTCGGGGCTGAGCCGGAGCTCGATCCAGCTGACGTCGCCCCCGTACTCCCAGGTGGCGGCGAAGCTCTTCGGCGGATCGCAGCGCTCGACCGTCCCGCCCGCGTTGCCTTCGAGCTGGTACTTGCCGCCGACGCGCAGCTCGCCGCTGATCGGCAGGAACCAGCGCGGGATGCGCTCGGGATTCGTGCACGCGTCCCAGAGGTCGTCGAGGCCGGTGTCGTAGACCTGGCTGACCGTGGCCGTCACCGCCTCGCCCGCTTCGACCACGCGCTTGCCCAGCTGGCGCTGGACGGAGTTGATCTGGGTGGTCACGTCGACCATGGGTGCCCTCCTCTGCTCGGCTGCCGCCAAGGTATCAGCAGAGGCTTATATAAGCCAGAATGGAAAAGGGGCGCCCGGTCGAATCCGGACGCCCCCTTCCCGGCGGGTCGGCTCAGGGAGTGGGGGAGCAGGCCGTGCGCCCGATGACCACTTCGCCGGTGATGTTCGAGGCCGGGGCGAACTTGATCCGCAGCATGGTCAGCGCGATGCTGCCGTCGCCCGGCAACGTCTGCTCGTTGAAGATCGCCTCGGCGAGCAGGGTCCCGTTGGACTTGGTGATCGGCTTGACGTAGCCGACCGGCACGGGGGACGGCAGGGTGCCGAGCCCGGTCGCGCCGCCGTAGGTCCAGCTCGCGTTCGTGCTGGTCTGCGTGGCCGTGCAGCTGACCGAGTAGGACCTGAGCTTGATCCGCGGGCCGCTCGACGAGACGAGCGCCGACAGTTCGAAGTTCTGCCCCTTGGCCTCCGACTTCGTCGAGGTCACGTCGTTTTCGGGGTCGACGACGGTCGTCGTGCACGTCGACGTGCCGCCACCGAACGTGACCCCGGTCCTGGTCGCGACCCCGGACGAGTTGCTCGTCGGCCCTTCGACCGCGCAGTCGGCGAGCGACGAGATCGAGATCGGCGCCGAGGTGCCCTTGGTGAAGGCGGCGGAGCCGAGCGAGGCCACGCCCGCGGGGTTCGAGGCGGCGGCGGGCGTCACGCCGGTGCCGAGGCCTGCCAGCAGCAGGGCGCCGACCAGGCCGGCCCGGCTTGCGACGGTGCTACGCATGGGCTTCCTCCTCACGTGATGGAGAGCGAGCCGGATCGGCCGTTCTTCCTTTGTCATCACTATCTGCGTGTCGGATTCGCCCGTTGCGCGCGTGACGGTCGTTTCACTCGACCGTGGATCATGGGCACCCATTGGATATTCGGATTCGTATTCGGATACAGATCTGTATATTCGAACGCATGCCGACCTACCGCGTCCTTGTCAACGGCAAGTTCGACCACCCCGACGCCGGCACCCGCGCCCGGCTCCTCGCCGAACTCGATCAGCACCAGGCGATGGGGTTCACCGAGGACGGCCTGCTCACCTACAGCGCGCACCTCGGCTCGTTCACCTTCCGCATCACGCTGCGGGGTGAAGAGGAGCGCGACGTGCTCGACGAGGCCGAGCTGAAGGTCATGGAACTGCTGGACGCCAAGGGTTACCCGTACCGCGACGTCGCGGGGAAGGCGACCTGCATGGACGACATCAAGATCCGCCGCCGCTGACGACGGCCGTTCAGGAGACCTCGTTCGCCGGGGCGGCGAAGGTGTTGCACGCCGAGGTGTCCTTGGCCGTCAGCCCGCGCTTCTGCCACAGCGTGGCGTTCTTCGCCGAGCCGTGGGTCTCGCTGTCCTCGCCTTCGAAGCCGCCTTGTTTGAGCGGGGCGATCAGCCCGGCGCCGATCGAGCCGCGGCCGGCGGCGTTGGCGAGGAACAGTGTGCTGAAACAGTCGGCCTGCAGTTCGAGCCGCCTGCTCAGGTCGAGGATCTTCACCTGGTCGCCGTCCGCCTCGCGGTAGAGCGTGTCGTGTTTCCGAAGGATGCCGGACTGCTCCTGGACGTGGTGCCCGTATTCGTGGGCGAGCAGGAACAGCTGGGTCAGGAGTTCGGGTCCGCCGTTCGCGAGCTGCCTCGGCAACGGCAAGAAGATCGTCTTGTCGTCCGAGCAGTAGAAGCCCATGGCCTCCGAGGCGGGTGGAGGTGGGCCGCAGGCGGTGTTCGAGACGTCGTGGAGGTTCACCGCGACCGGTATCCGCGGCTCGCCCACCTGGGTCAGGACCGGATGCCACGCCCGCTCCAGGCAAGGGATCAAAGCCAGATAGAACGCGTCCAGCTGCTCCTTCGTGCCGCGGAGCCTGGGCAGTTCGCAGGTCACCTTCGGCATCGTCACGCCGGGAGCGACGAGAGGATTGGCCGCCGTCTCGAGTTTGCGGATCGGCACCTCCCGCGATGAAGACGGTGGAGCCGACGACGCGCCCGCCGACGTCGGCGGGACGGTCGGTTGCCAGGTCTGGACGGCGCCGGCCCTCGACTCCTTCAGGCCTCCGACCACGAGCACGGCCACGACCAGCATCACCGCCATGAACACGGCGAAGAGGACGACGGTGATCCACACCGTCGACCGCTGCTCGCGATGGTCTTCGGCGGGAGGTCTCCACGCCGGTCTTTCGCCGGAATCGTCCGGACTTCCCATGGTGTTCCCCCAGTTCGCGCCAGAGCGGGCAGGATACTCGGCGGGGGTGTCATATTCGTCACCGTTTCCCCTGGACAGCACGTCAACAGGCCTCGGTGGGTAGCCACTACGCTGGAAGCAACCCCGAACGGTGTCAAAGAGAGCGGAGCCGACGTGTCTGTGTCTTCACCTGCCCCAGGTGGTGCCATCGAGGACCTGCGCGCGTCCGTGGGGCTCCAGATCGCCGACGAGCAGCTCCTGCGCACCCTCGCGACCGGTCTCGCCGACGTCGAGACCCTGCTCCGCGAGGTCGTCCGCAGTGACGTCAAGGCCGTCGAGGACGCCGCTTCGCATCTGGTCGAGGCGGGGGGCAAACGTTTCCGTCCGCTGTTCACGCTGCTTTCCTCGCAGTTCGGGCCGAAGCAGGGCGACCAGGTGGTCACCGCCGCAGCGGCCGTCGAGCTGGTGCATCTCGCGACGCTGTACCACGACGACGTGATGGACGAGGCGACGATGCGCCGCGGCGCGGAGAGCGTCAACGCCCGCTGGGACAACACCATCGCCATCCTGACCGGCGACTTCCTGTTCGCGCACGCCTCGCGGCTGGTCGCGGACCTCGGCACCGACGCGGCCCGGATCATCGCCGAAACCTTCGGCGAGCTGGTCACCGGCCAGATGCGCGAGACGGTCGGCCCGGCCGACGGTGACGACGCGGTCGAGCACTACCTCACGGTCATCGCGCAGAAGACCGGTTCGCTGATCGCCACCTCCGGCCGGTTCGGCGGGATGATGTCCGGCGCGCCCGACCACTACATCGACGCGCTCCGCCGCTTCGGCGACATCATCGGGACGGCGTTCCAGATCTCCGACGACGTCATCGACATCGCGTCCGCCTCGGACGAGCTCGGCAAGGCGCAGGGCACAGACCTGCGCGAAGGCGTCCGCACGCTTCCGATGCTGTACGCGCTGGCCGACCCGGCGACCGACCCGCGCCTGGTGGAGCTGCTGTCGGGACCGATCTCCGACGACAAGCTCGTCGCCGAGGCCCTGGACCTGCTGCGGGCCTCGTCCGGACTCGAACGCGCACGCGAAACTCTTTCCGACTACGCTCGTCGGGCGCGTGCCGAACTCGCGGCGCTGCCCGCGTCGCCCGCCCGGGACGCCTGCGAATCGGTCGCCGACTACCTGGTCGCACGAACGCATTGACAAAGGGCAGGTTAGATGTCCATTTTCGGACAGGTTTGGCTGTGGAGTCTGCTGGCGTTCGTCGTCGGCGCGCTGCTCACCTGGCTGGTGCTGGTGGTCCCGGCGCGCAAGCGCATCCGTGAGCTGGAAAGCTCGCTGGCCACCGCGCACGCCGAGACGTCCCGGCTGCCCGCCGGGGTGAGCCTGGGCGCGGGTGCCGCGGCCGTCGCCGGCGGCACCGCGTACCTCACGAAGCCGTCGCACGACGAGCTGGACGAGGAGTTCGCGGCGGTCGAGGAGCCGAAGCCCGCGTACCCCGAGACGCTCACCGAGCAGGAACCCGCGCAGCAGTGGACCGAACCTGCCCAGGAGATCGTCGAGGAGCCCGTCGCCACTCCGACGCGGACCTTCGAGCCCGAAGAAGAGTACGAGGCCGAGTACCGCACGGCGCCCCAGACGGACCAGGAGCCGGATCCGGAGCCCGAACCGGAGCAGCCGGCCGAGCGGACGCAGTACATCCCGGCGGCCCAGCCGGAACCCGAGCCTGAGCCTGAACCCGAGCCGGGCAACCCGTACGTCAGCGCGGCGACCGAGTACCTCCAGCCCGCGTCGAAGCTGGACGTCGAGCCGGAACCCGAGCCAGAGCCTCAGCCGCCCGTGCCGAGCGAAGGGCCGTACCGGTCCCGCCTGGAGATGCAGCTGGACCCGGAAGGCGTCGAGACGCAGCCGGAGCCGGTGTCGCTGTTCAGCCCCGCGTCACGCGTGGAGACGGAGCAGGCGCCCGTCGAGACCAACTGGTTCGAGCGCGAAGAAGAGCTGCACGATCCGCCCGCGTACGCCTTCGGTTCCGACGAAGAAGCGAAGGCCGGGCTCCTCGACTCGGAGCCCGAGACGCCGGCCGAAGCCACCCAGGTGCTGCCCAAGCGCACGCCCCGGGGCACGGTCCGCGGTGGTTTCGAGCCGCCGCAGCCGATCCAGCCGTCCATGCGGGCGATCGAACGTCGTGAGCCGGAACTGTCCGGCGGGCAGAGCGGCTCGCTGTTCGAGCCCGCCGTCCAGCCCGGCGACGCGATGCCGGCGCCGGAGCCCCCGCCCGCGCGGCAGGTCGCCGCTCCGGTGACCGAGTCCGTTCCGCCCGGCCCGTTCGGCCCCGGATCGGCGATGCCGCGGCCCGGCGGTGGCCGTCCGGCCGACGACTTCGCGGTCAAGGCCAGCGTGACGGCCCTGCGGTACTGCACCGAAGACTCGCCGCAGTTCCCGAAGATGGTCGCGGAGGTCTGGTTCCGGTCCGCCGCCGACGCGGAGCGTGTGGGCTTCCGTCCCCTCACCTGATCGCAATGAAGGGGCCTTTCATAGCAAATTTGCTATGAAAGGCCCCTTCATTGCACTACGGAGCTAGCTGACGACGGTCCAGGTGTCCTTGCCGCGCAGCAGCCCCTGCAGATCGGGCTTGCGGGCGGCCTGGGCCTCGGCGACCTGGGCACGCGCCTGGTCGTCGTAGGTGGGCCGCTCGACCTGCCGCAGGATACCGGTCGGCACGTGGTTCAGGTTCTGGTCGCCGATCCGCGAAAGCGCGAACGCGTACGAGGTGTCCTCGATGGCCGGGTCGTGCACGACGAGGTTCTCCTCGCCGATGTTCGCGACCTTCCCGACCTCCAGCCCGGCCCAGCCGCCGCGCGTGACACCGAATTCGCCCTGCGGGCCGAATTTGATCGGCTCGCCGGGCTTCAGCGGGATGAGCCTGCTCGCGGCCTCGTCCTTGTCCTTGAGGACGTCGAAGGCGCCGTCGTTGAAGATCGGGCAGTTCTGGTAGATCTCCACCAGCGCCGATCCGCGGTGTTTCGCGGCGGCCTCCAGCACCTCGGTCAGGCCCTTGCGGTCCGAGTCGAGCGCGCGGCCCACGAACGACGCCTCGGCGCCGATCGCCAGCGAAAGCGGGTTGAACGGGGTGTCGACCGAGCCCATCGGGGTGGACTTCGTGACCATGCCCGGCCCGGACGTCGGCGAGTACTGGCCCTTGGTGAGACCGTAGATGCGGTTGTTGAACAGCAGGATCTTGATGTTCACGTTGCGCCGCAACGCGTGGATGAGGTGGTTGCCGCCGATGGACAGCGCGTCGCCGTCACCGGTGACGACCCACACCGACAGATCCGGCCGCGCGGTCGCGAGTCCGGTCGCGATCGACGGCGCCCGGCCGTGGATCGAGTGCATGCCGTAGGTGTTCAGGTAGTACGGGAACCGGGACGAGCAGCCGATACCCGAGATGAACACGATGTTCTCGCGTTTGAGGCCGAGCGTCGGCAGGAACGACTGCACGGCGTTGAGCACGACGTAGTCCCCGCAGCCGGGACACCAGCGGACCTCCTGGTCCGACTTGTAGTCCTTGGCCTTCTGCGGTTCGGTCTCGGTCGGCACAAGGTCCAGGCCGCCGAGGGTGGGGATCCCCAGATCGATCGCGGTCACTTCGTCCCCTCCGTACTGGTGATGATCTCCGTGAAGACGCCTTGCAGTTCTTCGGCCTTGAAAGGCAGCCCGGCGACCTTCGTGTACGACTTCACGTCGACGAGGTACTTGGCCCTCAAGAGCATCGAAAGCTGGCCGAGATTCATTTCAGGGACGACGACGGTGTCGTACGAACGGAGTACGTCACCGAGGTTGCCCGGGAACGGGTTGAGATGCCGTAGATGCGCCTGCGCGATGGGCATCCCGTCCTTGCGGACGCGGCGGCAAGCGGCGCCGATCGGGCCGTAGGACGAGCCCCAGCCGAGCGCCAGGACCCGTGCCTTGCCGCCGCTCGGGTCGTCGACGACGAGGTCGGGGACGTCGACGCCGTCGATCTTGGCCTGGCGCAGGCGGACCATCTTGTCGTGGTTGTCGGGCTCGTAGGAGATGTGGCCGGTCTTGTCGGCCTTCTCCAGCCCGCCGATGCGGTGCTGCAGACCGGCCTCGCCCGGCACCGCCCACGCTCGGGCGAGGGTCTCGGGATCGCGTACATACGGCCAGAATTCCCCGGAACCGTCCTCGGCATTCGGCTCGGTGGCGAATTCCACGCTCAGATCCGGCAGGTCTTCGACGTCCGGGATCAGCCACGGCTCCGAGCCGTTCGCGATCGCGCCGTCCGAGAGCAGGAAGACCGGCGTGCGGTACTTCAGCGCGATCCGGGTGGCCTCCAGCGCCGCGTCGAAGCAGTCCGCGGGGGACAGCGGCGCGACGATCGGCACCGGGGATTCGCCGTTGCGGCCGAACATCGCCTGCAGCAGGTCAGCCTGCTCGGTCTTGGTCGGCAGCCCGGTCGACGGCCCACCGCGCTGGACGTCGATGACGACCAGCGGCAGTTCGGTCATCACCGCGAGACCGATGGCCTCGGATTTCAGCGCGACACCGGGCCCGGACGTCGAGGTGACGCCCAGCGCACCGCCGTAGGAGGCGCCGAGCGCCGCGCCGATGCCGGCGATCTCGTCCTCGGCCTGGAAGGTGAGGATGCCGTAGTTCTTGTGCTTGGACAGCTCGTGGAGGATGTCCGACGCCGGGGTGATCGGATACGTGCCCAGCAGGATCTGCAGGCCGGACTGCTGCCCGGCGGCGACCAGCCCGTAGGCCAGTGCGGTGTTCCCGGTGATCTGGCGGTACGTGCCCTGGTTCAGCTTCGCGGGCGCGACCTCGTACGTCGTCGCGAACGATTCGGTCGTCTCGCCGTAGTTCCAGCCGGCGCGGAAGGCCAGGATGTTGGCCTCGGCGATGTCGGTCTTCTTCGCGAACTTCTCGCGCAGGAACCTTTCCGTGCCTTCGGTCGGCCGGTGGTACATCCAGGAGAGCAGCCCGAGCGCGAACATGTTCTTCGCGCGTTCGGCGTCCTTTTTGGACAGTCCGGTCTCTTCGAGCGCGCCCCTGGTCAACGTCGACATGGCCACCCGGTGGACTTGATAGGCCGAAAGGGTGTCGTCGTCGAGCGGGTCGTTGTCGTAACCGACCTTGACCAGGTTCCGCTTCGTGAACTCGTCGGTGTTGAGGATGATCGTCCCGCCAGACGGGACGTCGGCGATGTTCGCCTTCAGCGCGGCGGGGTTCATGGCGACCAGGACGTCCGGCCGGTCTCCCGGCGTCAGGATGTCGTAGTCGGCGAAGTGCACCTGGAAGCTCGAGACGCCCGGGATGGTGCCCTGGGGCGCGCGGATCTCCGCGGGGAAGTTCGGCATGGTCGACAGGTCGTTGCCGAACGCGGCCGCTTCCGAGGTGAACCTGTCGCCCGTCAGCTGCATGCCGTCACCGGAGTCGCCGGCGAACCGGATGACCACCCGGTCCAGTTTGGCGACCTCGGTGGGCCTGACGGCCGACAAGGAGCCGTTGCCGTTCGCACTCGTGCTCATAGGTCAGGGATTCCCTCTCTCCCGACGTGCGTCGTCCCCGGCCGTGCCGGAGATCCGGTGCCTCGCCCGGCGATGTCGGCCAGGTCACAGGTGCCATGTCCCGAGGTTAGTCCTCGGCACACTTCCCAGGTTGCCCTAAAAAAGGCCTGGACCTACTTCTCGAGTGTCCTGAGCTCGTCGCTGAGCGGGGGTTTCCCGGTTTATCTGTTACCGATGGTAACGGTTAGTTGTACGCCTCGATTGTGAGCCGTATCTCCTTCAAGCGTAGTGAAGTCCGGTCGGGGACCGGTCAGTGGCCGGACAGTGCCGCTCGCAACCTGGTCAGTCGTTCGGTGAACGCGGGCGCGGTGAGTGACGCCAGCTGCGGCTCGATCTCGGCGTCGACGGCGGCCGAATGGTCGGTCAGTGAAGCGGTGTGCCGAAGCGTGCGCTTCGTCGCCAGAAGGACGTCGCGCGGAGCATCGACGGCGGGTTTCGCCAGTTCACGGGCGGCCTCGACGAGATCGCCGTCGACAAGCTTTAGCGCGAGCCCGGATTCGACAGCGGCTTCGGCGCCGACGACCTCACCGAAGAGTGTCATCGCCGCGGCCTTCTGCGGGCCGACGAGCCGCTGGATCATCCACGTCATCCCGCCGCCGGGATGAATGCCGAGATCGAGAAATCTGGCCACGAACTTCGCCTTCGGTCCCACGATGCGGACGTCCGCGGCGAGCGCGAGGTTCAGTCCGGCGCCCACGGCGGCACCGCCGACCGCGGCGATCGTCGGCAAAGAACACCGCGCGACCGAGAGGAATCCGTCGTAGATCGCGCGGAGTCCGTCCTCCCGGGCGTCGGCGAGCGTGTCCAGGTCGGCGCCCGCGCAGAAGGCCGGTGGCGCGCCGGTGACGACCAAAGCGTGGACGCTTTCGTCGGCTTCGGCGCGCGAAACGGCCTCGGCCAGCTGCGCGGACAGGTCGAGGGTCAGGGCGTTGCGGGTCGCGGGCGCGTCGATGGTGAGCATGGCGACGCCGCCGTCGTGGCTGGAACGGATCTGATCGGTCACGGGACCGAGGGTGTCACGCCTCGGGGGTCGGCGGGCGTTCCAATAACCGGGAGAGGACGACGGTGGAGACCGTGCGGTCGACGATCTCCAGCCCGCGCAGCCGTTCCAGCGCGGTCTCCAGATGGTGGATGTCCGACGCGCGCAGGTGGACGATCGCGTCGGCCGCGCCCGACACCGTGTACGCCGCGACGACCTCCGGCAACGGCTCCAGCCGGGCACGGATCCGGGCCGGGGTGATGTTGCCGTTGCAGGTCATCTCGACGAAAGCCTCGGTGCCCCAGCCCAGCGCCTCGGGATCCACGACCGCGGTGAAGCCGCGCAGGACCCCGGTTTCGAGCAGTCTGTCGACCCGTCGCTTCACCGCGGGCGCGGACAGACCGACGACTTTGCCGATGTCGGCGTAGCTGGACCTCGCGTTGGCCATCAGGCATGAAACGATTCGCTGGTCGATGGTGTTCACACGCAATGTTTAGCAGGTATACGCGCAGCGAACAGCGATTGATTGCGGAATTAGGTGAGCCTTACCCTTCGGGTATGCCGGAACTGGAGCAGCAGCCCCGTGTACCCACGACGCGCCGCTACCTCATGTGCCCGCCGCGGTACTTCGCGGTGGATTACGTCATCAACCCCTGGATGGACCCATCCATCCCGGTCAGCGTCGACACCGCGATGGCGCAATGGACCGAACTCCGTGACACCTACCGACGCCTCGGCCACACCGTCGAGGAGATCGACGCCCAGCCCGGCCTGCCCGACATGGTGTTCGCCGCGAACTCCGGCACCGTCGTCGACGGCCGTGTCCTCGGCTCGCGGTTCCGCGCCCCGCAGCGCACCGCCGAGGCCGAGCACTTCCGCCGCTGGTTCGTCGAGCACGGCTACCGCGACATCACCATGCCCGAGAAGATCAACGAGGCCGAAGGCGACTTCGCCTGGACCGGCAAGATCCTGCTGGCCGGCACCGGTTTCCGGACCGACCCGGCCGCGCACGCCGAAGCGCAGGAGGTCCTCGGTGTCCCGGTCGTCTCGCTGCGGCTGATCGACCCGAGCTACTACCACCTCGACACCGCGCTGTTCGTGCTCGCCGAGGCCACCGACACCACGGCCGCCCAGATCGCCTACTTCCCGGAAGCGTTCTCGGCCGGATCGCGGAAGGTGCTGGAGCGGATGTTCCCCGACGCGGTAATCGCGGACCGGGCCGACGCGGAGTGCTTCGGCCTCAACGGGGTGTCCGACGGCCGCAACGTCGTCCTGCCGGTCGAGGCGACCGGATTGGCTGCGCGGCTGACCGAACGCGGCTACGAGGTCGTCTTCCTGGACATCTCCGAGCTCCGGAAGGCGGGCGGCGGCCCGAAGTGCTGCACCCTGGAGATCCGCAAGTAATCCGTTCGTGGAGACCTTGCGGGATCATGTAACTACTCCGTTCGCCAACTCGATTAATCGGGAAACACACTCGGTCCCGAATGAGGCGCGGATGGTGATCCTGGCGATAGGCGGCGTGGGCAGGCCCGTGCGCGCGCTGGATCCGGGCGAAAACGAAACATGGGTGACCGTCGAGCAGTTCGAGCGAGTGCTCGACACGGTGGCCGGACGGGAAGACGTCGGGCTCACCTTCGACGACGGCAACTCCTCCGACGTCGAGATCGCGCTCCCCAGGCTGGTGGAGCGCGATCTCACGGCGGAGTTCTTCCCGCTGGCCGGCCGTATCGGTCAGCGGGGCTTCCTCGACGCCGACGGACTTCGCAAACTGGTCG
This sequence comes from Amycolatopsis sp. NPDC052450, assembly GCF_044547565.1. Classification (NCBI taxonomy): domain Bacteria; kingdom Bacillati; phylum Actinomycetota; class Actinomycetes; order Pseudonocardiales; family Pseudonocardiaceae; genus Amycolatopsis; species Amycolatopsis sp. NPDC052450. The sequence goes on along the minus strand of NZ_JBIUAQ010000005.1, from coordinate 242,794 downwards.
ACGCGGGGATGTCGATCGGCTCGCACGGCTGGGAACATCGCGACTGGCGGCGGCTCGACGGCAGGCACGCCCGGCGCGAACTCGAAACCGCGCCGAAGCTGCTCGCCGATCTGAGCGGGGAACCCGTACGCGCGTACGCGCCGCCGTTCGGCGCCTACGACCGGCGAGTGCTCAGCAGGCTCCGGCGTTCCGGCGCGACGAGGGTCTACACGACCGAAGGCGGCGCGGCGTCGCGCGACGGCTGGCTGCGGCCGCGGGTCGAGGTGCGGCACGACGTCGACCAGGAGTGGCTCGACAGCGTGCTCGCTGAACGAGACGGCCTGTACCGCCGAGCGGGACGAGTCATCGCGCGGGTCGCCAGGCTTGCCCGCTTTTGACCGTTTTTCGTTGCATAGCAGGAAAACAACACCCCGCTGCCCCTTGAGCCGAATCGCGCACGGCGGCATCCTGAGCATCCTCGGTAAAGAAGTCTTATTAACTAAGGGGTGCTCGGTATGCGGAAACTACTGCTGTTCTCGGCCATGGTGGCGGCCGCGGGGCTGGCCCCCGCGGCGACGGCCGTGGCCGCCCCCTCGGTACAGGCGGCGCCGACCGCTCAGCAGTTGCTGGCGAAGACCACCGCCTGCAAACAGATCTCGAACGGCAAGTACAAGACCGACGACGAGACCGGCCGCACCATCGCCGTCTGCGACGCGGGCGGCGCCGTGTTCTGGAAGGCCGACATGGACGTCGACTGCGACGGGCAGCCGACCGCGCGGTGCAACAAGACCACCGACCCGTGGTTCCAGGACGGCACCGCGTACCCGCGCTCCGACGGCAAGGCGCTGATCGCCGACCAGACGCCCTACATCGTCGTGCCGAGCATCAGCGGCACGTGGAACTTCGAGAAGTCCGGCCTCAAGGGCGCCGGCTCGTGCGCGGTGATCTACAACAACAAGGTGCTCTACACCGTCATCGGTGACACGGGCCCGAAGGACATCATCGGCGAAGCGTCCTACGCGACCGCGAAAGCCTTGGGCATCAACCCGGACCCGAAGAACGGCGGCGTCGACTCGGGCGTCACGTACATCTGCTTCAAGAACTCGAAGGTGTCGCCGACCGAGGACCACGGGAAGGCGACCTCCGTGGGGGAGGGGCTGGCGGCGAAGTTCGTCCAGGGCTGAAGGTGTTCCAGGTCCGTGAAGGACTCCTTGAGAGACCCTGGGTCCCTCAAGGAGTCCTTCACGGGCAACCCCGGTATCCCGGGCGTCAGCGCGGTTCCAGCTGCACCCACCACTCCCAGCCGTACGGCGGGGCGACGTGGTGGACGGTCGAGTCGTCGACCGCCTTCCATGGGCCGACGACACGGAACTCGTATTCGCCGGCGGCGACATTGGGGAAGGTCACGAATCCCTTGGCGTCGGTCTTGGCGAGCGAAACCAGCTTGTTGTCCTTTGTGGACAAAGTGACGGTGGTGTTCGGCAGGCCTTCACCGTCGTCCGGCTGGTAGTTGCGGTTCTTGTCGACCCAGGCCAGCCCTCGGGAATCGGCACGCTTGCCGGGTACCGTGGCTTCGGCGGACACCCACGGGCCGCGCAGGTAGGTCTTGCCGTTGAAGTTGCAGTCGAGGATGGTCTTGCCGAAGTATTGCGCCTTCTCGGGCACCTGGCCGGTCAGGGTGAGGGTCAGTCGCTCTCCCGCGGCCAGCGTGCCCGCCTGTGCGGGACCGAAGGCGCCCCACTGCTCCTGCGGGATCTTCAGGTCGATATCAGTGCCTTGCGGGTCTCTGCACGTCGCGTAGAGCCCGGAAAGCGGGGACGCGCCACTGTTCGTGAGAGTGACCGTCGCCTTGGCCGTCTCTCCGGGCGCGTAGCGCGCCTTGTCGAATTCGATCTTCGCCTGAAGGTCCTTTTCCAGCGGCTGCCTGCCTTGGACGCTCAGGTTCTGGTACTTGCCGCTGCCGTCCAGGCGCATCAGATCGCCCTCCGGGAACAGCCAGCCGTCAGGGTCGTTCCGGAAATACAGCACCCGAGTGACGCCGACCGGGACCGCGTCGAAGGAGAATCGTCCCGCGGCGTCGGTGACCACCGACAGCGGCTGCGACAGCCCTGGGCCGCCCACCAGTGCCGTGAGCCCGGCCAGTTCCTCGCCGGGGGAAAGCACGCCGTCGCGGTTCTTGTCTCCGTAGACCTGACCCGCGACGCGTTCGGTGGTCTCGGGCGGAATCGGGTTCACCGGGACGTCGGCTCTGTTGTCCGAGTAGTCGGTGTCGGCCGGGGCGCTCAAGTCGATCCTCACCACGGGGTTGCCCGCCTCGGCGCCCCAGATGTAACCGGTCACGCGATAGGTCCGGCTCTCGCCCGCCTCGAAGGAGGTTCCGGGGCCGTTCGTGTCCAGGTCGCCCCACGTGTTCGGGTCGAAGCCGTAGTAGGGGCCGGAATAGGTGCTTCCCGTGGCTCTGACCTCGGTCGCCTTGGCATCGCCGATGTTGGTGATCTTGAGGTCGATCGGGATGTGGTCGCCGCGGAGCCAGCGCCCTTCCGGCACGGCCGCCGTGATCTTGAGGTTCGGGCCGGGATCGGCGTACGCGGGTACCGCGGCCATCGCTCCGGTGACGGTGAAGGCCAAGGTCAGCGCGCTGACAGCGCGGACGGACCGTGACAGGGTTCTGCGCATCGATGTTCCCCCAAGTGCTCGTCGTTGACGGAACGAACCTAAAAGCCGCGTCGTCCGATTGACCAGCACGGAACATTCCGGCGTTACCGAAAGGCAACCGCGAGGGCGTCCCGGGCGTGTACAGGAGATCGAGACGAAACCCTTACGCGCTCCCTGTAGCGTTTCGCACCCTTCGAGCGATGAGTAATTCCCTTGCCGCACAGGCATTCCGCCAAAAGCAGGCGAACTCATGCCACCGGTAACGAACCCGGTCCTCCTGCCGACCAACGGGCAGCGGAATGCGGCTGGAGGAATTCGTCATGAAGATCAGTGTCTTCGGGCTCGGTTACGTCGGTTGCGTGTCGGCGGCGTGCCTCGCCGGGCGCGGGCACGACGTCGTCGGGGTGGACGTGAACCCGGTGAAGATCGACCTCGTCTCCAGCGGCAAGGCGCCGGTGGTCGAGGAGCGGATCGGGGAACTGACCGCGGAGGTGGTCGCCCAAGGCAAGCTGAGAGCGACCACCGACGTAAGACAGGCGATCGCGGACAGCGAAGTCTCCCTCATCTGCGTCGGTACCCCCTCGGCTCCCAACGGCAGTCTCTCGACGGCTTTCCTGGAGCGTGTCGCCGAGGAAATCGGCGAAGCGCTCAAGACCAAAACACAACGGCACACCGTCGTCTTCCGCAGCACCATGCTCCCGGGCACCTGTCTGGACCTGCTCGTCCCCATCCTCGAAAAGTCGTCCGGTCTCACCGCCGGCGTCGATTTCGGGGTCGCGGTGAACCCCGAGTTCCTGCGCGAGGGAAGCAGCGTCAAGGACTTCTTCGACCCGCCCAAGACCGTCATCGGCGAGCTCGACGCGGCCAGTGGCGACGTCGTCGCGGCGCTGTACGAAGGGCTTCCCGGCGAGGTCTTCCGCGTCGCGATCCCGGTGGCCGAGATGACGAAGTACGCCGACAACTCCTTCCACGGACTCAAGATCGGTTTCGCCAATGAGCTCGGCTCCATCTGCCGTGCGCTGGGGCTCGACTCGCATCAGGTGATGGACGTCTTCCTCGCCGACCGCAAGCTCAACATCAGCCCCGCCTACCTCCGCCCCGGGTTCGCTTTCGGCGGCTCGTGCCTCCCCAAGGATCTGCGTGGCCTGGTCCACGCCGCGCACCGCGCGGACGTCGCCGTCCCGATCCTGTCGCACGTGCTGCCCTCGAACGACGAACACCTCCAGCGCGCCTTCGACCTGGTCGCGCGCACCGGCAAACGCAAGGTCGGGCTGTTCGGCCTGTCCTTCAAACCCGGCACCGACGACCTCCGCGAGAGCCCGCTCGTCGAGCTGGCGGAGCGGCTGCTCGGCAAGGGGTACGACCTCCGCATCTACGACGCCAACGTCAGCCTTTCGCGGCTGATGGGCGCGAACCGCGAGTACATCGAGGGCAGGCTGCCGCATCTCGGCCAGCTGCTGGCCGGTTCCATCGGCGAGGTCGTCGACCACGCCGAGGTCTGCCTCATCGGCTGCACCGATCCGGAGGTCCTCGCGGCGCTCCCGGCGGGCGGCGGCCACACCATCGTCGATCTCGTCCGCGTACCCGACGCCGACCGGCGCCGGACTGAAGAGGGATATGTCGGCCTTGCCTGGTAAAGCTCTCATCCTCGTCGAGAACCTTTCCGTCCCCTTCGATCGCCGCGTCTGGCAGGAGTGCCAGACACTCCGGGACGCCGGCTGGGAAGTCCACGTCATCTGTCCACAAGGGACGAAGCGGGACACCGAAGCCGAAGTCACCATCGACGGCGTCCACATCCTGAGGTACCCGCTGAAGGCCGCCACCGGTGGCCCGGCCGGGTACGTCCAGGAGTACGGCTCCGCGCTGTGGCACACGCTCCGGCTCGCCCGCAAGGTCGGCCGGGTGGACGTCGTGCATGCCTGCAACCCGCCGGACCTGCTGTTCCTGGTCGCGCTGTACCTCAAGCGCCAGGGCGCGAAGTTCATCTTCGACCAGCACGACCTGTGTCCCGAGCTGTACCTTTCGCGGTTCGACCGCGGTGAGGACTTCCTGTACCGCGCGGTCTGCGCGCTGGAGCGCCGCACCTACAAGACGGCCGACGTCGTCATCGCGACCAACGAGAGCTACAAGGACGTCGCCGTGAAGCGCGGCGGCAAGTCGCCGGAAGACGTCTTCGTCGTGCGAAGCGCGCCGGTGGTCGAGCGGTTCCACATGGTCCCGGTCGAGCCCGAGTTGAAGAAGGGCAAGCCGCATCTGCTCGCGTACCTCGGCGTGATGGGCCCGCAGGACGGCGTCGATTACGCCTTGCGAGCGCTCGCGTCGCTACGTGACGTCGTCGGCCGCGCCGACTGGCACGCCGTGTTCATCGGTTCCGGTGACGCCTTCGACGCCATGGTGGCGTTGTCGAAGGAGCTGAAGCTCGACGATCAGGTCGAGTTCACCGGCCGGATTTCCGATGAAGACCTGCTGCGCTATCTGTCCGCGGCCGACGTCTGTCTTTCGCCGGACCCCCTGAATCCGCTCAACGACGTGTCGACCATGAACAAGATCATGGAGTACATGGCGATGAGCCGCCCGATCGTCTCGTTCGAGCTCCGGGAGGCCCGGGTTTCGGCCGGGGAGGCCGCGCTGTACGCGCCGGCGAACGACGAGCCGGAGTTCGCGAAGCTGATCGCGCATCTGCTCGACTCGCCGGAGCAGCGGACCACGATGGGTGAGCTGGGGCGGGCGCGCGTCGCCGGTCCGCTCTCTTGGGAGAACTCGCAGAAAGCCCTGCTCTCGGCCTACGAGGCCGCGATCCGTTGATCGGCTTCCCGGTCGCGTTTTGAACAAGACTGGGGCAATCCTGTAACCAACGCCGTGGTCGGTCCGACGGGATTCATGCCACACCCAACCGCGCCGATGGGAGATCCCGGCTTTGAGTGACGACACGGTGCGCCTGTCCATGATCGGACAGGTTCTGCGCGGGAGGTGGCGGACCCTGGTGGTCCTCGCCCTCCTCGGCGCCTTGGTCGGCGCGGGATCGTCGGTGATCCTTTCCCCCGGCTACCGGACCACCTCCAGCGTGCTGCTGCAGGGCCCGCGTGAGGCGGACGAACTGCTCACCCAGGCCGAGGTGGCGACCAGTTCGGTCGTGCTCGACCGGGCCGCCGCCGGACTCGGGGACGGCGAGACCGGCGCCGACCTGCGGGACAAGGTGACCACGTCGGTCGCGCAGGGCAATGTCATCACCATCGAGGCCACCGGTGACACCGCCGAACAGACGCAGCGGCTCGCGGACCAGCTCGCCCAGGAGTTCGTGAAGTACTCCACGCAGATCATCGCCGGTTCCGGCGACGCCGCCGTGCAGCTGGCGCAGGAGCGCCGCGAGACGCTGCGGCAGCAGGTCGCGCAGACCAACCAGCGGATCAGTGAACTTTCGGCGAAGGTCAACGACGGCAAGACGACCGTGGAGAGCGTCCAGCTCCGCACCGAACTGCAGGGGCTGCGCTCGACGATCGAGTCGGCGATGTCCACCTTGAACGCGGCCGACACGGCGAGCGGTCTCGGCAACATGGTCGTGCTGGGTTCGGCCGAACTGCCGTCCGCGGCGGCCGCGCCCACCTTGCCGCAGCTCGCCCTCGGCGGCGCGGCGTTGTTCTTCCTGATCGGCCTGTTCGGGCATCTGTTCACCGCCCGCACCGACCGGCGGCTGCGCGACGACGAGGAGATCGCCGCGGCGGTCGGCGGCCCGGTGCTGGCCACCTTCGACGCCGTGGACCGGCGCCCGGCCGGAACCACCCTGCGGGCCAAGATCCTTCGTGACGACCGGCCGTGGAACATCCCGCGGGTCGACGTCTTCGCCGACGAGATCGACGCCGACATCCAGTACCGGCGCCTGGTTTCGCGGCTCCCGCACCGGCGGCTGCTCGTCCTCGCCGTGGACGGTGACCACGCCGGGCAGGCGGCCGCCGAGCGGATCGCCCGCCTCGCCGGCCGGTGGTTCGCGACGGTGACGGTGTCCCCGGCGCGGCCCGTCGTCGAAGACGCCGACGCCGAGGGCGTCCTCGTCGTGACGAGCCTCGGCTCCCGGTCCGCGTGGGAGCTGGTCGGGATCGGCGAAGCCGTCGCCGACGCCGGGCTCACCGTCGTGGGCACCGTGCTGCTCCGCCCCGTCTCCCCGACCCGAACCCGGCCCGGCGCGTCCACCCCCGCCGACCACGAAGCACTGGCAGGTACCGCGTGACCAGCGCCGAAAAAGCGAAGTCCGAACCGCTCATCGATCTGCAGCGGCTGGTCGTCTCGGTGCGGAGACGGCGCCGCCTGTGGACGTCCATGGCCCTGCTCGGCCTCATCGTCGGCGGGCTGGTCGCGGTGTTCCTGCCGTCGCCGCCCACCGCCGTCGCGCAGATCCTGGTCGTCCACCCCGACGACTCGCCGACCGACAGCGGAACGTTGATGCGGACCGACGTCGCCGTGCTCCAGACGACGAAGACCGCCACCGAGGCGCTCAAGAAGTTGAACAGCACCCAGGCGCCGGAAGAGTTCCTCAAGGACTACGAGGGGCTGGGCCTGACGAACAACGTCCTCCAGCTGACGGTCAAAGGCAAGACCAACGAAGAGGCAGTGGCTCGCGCGCAGGCGATCTCCGACTCCTTCATCACCGAGTACATCTCGCGCAACCAGGCGGCCGCGGCTGCCGAGCAGAAGGCCCTGCTCGACCAGCGCAACCAGGCACAGAACGAACTCGGCTCCATCGAGTCGGCGATCGTGGCCGAGGAGGCCAAGAACCGCAACGCCAACCCCGCTCAGCTGGAGCGGCTGTACTCGCGCCGCGCGGAGCTGACGTCCAAGATCTCCGACTACGACGGCCGCGCGCAGGAGGCGGGCATCGGCACGCCGAAGGTCGCCGCCGGGACGCAGATCGTCGACGCGCCGCGGATCCTGCCGCAGTCCTTCCTCAGGACGCTCGCCACCGACGCCGGGATCGGCTTCGCGCTGGGACTGCTCGCCGGGCTGGGGCTCGCTGCCGTCACGAGTGTGGTGAAGGACCGGCCGGTGCTGCGCCGCGAGATCTCACAGCACCTCGGCGCTTCCGTGATCGCGCAACTGCCCGAGCCACCGCGTTTCCTGCGCCGCTCGCGAGCGGTGACCAGGCGGCAGCGGGTCGCGGCGACGCTGGTCCGCGCCGTCCGGCAGGAGGGCGGTTCGGTGTCCTTGCTCGACCTCGGTGCCCGGCAGATCACCGCCGCGCTCGCCGTCGACATGGCGCGCGAGCTGGCGGAGAAGGGGACCGCGTCGCTCGTCGACGACCTGCCGAAGACGAACCTCCGGGAGCTGGCAGGCCAAGGCCCGATCCAGGTGCTGGAGCGCGGAGACACGCCGTTGGCTCCCGGGGAACGCCGGATCGGCGTCGGTTCGGTCGAGCCGGGGACGTCGTGGACCGACCTCGAAGTCCTCGGTGAGGAGACGATCCTCGTCGTCCGCACCGGGCACGCGAACACCGAATGGCTGCACACCGTCGCCCGCCAGCTGGCCGACCGGCACATCCCGATCATCGGGGTCGTCGTGGTGGACCCGGATCCGCGCGACCACACCGACGGGACGCTGTGGGACGGCCTGCACACGGCGTTACGCGGCCGGGCCGCCCGGCCCATGCCGAAGCCGCTGGAGATGTTCCCGAAGAAGAACGGGCATCCGACGCCGTACAAACGTGCCAAGGAACTCGGCAACGCCGATCAGCCGACCAAACGATTCGCGCCGGTTTCACCGGACAACGCCGAAGCGCTTTAGGGAGCGAAAGCAGATGTGCGGCATCGCAGGGGCCTACTTCTGGCCGGACGGGGGCCCGCTCACCGATCGGCTCACCAAGACCCTCGCCCATCGCGGGCCGGACGGCTCCGGCCGGTACGACCACGGGGAAGTCCACTTAGGACACCGAAGGCTGTCGATCGTCGACCTGACCGAGACCGGCGCGCAGCCGATGGTCAAGGACGGGCTCGCGCTGACCTACAACGGCGAGCTGTACAACGCGCCGGAGCTGCGGAAGGAACTCGAAGCCGCCGGGGTGCGGTTCCGGGGGACGTCCGACACCGAGGTCCTGCTGGAGGCGTGGCGCAAGTGGGGCACCGACGGCTTGCACCGGCTTCGCGGCATGTTCGCGTTCGGTGTCTTCGACGAGCGCAGCGGCGCCTTGACCCTGGTGCGGGACCAGCTGGGCATCAAACCGCTGTTCCTGGTGCGCCGCGGCAAGGGGGTCACGTTCGCCTCGGAGCTGAAGGCGCTGGCCGCCGAACTCGGCGGTTCCCTGACCGTCGACGACACCGCGCTCGTCGCCTCCCTGCTCTACTACTGGGTTCCGGACGGCCGCTGCGCGTTCCGCGAGGCCGAGAAGCTGCCGCCGGGCAGCTGGGCGCGGTTCCGGCCGAACGGCGATGTCGAGCGCGGCACGTTCTGGTCGCTGCGCCAGGTCGCCGAGGAAGGCGCCGCGTACGAGGGCGAGTTCGACCTCAACGCCGTCATCGAGGACTCCACGCGCAAGCACCTGATGGCCGACGTGCCGGTCGCGACGTTCCTCTCCGGCGGCCTCGACTCCAGCTACCTGACCGCGATCGCCGCCCGTGAGCAGCCGGGGATCTCCGCGTACACCATCGGTTTCCGGGCCGAGGACGCGAAGTTCGAAGCGATGCCGGACGACCTGATGTACGCGAAGAAGGTCGCCGCGAAGTTCGGCGTCGACCTGCACGAGATCGAGATCGCGCCGCAGGTGCTCGATCTGCTGCCGCGGATGACGTACCACCTCGACGAGCCGATCGGCGATCCGGCGGCGATCAACAGCTACCTGATCTGCACGGCCGCCCGCGAGGCCGGCGTCAAGGTGATGCTGTCCGGCATGGGTGCCGACGAGCTGTTCGCCGGATACCGCAAGCATCTCGCGAACAAGATCGCCGTTCAGTACCAACGGGTACCCGGTCTCGTGCGGCGTCCGGTGGAGTCCCTTGTGGACAGACTGCCGGTGGCGACGTCGAAGCGCGGATTCCGTTCGGTACGGTTCGCCAAACGATTCCTCTCGTTCGCGGAACTGCCGGAGGAGACCGCGTTCCGGCGCAGCTACACGATGTACGACCAGGCCGAGCTCGTCGCGCTGCTGAACCCGGACCTCGCGGGCGCGGTGGACGACGTGATCACCGAACACGCGGACACCTATCACGACAACACGCTGACCGACTTCGTGAACCGCATGTGCCTCGCCGATTCCCGGCTGTTCCTGCCAGGGCTCAACCTCGCCTACACCGACCGGTCCAGTATGGCCGCGTCCACCGAGGTGCGGACGCCGTTCGTCGACATCGAGGTCGTGAAGGCCGCGTTCCGGATCCCCGGCGACAAGAAGATCGTGAAGCGGCAAGGGAAGATGGCGCTGAAGGAAGCGGCGCTCTCGATCCTCCCCGCCGAGATCGTGCACCGGCCGAAGGGCCTGTTCAGCGCACCACTGCGGGCTTGGATGAGCCGCGACCTCGCGCCACTGGTGCGCGAGGTGACGAACGAAGGCGAATTGGTGAAGGCCGGGTTCCTCCAACGTGAGGCCCTGCAACGGCTCGTCGACGAAGACGCGTCCGGGCAGCAGGACCGGTCCAAACACCTCTGGCACATCTTGACCCTCGAGTACTGGTATCGCGGTGCCGTTTCCGCCCGGTCCGGTGGGTCATGAGTGGCGATTTATGGCCAAGGCGAGTCGCGGGGGTGGCCGTCGGGGGCGGGGGTGTAGGGTCCGGGGGGGAGGGGGGAACGCCCCCGGGGGGGGGTACGGGGGGGCTAGGCGAGAACACAACGCCCAAA
>NZ_JBIUAQ010000005.1:208708-232335 GCF_044547565.1 Amycolatopsis sp. NPDC052450 | reverse complement strand
TTCCCGCCGGGGCGGGGGGTTCTTGTGTGGGTTTTTTGGGCCACGGCGAGTCGCTAACCCCAGTTTGGGGACGTGTGGGGCCCCTATTGTGGCTTCCGCGACACCGTCGCTGGGTCTCGTGCAGGGGCACAGTGGGCCGGCAGCGCCAGGAGCAGGGGTGAAGAGGACTCTCCCCGCATCCGACGCGGCGAAAGTCCCCTTCACAACACCCGACACCTTTGCCTTGCTCCCGAAACGCCACTCACGAACACCTGTACCGACGCGGTACCGCAGCCGCCACACCACTTGCCTTATCCATCACTAGGAGCGACGTGAAGCAGGTAGTGCAGAACTACAAGAGCGGGGAGCTCGCGCTCCTCGACGTCGAAGTGCCCGCGTGCAAACCGGGGGGTGTGCTGGTCCGCACCGCCTATTCGCTGATCTCCACCGGCACCGAGATGATGAAGGTGTCCGAGGCGAGCCTTTCCCTGGTGGGCAAGGCGAAGGCGCGGCCGGATCAGGTCGCGAAGGTGATGCAGAGCGTCGCGACGAACGGGCTGAGCGCGACCTACCGCAAGGCGATGAACAAGCTCGACTCGTACACGCCGCTCGGGTACTCGCTGTGCGGCGTGGTCGAGGAGGTCGGCCCTGGCATCGACGACGTCGCCGTCGGGGATCTCGTGGCGTGCGCCGGGAACGAGCACGCGCTGCACGCGGAACTGAACTGGGTGCCCAAGAACCTCTACTCCAAGGTGCCGGACGGCGTCGACCCGCGGCACGCCGCGTTCGGCACGGTCGGCGCGATCGCGATGCAGGGCGTCCGCCAGGGTGAACCGCAGATCGGCGACATCGCGCTGGTCATCGGCCTCGGCCTGATCGGCCAGCTGGTCGTGCAGCTGCTGGTCGCCTCCGGGGTCCGTGTGGTCGGTGTCGACCCGGATCCGGCGCGGTGCGCGATCGCCGAACAGCTCGGCGCGCTCAAATGCGGCGACCCGGGCTCCGGCGTCATCGACACCGCGGTCGCGGAGCTCAGCTCCGGGCACGGCGTCGACCAGGTGTACCTCGCCGCGGGCGGCAGCACGAACGAGCCGGTGGAGCTGGCCGCGAAGCTGAGCCGCGACCGCGGCCGGGTGATCGACATCGGCAAGTGCTCGCTGAACCTGCCGTGGAACGCCTACTACGAGAAGGAACTCGACGTCCGCTTCTCCCGCTCGTACGGCCCTGGCCGCTACGACCCGGAGTACGAACTCGAGGGCCGTGACTACCCGATCGGCCAGGTCCGCTGGACCGAGCGCCGCAACCTGGAATGCGTCGTCGACCTGATGGGCCGCGGCCGTCTCGACGTCGAGCCGCTGATCTCGTACGTCTCGGACTTCTCCGACGCTGTCGAGACGTACCGGAAACTGAACGAGGGCGAGCTCAAGGCCGTCGCCGTGCTGTTCGAGTACGACAAGCGCCCGGCGGGTCCGGCCGAGCAGGCCGTCACGGCGGTTTCCGTGCCGAAGCCGTCGGCGGTGCGCGCGGCGCCGAAGCCGGGCGGCGTGCGGATCGGGTTCATCGGCGCGGGCAACTACGCGTCCTCCATGCTCCTGCCGCATCTCGCGGAGATGGAGCACGTCGACCTCGCCGAGGTCGTCACCACCTCGGCGCTTTCGGGCGCGAACGCCAAGCGCAAGTTCGGGTTCGGCCGCGCCACCACGGATCTCGACACGATGCTCGAAGACTCCTCGATCGACGCCGTGTTCGTCGTGACCCGGCACAGCTCGCACGCCGAGCTGACCCGGCGCGCGCTGCTCGCGGGCAAGGCCGTCTTCGTCGAGAAGCCGCTCGCCCTGTCCGAAAAGGAACTCGAGATCGTGCTCGGTGCGATCGAGGAATCCGGCAACGACCGGCTGCAGGTCGGCTTCAACCGCCGGTTCGCCCCGCTGCTGAACGAGTCGGTGCTCCACTTCGGGCCGCGGATCGGCCCGGCTTCCGTGCGGTACCTGGTCAACGCCGGGCAGCTCGACGCGAACAGCTGGTACAACCAGGCCGACAGCGAGGGCTCGCGGTTCGCCGGCGAGGGCGGGCACTTCATCGATACGGTCAGCTGGCTGCTCGGCGCCGACCCGGTCTCGGTGTACGCCACCGCGACGCCCGGCCACCAGGACCTGCAGATCCTGCTGCGCTACCCGGACGGCTCGACCGCGTCGATCGCGTACACCACGAGCGGAGCGTCGTCGTTCCCCAAGGAGACGATCGACGTCACCACCGACGGCAAGGTGCTGAAGTTCGACGACTTCGCGCGCGCGTCGGTGTTCGGCCGCAAGAAGTGGGCCAGTTCGCGGATCCCCAAGGGCCGCGACAAGGGCCAGGCCGCCGAACTCGAAGCGTTCGTCAACGCGCTGACCACCGGCGTCGCGATGCCGGTGTCCGTCGACTCGCTCGTCGCGACGACGCTGGCCACGCTCGCGGTCAACCGCAGCCTGGAAACCGGGGCACCGGTGCGGATCGGACTCGGCTGATGGATCCCTCCTGGTACCTGCGGAGACTGTCGCGGATGGGGCCCGCCGAGATCGCGGGCCGCGTCACCGACGTCGTGCGCAAACGCCAGTGGCGCGGGGTCGCGAGCGAGCGGGCGACGTGGCTGCCCGACCGGCGATTCGCGTCGGTGCCCGGCGACGAGGTCCTCGCCGCCGTCTCCGGTGAGGCGGTGAAGGACCTGCTCGTCAAGGCGGACAGGCTGATGGACGGGCGCGCCGAGTACTTCGGTGTCGAGCGGAACGACCTCGTCGACCCGGACTGGTCGTACGACCCGAAGACCGGCCGCCGCGCACCGTCCGATGTGTACTCCTTCGACATCCCGTACCGGAGCGAGGACGCGGTCGGCGACATCAAGCAGATCTGGGAGCCGTCACGGCACCAGCACCTCACCGTGCTGGCCGCCGCGTACGCCCTGACCGGCGAGGATCGGTACGCCGAACGCGTGGCCGCGCATCTGAAGTCCTGGTGGGCGGCCAACCCGCCGATGCGCGGGGTGCACTGGGTCAGCGGGATCGAACTCGGCATCCGGCTGCTGTCGTGGGTGTGGGTCCGGCGGCTGCTCGACGGCTGGGCGCAGGCGCCGGCGCTGTTCGACGACAACCCGGTGGCGCTCAACCAGATCTGGCACCACCAGCGCTGGCTGGCCGCGTTCCCGAGCCGGGGTTCGTCGGCGAACAACCACGTGATCGCCGAGGACGCCGGACAGCTCGCCGCCGCCTGCGCGTTCGCCTGGTTCCCCGAATCCGCCCGGTGGCGGGACACGGCGCTGGCGTCGCTGGACAAGATGCTGCGGCACAACACTTTCGAATCCGGTCTCAACCGGGAGCTCGCCACCGAGTACCACGGGCTCGTCCTGGAGCTGGGGCTCGCCGGGGCACTGGAGGCGAAGGCCGCCGGTGTCGCGGTGCCGGAGTCGACCTGGCTCGTACTGCTGCGGATGACCGACGCGCTGGCGTCCATAGTGGACAATCGGCTGCGCCCACCGAGGCAAGGTGACGCCGACGACGGCTTTGGACTGATCGTCGACGGCGACGAGACGAGCCGCTGGGCGTCGCTCATCGACACCGGTTCTGTCCTTTTCGGACGGTTGGACTGGTGGCCGGAGACGCCGGGCGGCGACGTCCGCACTTCGCTCTTCTCCGCGCTGGCCAAGGACATCCCGGTCCGTTCGAAGCGTCCGGTGCGGCGGCGGGACGATTTCGCCGACGCCGGGATGACCATCCTGCGCGACGGAAAGGTCTGGTGCCGCTGCGACGGCGGGCCGCACGGCTTCCTGTCCATCGCCGCGCACGCGCACGCGGACGCGCTTTCGGTGGAGGTCCGGCACGACGGCGTCGACATCCTCGCCGACCCTGGAACCTACTGCTACCACGGCGAACCGAAGTGGCGGTCGTACTTCCGGTCCACGGCGGGGCACAACACGCTCGAACTCTCCCGCGCCGACCAGTCCGTTTCCGGCGGCCCGTTCCTGTGGACGAAGCACGCCGTCACCACCGTGATCGCGGCGGGCACGCCGTCGCGCTGGAGCGCGGAACACGACGGCTACGCGCCGGCCGTCCACCGGCGTTCGGTGGAGCTGGAAGGTACCCGACTGCGGATCCTCGACGAGGTTCGCGGTGGCGAGGCACAGCACTGCCGTCTCGCGTTCCACTTCGGCCCGCTGGTCAAGGTCTCGCTTTCCGGCGCGACCGCGACGCTGTCCTGGACCGTCGACGGCGAGGCCCGGACGGCTTCGTTCGAGCTGCCGCCGGAACTGGACTGGTCGGCGCATCGCGGCGAGACCACCCCGCCGATGGGCTGGTACTCGGCGGGGTTCGGCCGTCGCGAGCCGTCGTGGACCCTGCTCGGGAGCGGAATAGTCGCCGACGGAGCCACGTTCGCCGGCGTGCTCACCTTCGAACCAGGTAACGAGGATCCCCCATTGTGATCGCACGACCGCACCGCCTCCGCCGGGCAGCGCTTCTGGTGCTGCTCGGTTCGCTGACGCTCACCGCCTGCACCACCCCGGCCGAAGAGCCCGGACCGGATCCGGCCAAGGCGCCGTCCGGTGCGCTCGCGCAGGTGTGCGACAAGCTGCCGGAGGGTCCGGCGGAAGCGCCGGCGGGGGCGGTGAAGATCGACCCGGCGGTGGCGGGCGACCTCGCGGCGAAGACGCGGTCGAGCCCGGCCGGGACGACGTTCTGGCTGGCACCGGGGACGCACAAGCTCGGCGACGACCGCTACGACCAGGTCAATCCGAAGCCGGGAAACGTCTACGTGGGTGGCCCGAAGGCCGTCCTCGACGGCCGGAAGATCAACCAATACGCCTTCGCGGGTGACGCCGCCGACGTCAAGATCCGGAATCTGACCGTGCAGGGCTTCGCCGCGCCGCACGACGAAGGCGTGGTCAACCACGATTCGGCCGACGGCTGGGTCATCGAGCACAGCGCCGTCCAGGACAACGACGGCGCGGCGCTGATGGCGGGCGCGCGGCAGCAGGTCCGGGGCAACTGCCTGCGGCGCAACGGGCAGTACGGGATGAACGCCTACGCGCAGGACAGCGGCATCACCGGTCTCGTCGTCGAGGGCAACGAGATCACCGGCAACAACACCGGCGACTGGGAAAGCAAGATCGACGGCTGCGGCTGCTCCGGCGGGATCAAGTTCTGGGAGGTCGACGGCGCCGACATCGTCGGCAACTGGGTGCACGACAACCGCGGCGTCGGACTGTGGGCGGATACGAACAACAACGACTTTCGCATCGCGGGCAACGTCATCGAGGACAACGACGGCGCCGCACTGATGTACGAGACCAGCTACAACGCCGTGATCAGCGGAAACACCATTCGCCGCAACAACTCGGTGGACGGCAAGCGCTACATCGACCGCGGCGACAGCTTCCCGGTGGCGTCGATCTACGTGTCCGAATCCGGCGGCGAACCGAGGGTGAAGGCGCGCACGGACAAACTGGAGATCTCCGGGAACACGTTCGAGAACAACTGGAACGGCGTCACCCTGTGGGAGAACTCCGACCGGTTCTGCAACAGCCCGGCCAACACGTCGTCCGGCTCCTGCACACGGCTGGTGCCCGAGCAGGCGAAATGCGCGCTGCCCGGGATCGCGGGCGGGCCGCTGAACGCCGACTGCCGCTGGAAGACCCAGCGCGTCGAGATCCACCACAACCGGTTCGTGCTCGACCCGGCCGTCACCAACTGCGAAGAGAGCTGCGCGCGGATGGCGATGCTCGCGAACTTCGGCACGTTCCCCGACTGGTCGCCGTACAAGGGCGAGGTCGTCCAGCACGCGATCACCTTCGCCCAGGGCAACCGGCTCTACGACAACACCTACTCGGGGCCGTGGAACTTCGTCGCGTTCGAGCCGAGCCGCGTGCTGGGCTTCGGCGAATGGCAGGGCGCGCCCTACAAGCAGGACCAGGGCAGCAAACTCACCCGTGCGGGAGGTGGCTGACATGCTCGAATCCGCGGTCCGGGCCGAACCGTCGATCCGCACGGGCATGCCCAAGGCGGTCGGCGTCGCCTGGACACTGCTGATCATCAACACCCTGGGCTCGACAGGGGCGAAGACGGTCCTCCCGTTGCCGCGTTCGGTCAGCCAGCTGATCACCATGGGGGCGCTGGGCGCCGCGTTCGTGATCGCGCTCGCCCTGAACGCCCGGCTGCGGATCAGGCCGAGCGCCTATCTCTTCCTGCTCACGCTGCTGCTGGTGCTGAGCGTGGTCTCCAGCCTCACCCTGGAAGGTGGATTCGGCGCGCTGTTCCGCTGCTTCCGGTTCGCCCTCTTCCTGAGCACGCTGTGGCTGCTGACCCGCTGGTGGAACGGCGGTCTCGACCTCGTCCGCACGCATATCCGCGCCTACGCCGTGGTGCTGGTGACGGTGGTGATCGGGTTCGCGCTGGGCCCGGGCAACGCGATGCCGTTCGAGTACGGCGGACGGCTCACCGGGACGCTGTGGCCGCTGACCCCGCCGCAGGTCGGCCAGTACGCGGCCATCGTCATCGGGCTCACGGTGCTGTTGTGGCTCGGGGGGAAACTGGAGCGGAAGCACGCGCTGGCCGTCATCGTCCCGGCGTTCGGGATCCTGCTGCTGACCCACACCCGCACCGCGATGCTCGGCCTGGTGGCCGGGACCTTGGTGGCGCTGATGTCGCAGTGGATGTCCAGCGCCCGCGCCCGCAAGGTGTTCACCTGGCTCGTGTTCGGCGGCCTGTTCGCGGTGGTGGCCTTGGGCGGCCTGCTGCAAGCCTGGTTCCTGCGTGGCCAGTCCGAGGAGAACTTCTCCAGCCTCACCGGCCGCGCGAAGGTGTGGGACGCGCTGCTCGACGCGCCGCGCACGACCCTCGAGTACCTGTTCGGCGTCGGGCTGACCGACAAGTCCTACGACGGCCTCCCGATCGACAGCAGCTGGCTCGCCGTCTACCACGAGCAGGGCTACGTCGGGATCGCGATCGTGGCCGCGTTCGTGCTCGTGCTGGTCGTGGTCGCGGTGCTGCGGCCGCCGTCCCCGGCCAGGGCGTGCGCGATCTTCCTGATCACGTACTGTCTTTCCGCCTCCTACACCGAGGCGGGCCTCGGCGACGCGTCGCCGTACCTGCTGCACCTGGCCCTGGCCGCGTCGCTGCTGGTGCGTGCGCCCGCCGAAGAACCCGATTTCGTCAAGGAGACGGCGTGAAGGTCCTAGTGATCCACAATCGCTACCGATCCGAGCAGCCGAGCGGTGAGAACACCGTCGTCGACCAGGAGACCGCGTTGCTGGCCGAGGCCGGGCACGAGGTCGGCCTGTTCGAGCGGCGCAGCGACGACATCGCGGAGATGTCTCTGCCGCGCAAGGCCGTCGTCCCGCTGCGGGTGCCGTGGAACCGGGCCGTGCGCGCGGAACTGGCGCGGCGCCTCGCCGACGACCGGCCGGACGTCGTCCACATCCACAACACGTTCCCGCTGCTGTCGCCGTCGGTGCTGGCCGCCTGTACTGAGGCGGGGGTTCCGGCGGTCGCGACCGTGCACAACTACACGCTGATCTGCCCTCCCGGCACGCTGTACCGCGAGGGCTACATCTGCACCGATTGCGTGGGCCGCAAGCCGATCCCCGCGGTGCGGCACGGGTGTTACCGCGGTTCGGCGCTGGCCACCGTGCCGATGGCGGCGAGCATGATGCTGAACCGGAACCGCTGGTGGACCGGGGTTTCGCGGTTCTTCTGCATCTCGAAGGCGCAGCGCGAGATCCTGATCGCCGCCGGGATGCCCGCCGAACGGCTCGCGGTGAAGTACAACTACGTCACCGATCCGGGCAAGACGCGCAAGGGTGCGGGGGAGCACTTGCTGTTCCTCGGCCGGATCACCGAGGAAAAGGGCATCGGCCTGCTGATGAAGGCGTGGGACCAGCTCGCCGCCGCGGGCGGTTCGCTGCCGCCGCTGGTGATCGCCGGCACCGGCCCGATGCAGGACGAGGTCGCGCGCTGGGCACACGGCCGCGACGACGTCCGCTACCTCGGCCTTCAGTCCAAAGAGGAGTGTCGAGACCTGATCGTCCGCTCGAACGCCGTCATCGCCCCGTCGGAATGGCTGGAGGCGTTCGGCCTGGTCGTGGTCGAGGCGATGGCCGCCGGTGTCCCGACGGTCGCCGCGGCCCACGGCGCCTTCCGCGAGCTGGTGGAGGACGGGGTCACCGGCCTGCTGCACGAACCCGGGGACGCCGGCTCGCTCGCGGCGCGGCTGCGGGAAATCGTCGGCGACGCCGAACGGAACCAGGAAATGGGCTGGGCCGCACGGCTGGTGTACGAACAGGAGTTCACCCCGAAGATCGGCCTCGAACGGCTCGTCGGCGGCTACCAGGCAGCGATCGACGCGTGATCACCGGTCCGCCCGCGCTCCCGCCGCGGGCGCGGATCCCGCTCTGGGCGCTGGGCGCCTTCGGTTTCGTCGTCGCCCTCGTCCTCGGCCTCCGCTACGCCGGGACTTCCCACACCGCCGGCCTCGACGCCCTGGTGTTGCCGGTGGTCGACCGGGTCCAAGGCCCGCTCTGGTACCTGGCGACCGTCATCGACTTCGCGGGCGAACCGGTGGGCGCGATCGTGGTGATCGCGCTGTTCGGCTGGGTGTGCGTGCGGCACCGGCGGCCGCGGACGGCGATCCTGCTGGTGGCCGCCTCCGGGGTGACAGTGGCGCTGACCACCGCCCTGAAACCCCTGACCGGCAGGCTGATCCACGGCGAGTTCCTCTCCTACCCCAGCGGGCACACGGCCTTCGCGGTCACCGTCGCGACCGTCGTCGCGCTGCTCGTGATCGACGTGCGTGACCTCGGAGCCGTCGCCGGGGCGTGGGTGCTGGTGGGGTTGGTGGCGTTCTCAGGGCTCGCGATGGGGTGGGCGGAGGTGGCGCTGGGGGCGCACTATCCGACGGACACGTTCGGCGGTTTCGGGGTGGCTGTCGCGGTGGTGCCGGTGGTGGCGTGGGCGGTGGATCGGCTCACGCGGCCGGCTTGAGCACGACTCCTGGCCGAGGACGGTTCTGTGCGGCCCGGAAGGCGGCACGCAACTCGCGCTGGACCTCGTCCGGCTCGCTGCGCAGGCGGGACGGCAGCGTCTGCAACACGATGATCCCCGCGGCGGCGTACCGGGCGTTGCGGGCGACGGTGGCGCGATGGCCGCAGAGGTCCGCGTGGTGGCGGAAGGAATCGATCTCCCAGGCGAAGGCGACTTCGTCGCACCAGCAGTCCGGCGTGGCGATGTAGTCGCCGTTCACGTCGAAGATCGGGACGTTCCAGTGACCCGGCGGAAGACCGGATCTTCGCCAGAGACGCCACGCGTCGGCCTCGGCGACGGATCTCGCTCCGGCCAGGAGCGGGACGAGGGCCTTCCTGGGCAGGGCCGTCCCGCTTCGGCCCGCTTGGTCGAGCTCGCGGGTGAGCAGGTCGGTGGTGCAGAAGCGGCGTTGGACGGACTCGGCCATCATCGCCTGGATCTCGTCTTCGCCGGTGAGCCTGCGGGCGGCGTCGATGACGGCTCGGGGGACGGGAGCCACGGGAAGGTCTCCTCGGAGGTGAGGGCGGGGCGGGTGCCTTGTCCTTTCGACATGCACGAATCCCGTCGAGACCGTCCGGCGATCGTGAGGGATCAGGATGTGCACATCGCTTGGTGGGGGCAACCGTTCCAAACCATGGCGGCGAAGCGCCCAGAGTCCGGTCAGGGTCGCTCCTTCCCGTCCAAGGAGCAGAGCTCCGTGCAGGCGCTGCTCGTCGGTGGGCTCCCCACTGTGAAGCAGCACTATTCCGGGCAGCAACCGCTGCCAAGGGCCGCCAGGAGCGCATCGGCGGGTAATGGTCCGGTTCGGCACACCGGCGGCTTCGAGCTCCGACGCTCGAAGCACCAGCGGGCCATGGGTCAGTAGGGGACTGCTCGTCCAGGTTCCTCGGTGCACTTGATCACCATGGCCGCCGCCACCGACAAGATCGCCCCGGTGAGGAGCGTGAACGTACCTTTCACGCCGAAATTCGGGCGAGTGGGGAAGAATTGGGACGTTGAGTGTCTCAAATCTTCCCCACTCGCCCCGGCGTCACGAAAGGTTCGCTCAACACCCACCATCCCCAAAGGAGCTGCAAGCATCCTGCGAGTAAGGAGCCCCTTGCCACGCCGAAACCCCCACGGTCCGCGAAGTGTCCTGAACGACGAACCGCCACTCACCGGAATAAGCGTTGTCGTACCACCGATTCCCCTGCCGGAAGGTCACCGCGTCCGAAACGGAAGTTCCCCGGTAAGGCGACCAGTCCGGGTAGGTCCCGTAGTTCGCCAGCAGCGCCATCCGCCCGCAGAAGCCCGAGCAGGCGGAGCCGTGGGAGAACTTGTTGCCGTGGATGGAAACCCGTTGCGTCTTCCAACGGCAATCGTCGTACAACGGCGGCGAAGAGATCCCCGGGGCAGCGCAGGAAGAGACCGAAGGGACGAGAAGCGTGCACGAGCCGGAGGACGTGTTCGCCGGGCTGTTGCAGAAGCGGTCCGCGTTCTCCCACAGGGTGATTCCGGCCCAGTTGTCTTCGAAGACGTTGTCGACGATCTCCATCGAAGACGTCCGGGCGCGAACGCGGGGTTCTCCGCCGGACTCGGAGATGTAGATCGTCCCGACCGGGAAGTTGTCGCCCCGTGCGACGAAAGCGCGGCCTTGCACGAGGGTGTTGCGCCGGAAGGTGTTCCCGCGGACCACGGCGTTGTAGGAGATCTCGTAGAACAACGCCTCGGCCTCGTTGTCCTCGATCAGGTTGTCCTCGATGAGGAAGTCGTTGTTGTTCGTGTCCGCCCACAGGCCGGCGCCGTGGTTGTGGTGGACCCAGTTGCCGCGGATGTCGGCGCCGTTGACGGCCCAGAATTTCGCGCCGCCGGTGCAGCCGCAGCCGGGTTCCTTCGTCTCCCAGTCGTCGGTGTTGTTGCCGGTGATCTCGTTGCCCTCGACGAGCAGTCCGGTGATCCCGTCGCCCGCCCGGTAGGCGTTGATGCCGTACTGCCCGTTGTTCCGCAGGCAGTTCCGCAGCACCTTCTGACCCGGTCCCGCCATCATCGCGGCGCCCCGGTTGTCCTCGATGGTGTTGCCTTCGATGGTCCAGCGCTCACCGGAGTCGTGGTTGACCACGCCCTGATCCCGCGGCGCCGCGAAACCGCGGATCGTGAGGCCCCGGATGGCGACGTCGCGCGCCTGTTGGGTGAACGCGTAGCGGTTGACGCCGCCGCCGTCCAGGACGGCGCCGGGTGCGCCGAGGTAGGCGTTGCCGTCCTTCGGGATGATCTGGCCGAATTCGTCCGGGCCCAGGGTGTGCTTGCCCTCGGTGAGCCAGAACGTCGTACCGGACGGGAGTTCGCGTGTCTTCGCGGAAAGATCGGTTTCCGGGGAGACGACCACGGCGTCGGCGGGCTTTCCCGGGCTCACCGGTCCCGCGGCGCAGGCCGCGACAGGAGCCGCCCCCGAAGCCGGGACGACTCCTGTCGCGATCAGCATCAGAACAACCAGGAACGCGGGCATAAAGGCAACGGTAGGCCAGTATGGACGGTCCCAGATGGACACTTACAGGTGAAACTTCAGCAGGTCGTCGCCTCTCCGAAGCCACTGCAAGCGTCCTGCCGGTAGGGCTCGGCCTGCCATTGTGCCGCGGTCAGCTTTCGTGACGTGTCGTGGGCGACGAACGTCCAGGGCCCGTAGTACTGGTTGTCGTACCACCGGTTGTCCTGCCGGAAGGTGATCGCCTCCGAGATCACGGCGGCCCGGTACGGCGACCAGGCCGGGAAGGTCCCGTAGTTCGAGAGCACGGCCATCCGCCCGCAGAGGCCGAGGCAGCCTTCCATCGAGGAATCGAACTCGAACGTGTTCTCGTGTACCGAAACGCGCTGGGTCTTCCAACGGCAGTCGCCGTACAGCGGTTCGGTCTTGATGCCCGGATCGGAGCAGGCGGACGTCGGTGACACCAAAGCGGTACAGGACAGTGTCGACGTGTTGGCCGGGCTGTTGCAGAACCGGTCGGCGTTCTCCCACAGCGTGATCCCCGACCAGTTGTCGGAGAACATGTTGCCGCGGATGTCGATCCTGCTGGTCCGGGCGGGCAGTCGCGGTTCGCCGCCGGATTCGCTGAGGTACACCGCCGCGACCGGGAAGTTGTCGCCCTTCGCGGCCCGGTTTCGGCCCTGCACCAACGCGTTCCGGTTGAAGGTGTTCCCGATCAGCTCCAGGTTGTAGGAGATCTCGTAGAACAGCCCCTCGGACGCGTTGTCCTCGATCAGGTTGTCCTGGATGAGGAAATCGTTGTTGTTCGTGTCGGCCCAGAGCCCGACACCGTGGTTGTGGTGGACCCAGTTGCCGACGATGTCGGCCCCGTTCACGGCCCAGAACTTCGCGCCGCCGCTGCAACCGCAGCCCGGGATCCTGGTCTCCCAATCGCCGGTGTTGTTCCCGGTGATCTCGTTGCCCTCGATCACCAGATCGGTCAGCCCGCCGCCGAAACGGTAGGCGTTGATGCCGTACTGGCCGTTGTCACGGAGGCAGTTCCCGATCACCCGCTGGCCGGCCCCGGTCATCATCCCGGCGCCCTCGTTGTCCTCGATGACGTTGCCTTCGATGGTCCAGCGCTCGCCGGAGTCGTGGTTGACCACGCCCTGGTCCCGTTCGGCGACGAAACCGCGGATGGTCAGCCCGCGGATCACCACGTCCTTGGCCGGCGTGGTGAAGGCCGCGCGGTTGATCCCGCGTCCGTCGAGCACGGCGCCGGGCGCGCCGAGGTAGACGTTGCCGTCCTTGGGCATCACCTGGCCGAACTGGTCGGAACTCAGCGTATGCGTGCCCGGTGCCAGCCAGAACATGCTCCCCGGCGGGCTGAACCGGGTGCGGTCGGTGAGATCGGTGCCCGGTTCGACGATCTGGGCGCCTTCCGGGGCGGCCGGGACGCCGACGGTCGTGCCGCACACCCCTCGAGCCGGCTCTTCGGTTGCCCCCGCTGTGGATTCAACGGCGACCTGGAGCAGTAACACCGACAGCGCCACGCAAAGCGTGCGCGAGCCGGCCGAGCGATCTGCGATCCTTGAACTCATACCCTTCTCCGAAAAACCGGCTTCACCGGACGGCCACCCAGCCACGGCGCCGGATCATCCGCGTCGAGCGCTTTGCGGTACACGAGGCAGGCCTGCGAGACCACTTCGACCGTCCGGTCGATGTCTTCTTCGGACAACGCGCTGCTGACCACGAACGACGGTCCGAGGACCCCGCCGGTGACCAGTTGCCGCAGGAACAACGTTCGGTAGTCCTGCGACGGTTTCTTTTCGGCGTCGAGCGTGCCGAAGACGAGGTTGCTCGCCCGGCCGCGCACGACGACGTGTTCCCCGACCCCCGCCGAGTCCGCGACTTCGCGGACCCCGGCGGCGAGCCGGTCGCCGAGCGCGTGGAGCCGCGCGGCGATGCCTTCTTCGGTGTAGGTCTCCATGACGGCGATGGCGGCGGCCAGCGAATGCGTTTCGGCGCCGTGTGTGGTGGACAGCAGGAAGACGCGCTCCTCGGCGGTGCGCAGTCCGCCGAGTTCCATCAGTTCGCGTTTGCCCGCGAGCGCCGAGACGGCGAACCCGTTGCCGAGTGCCTTGCCGAACGTCGAGAGGTCCGGCGTGACACCGTAGAGACCTTGCGCTCCCGCCTCCGACCAGCGGAAACCGGTGATCATCTCGTCGAAGACCAGGACGCAGCCGTACCGGTCGGCGAGTTCCCGCAGGCCGACGAGGTATCCGGCGGGCGGTTCGAGCTGCGTGGACGCCTCCAGGATGAGGCAGGCGACCTGACCGGCGTTCTCCCGCAGCAGCCGCTCGGTCGCCGGGAGGTCGCCGTAGGGGAACGACACGGTCAGGTCGGTGATCCCGGCCGGGACGCCCGCCGACATCGGTGTGGTGCCGATGAACCAGTCGTCGATGGAGAAGAACGCGTGGTCGCGGCAGATCGCCACGAGCGGCCTGCCGGTGGCCGCCCTGGCGAGTTTGACCGCGGCGGTGGTGGCGTCCGAGCCGTTCTTCGCGAACTTGACCATCTCCGCGGTGGGAACGGTTTCGAGGAACTTCGTCGCCGCCCGTTCCTCCACAATGGACGGACGGGCGAAGTTGGCGCCCCGGTCGATCTCGCGGTGGGCCGCTTCGCTGACCCGCGGGTGCACGTGCCCGAGGCTGACCGCGCGCAGCCCCGAGCCGTACTCGATGTATTCGTTCCCGTCGACGTCCCAGACGTGCGCGCCGAGCCCGTGCGAGATGACCGGCGCCAAATTCTCCGGGTACTGGTCGTCCCCCTTGGCGTAGGTGTGCGCGCCGCCGGGGATCATCGCGTGGAGGCGTTCGTTGGCCCGCATGGATCGGGGAAGACGACGGGTCATGATCTCACCTCGTGTTCTGTAGGACAGCGGAAAGCGGGAGCGCGGAGGCGTCCCGCTCCGAAATCAGCGCCACCGGAAGCGGCCACGGGATCGCCAGTTCCGGGTCGTCGTGGGCGATCGCGACGTCCTCGGCCGGGTCGTGCGCGCGGTCGATCCGGTAGGAGACGTCGGCGTACTCGGTGAGCGCCTGGAAGCCGTGCGCGCACCCCGCCGGGATGTACAGCGAGACCTGGGTCTCTCCGGACAGTTCGAACGTCTCCTTGCCGAGGTACGTCGGCGAATCCGGCCGCAGGTCGACGACGACGTCGAAGACGGCGCCCCACGAGCACCGGACCAGCTTCGCCTCGCCGAGACCCGAGCGCAGGTGCATCCCGCGCAGCACTCCCTTGCGGGACCGCGAAACGCTGTCCTGGAGGAACCCGTTCGGGTCGATCCCGGCCGACCGGACGACGTCGGCGTCGAACGTGCGGCTGAAGAAGCCGCGTTCGTCGGCGTGCGGGGTCGGCTCGAAGAGGTACGCGCCCGCGATGGCGGGCACCGGGATCGCTTTCATCGGACTCCCATCGGCAGGAGGGCGGCCGACAGTCCGGCGAACTGCTCTTCCAGCAGCCGTGTCTGCTCCGCGCCTCGTTTCGCGACGATCTCGGTCAGTTCGCCCGCCCGTGACTCGAGTTCGGCGAACTGGCGGACCAGCGCGTCGAAGTCGATCTCCTTGGCGGACTGGCAGAACTCACCGAGCCCCATCGTGGTCATGAGGACGTCGTTCTTGCGCGCGTACCCGACGGACAACGTCGGTTTCGTCAGCTTCAGCGCGCACAGGACGTTGTGGTACCGGGTGGCGACGACGATCTCGACCGCGGACATCGCCCGCAGCACATCGTCCAAAGTGGACGTTTCGGCGGCGGTGATCAGCGGGGATTCCAGTTCCCGCATGATCTCGTCGACGACCTGCGTGTCGGCCCGGTCGCCGATGAACAACCGCACCGGCCTGCCGTCGGCGATCAACCTGGCGACGAACCGGGTCATCTTGTCCACATAGGACTCGTAGATCTCGTCGGCCCGGGCCCGGTCGTCGTTCCCGCCGTGATAGGCCATCACCCCGACCCCGACGGAGCGGGGCAGCACCGGTTCCGCCGACGCGGTGAGGGCGAAGGCGAGGTCGGGGTAGACGCGGTCGTTCGTGACGTCGACACCCATCGTGCGCATCGCTTCCCGCGACGGTTCGTCCCGGTAGGACCGGAACGTCGCCAGCCGCGCGGCCCGGCCGATGATCGACCGGGTGACCCGGTGGCCGCTCACGTTGGCGCCGACGCTCACCAGCGCGACCTTGGTGCCGACCAGCCGCCCGGACGCCGACAGCAGCAGCAAGGCGTACGGGAAACCCCAAGGGCGCAAGGGAAGCGTGGACTCGAGGACACCCATCCCCGGCACGATCACCAGGTCCTGGCGTCGCACCCACGCCGCCGTGCGGAAGATGTCGACGAGCTTGCCGAAGCCCTTCATGGCGATGGACACCGGTCCTGAAGCCGTCCGGTACTCACCCTGGTACCAGTTCAACGCGGTCGTCTCGAGGTCGTAGCGCGACGCGACGATTTCCGGACCGCCGCACATCACGCTGAGCGCGGCGTCCGGATGCTCCGTGCGCAAATACCCGAGAACCGCCTCGAAGGAACCGTCGTTGCCGAGGTTCCCTGATCCGAGGAGTCCGAACAGCCCGATTCTCACGGGCGGGCTCAAGGGACTCGTCCCTCCTGGCCGGCGACGACGGAGGCCACGGACACCTCGCGCGGACCGAGTTCGGCCTCGGCCTGCACCGGCATGCGGCCCATGGCCGGGTTCCCCGCCCGGTTCAACATCCATTGCCGCAGGTAGCGGAAGCATTCGCGCTTCTCCGCGCCGGAGATCGGCGCGTTGCGGATGGCGTTGACGTAGCCGAGGACGTACTCGCCGAGCAGCCGGATCATCGGGTGACGCAGCTTGTCGGCGCGCTTCGGGTCCAGGTTGGTGGCACGCTTGCGCACGGTCGGGTACTCGTGTTCGGAGCGGCCAGGGTGGTCGCGGCGGAAGTACAGCCAGTCCGGCACCTGGTGGAACGGGCCGTGCAGCGCCAGTTCCGAGATGATCGTGCGGTCCGCGTGGTGGTAGCTGTCCAGCGGCGCGACGCGGCGCAGCACCTCGGTGCGGATGACCGCGCCGTCGTCGTCCCCGCCGGGCGCGAACAGCGTGCTGCGGAAGCGTTCCGCGGCGTGCGGCGAAACCGTGTTGAGCGGGTACTCCAGCGCCTGCGTGACGACGGCCTTCTCGTCGATCATCGCCGTCCACGAATGCGAGAGCACGAACTCAGGGTGCTCGTCGAGCGCCTCGACACAGCGTTCCAGCAGGTCACGCGCGTAGAGGTCGTCGTCGGACGCCCATTTGAACAGCTCGCCGCGGGCGATGTCGACGCAGTGGTTGTGGTTGGGCGCGCAGCCGATGTTCACCGGCTGGCGCACATACCGAACGCGGGAATCCAGCTTCGCGTACTCACGGCTGATCTCTTCGGTGCGGTCCGTGGACGCGTTGTCCGAGATGATCAGCTCGAAGTTCTCGTAGCTCTGGCCGAGGAGTGCGTCCAGCGATTCGGCGAGGTAGTCCTCGCCGTTGTAGACCGGGAGCCCGATGCTCAGCCGAGGAGCGGTGCTCATGACGTCCTCATCTCTTCCTTCTCCGAAGTCAGGTGTTCCTTGAGAGCGGTGTGCAGCTGGAGCCACCACACCGCCGATCCGCTGGTGATCGCCAACGCGACCCCCCAGGCGGATCCGGACGCCCCGGCCAAGAAGGCGCCAATGAGCCCGAAGCCGACATAGCCGGCGGAGTTGATCAGCTGGGCGCGAAGGCTCCGTTTCGCAGCGCCGAGCGCACGCAGTCCGGCGGCCGCCCCGGTGTTGAATCCGGCCGCGGCGATACCGATGGTCACCGGGAGGATCAGTTCCGAAGCGGGATCCCAGACGTCGCCGAGCACGAACCGGCCGGCGTCGTCGGGTACCAGAAGCAGGGCGAGACCCCAGATCAGGGCCGCGACCGCCTGGCCCGCGCCGAGAACGGCGCAGAAGCGGCGAAGGCGATGCGGGGCCCGTTGGAGCACCCGCGCGCTTTCGGCCACCGTGACCAGGGAAAGTCCCATCAGAAGGGCGAAGAACGGGCCGAGCAGCAGTTCGGCGCCGCGTACCGCGCCGACGCTCGCCAGCCCGGCGATCGCGCCGAGACCGTACATCCGCAGTTGCGTCGAACCGGCGTTGCTGACGTTCTCGACCACGTACCGGGCACCGAGGTCGCGGTGCCGTTTGAGCCATTCGAGCGTTCCGCGCGGATCCGGCCGGACCCCGGACTGCAAGCAGCCGTATCCGGCGGCGACCGCCCCGGACAGACCCCACGCCAGGATGAACGCGACGACCGTGTCGAACCACTTGTGCGCGATGAACAGCGCCGGGATCAGCGCGATCCCCCAGACGACGTCGTTGACGAACGCCTTCTTCCCGTGTCCCGCCGCGAAGAACGTGAACCGCCAGGCGTCCTGAAGCAGCAAGGTGGGGATGACCACGCCGAGCGCGACGAACGCCCCGCCGATGGGGCCACCCACCACGAGACCGGCGACCACACTGATCGCACCGGCGACGGCACCCGCGGAGAGCGCCGTGCCGGTCGCCTTGGCGGTCGCCGTCCGCCAGGTCTCGGTCGGTACCCCGGAGAACCGCACCATCAGCGGATCCGTCGTCAGCCCGCGCGAAAGGTTGAGCACCACGCCGTAGCTCACCCAAGCGAGGCTGAACATGCCGAAGGCGAACGTGCCGAGTGAGCGCGCCACGAACAGCCCGACCACGAAGTTGGTGATACTGGAGACGGCCTGGTCGCCGAGGCCCCAGCTGAGCCGTCCGGCCATCGCCCGGATGGCTGGGGAACGCAGAAGTGATCGCATGGGGCCTTCAATCCTTGAGCAATCCGGCGTCGTGCAGCGCCTTCGCGGCGGCGACGACGGAATCGAACGGCAGCCCGGACCGCTCGGCGACGTCGAGCAGGCTGTGCTCGCCGTCCGAGAGGTTGAGCACCCAGAGCATGGCCATCTGGGCTTGTTTGGCGTCGCTTCTCCCGCCGAGCGAGCCGTACAGCCCGCGTTTGCCGAGCTGCGGCTCGCCGTACGGGCTGAGGTTGACGTAGCTGCGGTTGCGGTCGAGGACGGCGAAGGTGTCCCTCAGGGTCTGAAGGGTTTCCTCCATGGCCGCGGTCGAGACGAAATCGAGGTTGTCGGCCGAGGTGTGGTACTCGGGATAGCCCGCGTACGGCGTCCGCGTCAGCGATCCGACACCGAGGTTGAAGCCGGGGGAGCAGAACTGGCGCTCGTCGTAGCCGTACGGCGAGAAGTCCACGATCTCGTGCGCGCGACCGGCGAGGACGTACGCGAGCACGCGGTCGATCTCCGCGTCGCCCCGGCGGCTTCGCTTGTACGTCAACGATCCCGGGTCACCCGCGCAAGCGAGCACGAGCCCGGCCTTGATCCGGCCGACACGTTCGGTGTTGCGCGCGAGCCAGGTGATCGCGCCGATCGTGCCGGGCATGAACAGGAACCGGTACGTGTAGTGCGGATTTTCCAGCGTCTGCGCGAAGGCGGCGGCGATCGCGATCCCGGCGACGTTGTCGTTCGCCAGCGACGGATGGCAGGTGTGGCAGGAGATGATCACCTCGTCCGCGACCTCGCCCGGCACGACGTGTTCGGCGTAGGTGAGGTGCCCGTCGTCCAAAGTGGAATCGATGTGCACCTCGTACTCGCCGTCCGGCATCGCGTCGAGGGTTTCCCGCGCCAGGCAGAAACCCCACGTCGGCGCGTAGTAGCTGGTCCGGTACGGCACCCACGACGGCTGGTCCGGCAGGGTGTGCAGGTGTTCGCGCAGTTCGGCGAGCGGCATCTTCCGCGACACCGGGACGCTGTACCCGACGACGTGCAGGTTCGACTCCTGGAAGTCGACCACGCGGCGGCCGGAGGCGTCCTTGATGTACGCGTCGCGGATGTTCCACTCCTGCGGCACGGTCCAGTCCAGTACCTGGGTGCCGGTGGGGACCTCGTGGATCTCCAGCGGGATGTGCTCGCCGACGATCTCCAGCGTGGCGCGGACGCCGTCGCCGGTGATGCTGCGGCACAGCGGATACAGGCGCTCGACCAGTTTCTCCAGGTCGGCGCCCGTCTCCAGGTCCCGGTGCGACATCAGCGACGCCGCAGGGTGTCGTCGAGTTCGCCGGCGGCGGTGCGGTCCTGCAAGCACGCCAGCCGGGTGAACAGGCGCTGGAAGCCGTGTTCGGTGAGGCCGTGGGTCTTGTAGGCCTCGATCAGTTCGAGCGCGCCGTCCTTGACCGACCAGTCGCAGTCGAAGCCGGGGATCGCCGCGCGGAACCGGGAGAAGTCGACCCGGTAGGAGCGCGGATCCGCGCCCGCCTCGCCGGTGATCCGCAGCGTGGAGCCGGGAACGGCCTCGACGACCTCTTCGGCGATCTCGGCGACGGTCACGTTGTTGCGTTCGGTGCCGATGTTGAACGCCTTGCCGTGAATCGCTTCCTTGGGTGCGACCAAGGCCGCCGCGAACGCGCGCGCGATGTCCTTGGCGTGCACCAGCGGCCGCCACGGCGTGCCGTCGGAGAGCACCAGCACCTCGCCGGAGAGGTGGGCGTGCGCGGTCAGGTTGTTGAGCACGATGTCGCCGCGCAGCCGCGGCGAGAAACCGAACGCGGTGGCGTTGCGCATGTACACCGGGCTGAAGTTGTCGTCCGCGAGCTCCTGGACGTCGTCCTCGACCCGCACCTTCGACTCGGCGTACGGCGTCACCGGGCGCAGCGGCGCGTCCTCGTCGACCAGGCCGTCGCCGCCCGAGGCACCGTAGACCGAGCACGTCGAGGCGTAGAGGTACCGCTTGACCCCAGCGTCCTTCGCCAGCTTGGCGAGCTTCACCGAAGCGTGGTGGTTGATGTCGTAGGTCAGGTCCGGCGCCAGCGAACCGAGCGGATCGTTGGACAGCGCGGCGAGGTGGATCACCGCGTCCACCCCGGCCACGTGCTCGGCCGTGACGTCACGAAGGTCGACCTCGAAGCCTTCGGGGTCTTCGGGCTTCGGGCCCAGCACGCAGGTGTCGTAGAGACCGGAGTCGAGGCCGATCACCTCGTGGCCTTCGGCGGCCAGCACCGGGGCCATCACCGTGCCCAGGTAACCCTTGTGCCCGGTCAGCAGCACACGCATGGCTTTCAGCCTTTCGGAGTGAGGTCGAGCGTCAGTTTCTTGAGGTCGAAGGCCTCGGCGTAGCGCTGCCCGCATTCGATACCGCGAATGCGGGCGAGGCCGAGGAAGGCTTCCCGGTCGTACCAGGGCCGGTGCCGCTGGGAGGCGTAGTGCTCCTGGAGCAGGCGGACCTTCTCCTCGGCGAGTTCGGCCGACAGCGGGACGTACGCGGCGGGTTTGCCGAGGTCGCCGTCCCATTTGGCGATCTCGTACTCCAGCTGGAGATGGGTGCGGAACACCGTCGGCACCAGCTTCGCCAGGCCGCGGTGATCCTGATGCGCGTCGGCCGTGCGCGGCGAGAGGACGAGGTCCGGATCGGTGCGGCGGCGCAGATCCTCCAGCCCGTTCTTGGCCTCTTCCCAGTGCGCGGGGAACCGGCCGTCGGGCAGTTTGAGCACGGTGACCTCGACGTCGGCGCCCGGGCAGAAGGCCGCGAGCGCGGCCCGCTCCTCGGCCTCCCGGTCGGTGCCGCCGCCGGAAAGGACGAGCGCGTCCACCCGGACCCCCGGATTGGCGGCGCAGATCGTCAGCAGTGTGCCGCCCGCCCCGATGGCGATGTCGTCACAATGCGCGCCGAGCGCGACGAGCCGCTGGATCCCGCCGGTGCCGAGTGCGATCACGCGATGCCCGCCGGCGCCGCTTCGTGTTCCCACAGCGCCCACGGACGGTCGCCGTGCGCGTAGGCGTCGTCCAGCTGGACACGCTCCTTGACGGTGTCCGTCGGCTTCCAGAACCCGCGGTACGGGTACGCGAGCAGCCTGCCCTGCTTGGCGAGTTCGCCGCAGCCGTCGGCCACCAGGTCGCCGCCCTCGGGGATGTGGTCGAAGACCTCCTGGCGCAGCACGAAGTACCCGCCGTTCTCCCACAGCGGCATTTCGCTCACCGGGGTCAGCGCGCCGATGCGGCCGTCCTCGCCCATTTCGACGCAGTGG
Organism: Amycolatopsis sp. NPDC052450; assembly: GCF_044547565.1. Classification (NCBI taxonomy): domain Bacteria; kingdom Bacillati; phylum Actinomycetota; class Actinomycetes; order Pseudonocardiales; family Pseudonocardiaceae; genus Amycolatopsis; species Amycolatopsis sp. NPDC052450. The sequence continues at coordinate 210,731 of NZ_JBIUAQ010000005.1, read as the reverse complement.
AACGACGACTGCGGCGGCACGACCATCATCGAAGCGCCGGCGTCGGAAGCCGCGAACCGCTCGATCATCTCCGGCAGCGGCGCGTCGGTGAGGACGTCGGCGTAGTTGGCGAGGAACATCTCGTCGCCGTCGAGATGCGGGCGCACCCGGCGCAGCCGTTCGCCGATGGCCGATTCGAGACCGGTCTGCACGAACGAGATCGACCAGTCCGAGATGTCGGTCGACAGCAGCTCCGCCTTGCCGCCCCGCAGGACGAAGTCGTTCGAGGCGGTCTCCTGGTAATTGAGGAAGAATTCCTTGATGTGGTGCGCGCCGTAGCCGAGACAGAGGATGAACTCGGTGTGGCCGAAATGCGCGTAGTAACGCATCACGTGCCAGATCAGGGGTCTCGGCCCGACCATGGCCATCGGCTTGGGCACGTCGGACGCGTCACCGTTGCGCATCCGCATGCCGTAGCCACCGCAGAAGAGGACTACCTTCACGACTTCACCTCGACGATTTCCAGGTGTGGGATGGGGAAGACCAGTTTCCCGCCCCATTCGTCCACATAGGACAATTGAGCGGTCAGTTCCGTCCGGAGGTTCCACGGAAGGACGAGCACGTAATCGGGCCGGTCCGCCTCGATGCGTTCCGGCGGGAGGATCGGGATCCGGGTGCCGGGGGTGAACCGGCCGTGCTTGTACGGATTGCGGTCGACGGTGTACCGCAACACGTCCGGCCTGATACCGCAGTGGTTCAGCAGGGTGTTGCCCTTGCCGGGGGCGCCGTAACCGACGACGGTCTTGCCTTCGAGCGCCGCGTCGGTGAGGAACTTGTTCAGCTCGAGCCGGACCTTGGTGACCCGCTCGGAGAATTCGGTGTAGCCGGACATTTCGTGCAGTCCCGCGGCCTTCTCGGCGTCGAGGACCCGCATCATCCGTTCGCTCGGCTCGCCCGCGACGGCGTCCGGGCGCGCCCACAGCCGGATGGAACCGCCGTGCGTCGGCAGGAGCTCGACGTCCACAACGGACAAACCGCCCCGCGCGAGCGCCCGGCGCGCGGATTCCACCGTGTAATACTGGAAATGCTCGTGGTAGATCGTGTCGTACTGGTTCTCCTGGATCAGCGTCAGCAGGTGCTGGACCTCGATGCTGACCCAGCCGTCATCGGCGACCAGGGCGCGGAGCCCGTGCGTGAAACCGATGATGTCCGGAATATGCGCGTAAACGTTGTTCGCCACGACGAGGTCGGCGGCACCGTGTTCCTCACGGACGTCACGTCCGCTCTCGGGGCCGAGGAAAGCGGTCTTCGTCGGCACCCCGGCGTCACGCGCGGCTTGGCCCACGTTCACCGAAGGTTCCACGCCAAGACAGCGGATCTTTTGTGCCACAACATGTTTGAGCAGATAGCCGTCGTTGCTGGCGACCTCGACGACGAACGAGGACTCATCGAGCCCGAGCCGCTCGACAGCACCGTCGACGAACGTCTTGGCGTGTTCGACCCAGGAGGCGGAATACGACGAGAAGTACGCGTATTCGGTGAATGTCTCTTCCGGGGTGATCAGCGGCGGGATCTGGGCGAGCCAGCATTCAGTGCAGACCAGCAGGTGCAGGGGGTATGTCGGCTCCGGTTCCGGCAGCTGCTCGGCGGTCAGGAAACGTTCGCACGGCGGTGTGGCCCCGAGGTCGACGACACTGGCGAGATGGGCCGAGCCGCAGAGTCGGCAGGTGGTCATCGAGAGGCTCCTTGGCTCGCGTCACGTATCCGAGACGTCGGCACCTCGGGTCACCTCGTTACATGCCTTCCAGCGGTCTCACGCTTCCGTCTCACAACCGACACCTGCCGTCTCGGCCATCGGCGCAGACGTCTGCGCCATCCGGGCGCGGGCATGCCGCAAGTAGTCACCTACTTGCGGCATGTCGCTCACGCACCTGGCCGCCGACGTCGCGAAAGCCACTTTCGGGACCCCAGGCGTCGCGAAAGTGGCTTTCGCGACACCCCGATCGCGCCCCAGGGCGCCAACCCGCCCCCGGGGCGGCAGCCA
>NZ_JBIUAQ010000005.1:194068-208698 GCF_044547565.1 Amycolatopsis sp. NPDC052450 | reverse complement strand
CCCACCGACCCCACCCCATTTGCCGCCCCCCGCGGCCGCACTACCTGGCAACCCCCCACACCCCGATCGCGCCGCTGGCCGCAAAGCGCCCAGCGGCGCTCCTCACACCGTCAAGAAACCACCAACGCGTAATCCGCGTCCGTCGCCGATGTCTCCGGGTGACCGTCGGCGTTCACCTGCGTCGCCACGACCTCCACCGTCCAAGTCCCCGCGGCCGGCTTTTCGAGGATGACGTTCTCCACCGTGTCGACGGTGTTCGGCGAGCCGCCCGCGGTCGAGAAGTTGCCCGCCTTCAGCCCGTTGTTGCCGTAGTAGACCGTCCCGTTCGGCGCGGTGACCTTCAGCGTCAGGTCGTTGACCCTGGTGACCGACGCGCTCGGCGAGCCGGCCGGGTCGGTGTAGGCCAGCGTCGCCTTGAACTGCTTGGTGCCGTTCACCGCGACCGTGTACTTCTTCGACTGCCCGGTGCCCAGCAGATCGGTCTCGTTGACCAGCACCGGCAGTTTCCACCCGTTCGCCTTGGCCTGTTCGTGCAGGTACCGCACGTTCGCGGTGCCCCAGCCCTGATGTGTCCTGGTCATGTCGTGCGAGGTGCCGCTGAACGCGAACTGGTCGGCGCCGTTGATCAGCAGCGCCTTCGCGGTCGCGGCGTGCGGGCGGCTCGTGAAGACGTCGCGGCCCTTGCCGGGGCCGCCGTCGAACACGCCGTCGGCCCACATCTGGAACAGCAGACCGGCGTTTCCACAGGTGATCGGCGTCGCACCGCTCGTGCCGCCGAACGACGTCGTGTACGAGGTGTCGCTGCCGGAAGACGTCGTGTCGATCCGGTCGTAGTAGTTCGACAGTTCCGGTTTGATCCGGCCGTCGGCGGCCGGGCCGATGCTGGCGCCGCCGTTCCACTTGTCGTCGGTGCGGCCCAGCGTGTTGTAGTGGTACTGCCCGCCGACCGAAAGCACGTTCTTCGACCAGGCCTGCGGCCGCGACTGCTGGCTGCCCGCGTTGCTCTGCGACTGGCAGATCAGCAGGTCATGGTCGAAGACGATTTTGTCGAGCTCGGCCGAAACCGAGTTGTACGCCGTCGTCAGCCCGCCGCCCCAGCTGTTGCTCTGGAACACCGCGCGGTACTTGCCCGCCGGGTCGACCAGTTCCTTGGTGTGCGCGTAGCGGTCAGGCTTGTTGTAGGTGGCGAAGATGCCTTGGGCCTCGGGCAGCAGTCCGCGCTGAGGCGCGCTCACGCCGGACGCGAAGATCTGGCCGTACGTCGAAGTGCCGTGGCTGGTGCTGGTCGAGTTCGAGCCGTGCAGCACCGTCGGCCGCGCCTTGAACTCCTGGTGGGTGACCCGCAGCCCGCCGTCCATCACCTCACCGCGCACACCCTGGCCGCGGTAGCCGCCGACACTCTCGATGAAGTTCGCGCCCCCGCTCTCCCTGGCGTTGGCCATGTCGGTTTCGGGGGCGGTGATCGCGCCGACCGCGAGCACCTCGGCCCCCTGCGCCACGGTGGCGGCCTGACCGGAGCCGAGGTTCGCGACGATGTGCTGGCCGCTCTGCGAAATGGCCTCGATGCCACCGCCGAGCCGCAGGATCCGCTCGGCCACCGCGCGCTGGTCCCGCGCGTCCGGTTCGACCAGCGTCACCAGGTGACTGCCCGCCGCGGCCGGCGAGATCTCCATCTTGTCGGCAGGCCGGTATTCGCCGAGCCAGCGGACGAAATTCAAATCCGCCACCGATTCGCGGTTCTCCGGCTTCAGTCGCACCACGTAGGCGAAATCGGGAATGTAGGTCCCGATTCGCACGCCGAGTGAACGCAAACGCCCGCGCTGCGCGTCGGTCAGCGCGCTCCGGACCTGGAGCAGATAGGCGCCATTCCAGTCCTGGCTCGCGGCCGTCCGCTGACTGAGCGGATCGAAGGTCCTGCTGGCCAGCCTGATGAACTGGGGGTCTTCGCCGTCAGGGGCGGCGACGGCCACCCCGCTGGTCAAGAGCATCGCGCCGACCAAGGGCGCGAGAAAGCGGACACACTTCGGCCGTGGCATGAAATACCTCCGGGGAGCTCTGCAGGGGAGAGAGGTCTTTCGAAGGTACCGGCCGAAAGCCGTCATGATCAGCCGCTGAACGGCTCAGTCGTTTTCCGGTATTACGGGAAATGGAGCATAAACGGTTAAAAACTGATCAGGAAGCCTCGTCGATCGTCCCGCTGAACCGCGTCAGCCGCTCGTTTTCCTCGTCGTCGAGGCGCCGGACGCTGCCTTCGGGCAGGGTGCACGCGACCCAGATGGTGCGGCAGCGCGCGTAGACGGCCCGTTCGTCGCGCAGCCTGCTGTTCACCACGACGTCACAGGTCCCGATCCGCCCGACCACGGTCTCCATCTCGACCGCGTTGTCGCGGAAAGTCAGTCTGCGCAGGTAGCTGACGTTGTGTTTCGCGATCAGATACGCCGGCCCCTTGGTGCGGAACACGTGTTCGCGCCGGGGGGCGAGCATCGCGACCTGGGTTTGGATCTCGGGAGCGGGACGCGCACTGGTCGTCCCCAGCGGATGTGCGTGCACGAAGTGGATCTTCAACGATCGCGGGGTGTTCCGGCCGCGCGGCGCACGGACACCGGTCCGGTTCACTCCATCAGGGCTTCGGAGAGCTCGCGGATCGCGGCCGTCTCGGCGGTGTGGATGTCCCGGATCATCGTGCCCATCGTGCCGAACAGTTCGCGTGCTTCGACCTCGGTGAACGGCGACTCGTCGTTGTGGTGCGCGCGCAGTTTCCACAGCTCCGCACCGGCCGCCGCGGCCGCGTCCTGCCCAGCGTCGCCCTCGCGGACACCGGCCGAGACGGTGCTGATCAGCCCGCGCACCCAGGCGAACTCCGCGTTCGACGCGGGAACCGCCGTCTCGGCCAGTTCGGCCCACCGTTCGGCGATCCCGCGCCAGGTCGGCGCCTGTTCGGCCAGCGCGGGGAGTTCGAGCAGGACGGCGGCCTCGGTGAGCGCGTCGGCGAACAGCCCGCGCAGATGCCCGCCCTCCATCCCGGCCGGGGTGACGCTCTCCCAGACGTTGAACAGCGCCCCGACGAGCCCGCGCCGCTCGCCGAACGCACGCGGCCAGCCCTTGGGATCGCGTTCGTCGGTCATCGCCTTCGCCCAGCGCTCCCACGCGGGCAGCGAGAACGATTTCGACGGCGCCGAGAGGTTCCGCACGCAGTCCGTGAGCCCGTCGCGCACGGCCGTCCGCCAGTCCGGGACCTCGCCGGGCCGGATCGTCGCGAGCAGGTTCTTGTACGAGCCGACACGGCCGCGCGCGGCGTCGAACGTCTTCCGGTCGACCGTCAGCCGGGCGAGATTCCGGTCGTTGACGAGCACGCGGCCGTCCTCTTCGCCGTACGCGACGACGAAGTGGCCGCCACCGCCGGACAGCTCCGGCGGCAGATGCCAGTAGCCGAGCGACTCACGGTCGGGCAGCACGAGCACCGGCCGCCCCGCTTCGAGGTCGGCGGTGAGCCGTTTCGCGGCGGCACGTTTGCCGCCGGTGGTGTGGAAGTCGGCGCCGAGCCCGAGACGGTCCACTGTGGACTTGAGCCATTCGTGCGGGTACTGCCAGCGCGCGCGGAAACCGAACACGATGGTCGACATCGTCTCGTGCGCGAAGTCCCACAGGATGTAGCCCGCCCCGATCCCGCCGGACACGGCGAAGACCAGCGCCTCGCCGGGCGCCTTGCCGTCGGGGCCTTCGACACCGTGATGCGCCAGTACCGCGGCCACCGCCGACACGTCCGGTTGCAGCCCGCCACGCAGTTCGTACTCGCTCACCCCGCCATCATGCCCGCTCCGGCCACGTGCGTGGTGAGGTTGCCGTCCACCCGATCACGCGTGCCGTCCACTCAGTCACGCGTGACGTCCGCCCGATCACGCGAACCCGCCATTTCGGTACAGGTACTCAGAAGTCCCTGATCAAGGAAACCCTGCCGCGCAAGGGATCCGCCACGTACACCGTTTTGGTGCGCTGGTCGATCGCGACCGCGCCGGGGTTCACGCCGAGTGACAGGTCGCCGGTGAGCAGGCTCGTCACCCCGTCGATCCTGGCGATGCCGTTCGGTCCCCCGTTGGAGTACACCGTGTTCGATCCTTCGTGGACCGCCACCGACGAAGACTCCGAGCGCAACAGCACGGTCGCCTTCTCCTTGCGTACGCCCGGATCCACGACGGACAGATGATGGATCGCCGAATTCGCGACGAACACCGTCCCGGACGCGCTGTGCACGGCGACCCCGGTCGGCGACTTGCCGACCGGGATACCGCCGATGAACTTCCCCGCGCCGATGTCGAAGACCTCCAGCGAGTCCGTGTCCGTGCTGGTGCAGTACGCGAGCTTGCGGCCGCTGTCGACCGCTGTCGACGACAGCCCTCGCGTGGGCCCGGGGGCGAGGTCCAGCAGGCGGCAGCCGACGCCGTCGAGGACGGCGAGCGTCCCGGTGAGCGCGGAGACCGCGTAGATGCGGTTCGCCCGCTCGTCGATGTCGACACTGGACGCTCCAGGGCCGGCAGGCACCACACTGACGACGTCGTTGGTCCGGCCGTCGATGACGAGGACGGTCCCGCCGGGCGGGTTCGCGGCGAAGACCCGGTTGGTCGCCGTGTCCACGGCCAGCCCGGCGGGCTCGCCGCCCACCGGGATCACGTCGCCGACGGTGCCGCTGCGTGAATCGAGCACCACGATCGTGCCGGTGGAGGGGTCCGAGACGTACGCGAAGCCGGTGACGGAATTCACCGCGATCGCCTCCGGAGTGCCCCCGACCTCGACGAGAAGTACTTTCTCCGCTCGGGCCGCCGGGGCGAGGGCGACCGTGGAAACGCCGGCCGCGGCCAGCGTGAACAGGGCTCGGCGGCTCAGTTCGGGTCCTCGCACAGGCGCCTCCCCATGATCGCTCCGGGGTTCGACGATAACCCGCGAACCGGGCACGCGAAGGAACTTCGCGTCCCCCGATCGCGTTGTTTCCGATGAGTAACCCCCAATCCCCGGAGAAGGAAGGAGCGGGACGTCGTGCACAAACACCAGAACGGGCTGAAGACCGTCGTCCTGCTCGGCGTGCTGTCCGCGCTCATCGTCGGCATCAGCGGCTTCTTCGGGCGGGGTGCGCTGGTCATCGGCCTGCTGGTGGCGCTCGGGATGAACGCGTACGCCTACTTCAACTCCGGCAAACTGGCTCTGCGGGCCATGCGCGCGCGGGCGGTTTCGGAGGCCGAGCAGCCGGCGATGTACCGGATCGTGCGGGAGCTGGCGACCACGGCGCGTCAGCCGATGCCGCGGCTCTACATCAGCCCCACCCAGGCCCCGAACGCCTTCGCCACCGGCCGCAGCCCCCGCCACGCGGCGGTGTGCTGCACCACCGGCATCCTCGGCCTGCTCGACGAGCGCGAACTGCGGGCCGTGCTCGGGCACGAACTGTCGCATGTCTACAACCGCGACATCCTCATCTCCTGCGTCGCGGGGGCGCTGGCGAGCGTGATCAGCGTGATCGCCAACATCGCGATGTTCACGAGCATCTTCGGCGGCAGCAACCGCGAAGACGGCGACAGCCCCTTCGTCGGGCTGCTCCTGGTGCTGATCGGGCCGATCGCGGCCGCCATCGTGAAGCTCGGGGTGAGCCGCTCGCGGGAATTCCAGGCCGACGCGTCGGGCGCGGAACTCACCGGCGACCCGCTCGGCCTTGCTTCCGCGCTGCGGAAACTCGACAGGGGAACCCGCGCGGCGCCGCTCGTTCCGGAGCCGAAGCTGGTGTCGCAGTCGCACCTCATGATCGCGAACCCGTTCCGGCCGGGCGAGGGCCTCTCGAAGCTCTTCTCGACCCACCCGCCGATGGACGAACGCATCCGGCGCCTCGAAGAGATGGCCCGGCGCCCCTTCTGACCAGGCGGATCGCGTTTAGGGGGCGAAACGCGACGCCCCTCGGGATCGCGATTAGGGGGCGAAACGCGACGCCCCGCCAGAGCGCGTTTAGCCCCCTAAACGCGACCCCTGCCAGAGCGCGTTTAGCCCGCTAAACGCGACGCATCACCCGGATCGCGATTAGCCCGCTAAACGCGCTCCGCCCCCCAGATCGCGATTAGGGGGCGAAACGCAAGTCGGCCCCGGAGCGCAGTTAGCGGGCTAAACGCGATCCGGTTCCCACCTCGTGGGAGGGGGAATCGAGGGGTGCGCGCGGGGGTTCCCCGGGCATGGGTTCCGCACAGCAGTTGCACCTCGGGGTCGCGCTCGACGGGGCCGGGCAGCATCCGGCCGCCTGGCGGGTTTCCGACGTCCGACCGGCCGCCTTGTTCACCGCCGCCCACTACCTGGCTCACGCGAAGCTCGCCGAAGCGGCTTCGCTCGACTTCGTCACCCTCGACGACACCCTCGCGCTCCAGTCCGGAGGCGAAGAGGTCGTCCGAGGCCGACTGGACGCGTTGCTCACCTTCGCCGCGATAGCCCCCGTGACCAGCGGGATCGGCCTCGTCCCGACGGTCACCACCACGCACACCGAGCCGTTCCACATCTCGACGGCCGTCGCTTCGCTCGACTTCGCGAGCCGCGGCCGCGCAGGCGTCCTCGCGGTGCCTTCGCGCACCGAAGCCGAGGTCGCGCACTTCGGGAGGCGCACCCTGCCGTCCGAGGCGGACGCCGAAGCGGAGAACGCCGAGGTCGTCGACGTCATCGCGCGACTCTGGGACAGCTGGGAGGACGGCGCGATCATCCGCGACGAGCCGACCGGCCGCTTCATCGGCCGCGAGAAACTGCACTACGTCGATTTCGAAGGCCGCTTCTTCAGCATCAAGGGACCTTCGATCACGCCGCGTCCGCCCCAAGGCCACCCGGTCGTCGCGGTGTACGGCGACTCGCCCTACGCGCATGGCGCCGACGTCGTCCTGATCGACGAGATCCGCGGCGTCCGCGAGCGTTTCCCCGACGCCAAACTTCTCGCCGGCCTGTCGATCGTGCTCGCCGAAACCGAGCAGGCCGCCCTAGACCGCCGTCGCGCGCTGGAGGCCTACGCGCCCTTCCCGCACAGCCTGAGCTTCACCGGCACTCCCACCGACCTCGCCACCGAACTGCCACGCCTCGCGGCGTCCAACGGACTCGACGGCTTCCACATCCGGCCCGCTGTCCTACCCGACGACCTGGCGCTCTTCACCGCCGAGACCGTCCCCGCACTTCGAGCCGCGGGCGCGTTCCGGCAGGCCTACACCGGCACCACCCTGCGCGACCATCTCGGCCTCGGGGTCGCCGCCAACCAGTACGCGGAGGCGTGACAGATGCCCAAACAGGTCAAACTCGCCGCACATTTCCCCGGCGTCAACAACACGACCGTGTGGAGCGACCCGCGTTCGGGTAGCCAAATCGACTTTTCGTCCTTCGAGCATCTCGCGCGCACGGCCGAGCGGGGCAAGTTCGACTTCCTGTTCCTCGCCGAGGGTCTGCGTCTGCGCGAACACGCCGGCCAGATCCTCGACTCCGACGTCGTCGGGCGGCCGAACACCACCACCGTGCTGGCCGCGCTCTCCGCGGTCACCACCCGGCTCGGCCTCGCGGGCACGCTGTCCTCGACCTTCAACGAGCCGTACGAGGTCGCGCGGCAGGTCGCGAGCATCGACCACCTCTCCGGCGGTCGTGCCGCGTGGAACGTCGTCACCTCACCGGACGCGTGGACGGGACAGAACTTCCGCCGCGGCGGCTTCCTGAAACGCGAGGACCGCTACCGTCGCGCCGAAGAGTTCCTCGCGACCGTGCGGGAACTCTGGGACAGCTGGGCGTCCGACGCGTTGGTGGGGGACAAGGAGAACGGCGTCTTCGCGCGGGGCATCGAGCGCTTTGTCCACAGTGGACCGCAGTTCGACATCCGCGGCGAGTTCACCGTCCCGAGGACCCCACAGGGGCAGCCGATCGTCATCCAGGCAGGCGATTCCGACGAGGGCAGGGAGTTCGCGGCCAAGACCGCCGACGTCATCTTCAGCCGCCACGGTTCACTGGAGAGCGGCAGGGAGTTCTTCGCCGACGTCAAGCGACGGCTGCCCGCGTACGGCCGTGAGCCCGGCGAGCTGCTGATCATGCCCGCCGCGACCTTCGTCCTCGGCGACACCGAGGAGGACGCGCACGAGTACGCCCGCGAGATCCGCTACCAGCAGGTGCGCCCGGCCACCGCGATCCAGTTCCTCGAACAGGTGTGGAGCCGCGACCTGTCCGCCTACGACGCCGACGGTCCGCTCCCCGAGGTCGACCCGGATCCCGACGCCGAACCGCTGACCTGGGGTCGCGTCCGGCACGAGAAGGATCCGCTGGCCGTGGCCGCGAAATGGCGCGCGATCGCGGAGGAGAAGAAGCTCTCGATCCGCGAACTGGTCATCGAGGTGACCGCGCGCCAGCAGTTCGTCGGCACCGCCCGGCAGGTCGCGGAGTCGATCGACGAATACGTCCAGAGCGACGCCGCCGACGGATTCGTGCTGGTGCCGCATCTGACCCCTGGCGGGCTGGACGCGTTCGTCGACGACGTCGTCCCGCATCTGCGGGAACGGGGTGTCTTCCGGACCGACTACACCGGAGACACCCTGCGGGAGCATTTGTTCAGCCGGTAGCGCCCTGGGTGCGCGCGACGTTCATCAGATATTCGCCGTAGCCGGACTTCGCCAGCTTGGCGCCGAGCGCGTAGCACTGGTCCGCGTCGATGAAGCCCATTCGCAGCGCGACCTCCTCCAGGCAGGCGATCCGGACGCCCGTCCGGTGCTCGAGGACCTGCACGAACTGGCCCGCCTCCAGCAGCGAGTCGTGCGTTCCGGTGTCGAGCCAGGCGAATCCGCGCCCGAGATCGATCAGGGTCGCGCGATCCTGCCGCAGGTAGGTGAGGTTGACGTCCGTGATCTCCAGCTCACCGCGAGGGGAGGGCTTGAGGTCGCGGGCGATCTCGATCACCTGGTTGTCGTAGAAGTACAGGCCGGTGATGGCCTTGTTCGACTTCGGCTTCTCGGGTTTCTCCTCGATGGAAAGGAGCTTGCCGTCGGCGTCGATCTCGCCGACGCCGTAGCGCTGCGGGTCCTTGACCGGGTAGCCGAACAGCACGCAACCGTCGAGCGCGGTCGCCGCGGCCTGGAGCCTGCTGGAGAACCCCTGGCCGTAGAAGATGTTGTCGCCGAGCACAAGCGCGACGTCGTCATCGCCGACGAAGTCCGCGCCGATGACGAACGCCTCGGCCAGCCCGTTGGGGGCGGCCTGTTCGGCGTAGCTGAAGCTGAGCCCGAACTGGCTGCCGTCGCCGAGCAACCGGCGGAAATGCGGCAGGTCGACGGGGGTCGAGATGATCAGGATCTCGCGGATCCCGGCGAACATCAGCACCGAGATCGGGTAGTAGATCATCGGTTTGTCGTAGACCGGTAGCAGCTGTTTCGAGATCGCCTGGGTGATGGGATGCAGACGCGTCCCACTGCCCCCGGCCAGCACGATGCCCTTCATGCGATGCCCCCGCTTCGTAGCCGATCGCTCGGCCTCACACTACCGGGTGGCTCAGAACGCCGGTCCCTTCGCGAAATACGCCTTGCAGCCGAGGTTGTACTCGGTGGAGATCTGCAACACATTCTTTCCACCGTCGACCGGCAGCAGCGTCGAGCTGTAGTTGGGGCAGAAGTTGTTGTGGATCCCGGTGATGTGCACCGGCGCCGGCAGCTCGTACCAGTGCCCGGCGCCGAAATCGTCGTTGGCGAGCAGGACCTTGCCGTTCTCGCCCTGCGGGACACCGGCCGCGTCGGTGTAGATCTGCCCGACCATCACCAGCCGCACCCCGTTCGGGCCGCCGGGGAACAGCGTGATCGTCTGGGCGTGCTGGAAGTAGTTGCCGTTGGCGGTGGTGACGCGGGTGCCGGGGTCGAGGGGGTCGCCCCAGTTGGCGCCGTCGGAGGAGATCTTGAAGTACGGGTCGCAGTAGCGGTCGCGGTAGTTGCAGATCTCGTAGGCCAGGTAGTACCGGCCGTCGGGGAGCCGGCGGATGATCGGCATCCCCGGCCGCACCCGATGGGGTGGGATGGCCATCGTGCGCTGCTTGGTGCCCCAGTTCACCCCGTCGGTGGAGGCGACCCGGTTCATCACCTGCGCGAACTGCGGCGCCTCGGTCTCGTCGGCGTAGTGCAGCCACAGTGTGCCGCCCGCGTCGACGGTGAACTCCGGCTCCCAGATGCCGTCGTGGTTGTGCGAGCGGGCGGCCTCGGAAAGGAAGGACCAGGTGCGGCCGGCGTCACGGCTGGACCAGATCTTGATGCCGATCCGCCGCTGCGGCCCGGCGTCCTGCCGGTAGCTCGCGGCCCACAGCAGGGTGCCCGCGCGAAGCCTGCCGACCCGCTGCGGCAGCTCGTACAGCGTCCCGCAACACATGCCGCGGCGGCCGTCCCGGTCGCGGACCTCGCCGACCTTGCGGAAGGTCTGGCCCTCGTCGGTGCTCTCCATGATCGGCGTGAACTTGCCGCTCGCGTCTTCGCTGGTCAGCGACGCCAGGATGCGGCCGCGGCCGATGGAGGAGTGTTCCAGGCGGATGAGCCGCGGGTACGAGCCGTAGCCGGGCACGAGCTGTTGCCGTTCCGCGGCCTGCGCGGAGGTGAACAGGGACGCGATCACCGTGAGTGACAGCGCGAAGGCGAGTGCGGTGCTGAAACGGCGCTTCATCGTGACCTTCCTCGAACGCGATCGCCGGATTACAACACGGGCATTTGTCCCTTTAGGACTCTCTCGAAGGCGTCGCGGCGGAAACCCACGTCCGAGTGTCCTGAATCGCTCGGCCGGGTGGTCCGGTAACGCTGGGCTATCGGCCGACGAAGATCCGATGACGGGTTCGACTGGGGGAATTACGTGATCAGGCGCATGGGCGCGGCGTTGAGTGCCGCGCTGCTGACCATCGGACTGGCGGCCTGCTCGCCGCCGAACCTGGGCCGTGTCGTCCCGCAGGCGGCCGCTCCGGAAGGACTGCGCACACCTTCGGCGACCCCGCCGCCGACGTCCACCACCACCCCGCGGCCCGGCCCGCAGCCGGAGGAGAAGCACTCGGGCAAGGGAAACGCGTCGGTCCCCATGGCCTGGCCGATGCGCATCGGCTTCGTGACCTTCGACTGCCCGAAATGTTCCGGGCACGTCGCGGTCAACACCGAGAACGAGCTGATCGTCAACGACGTCGGCCCGTACAAGGGCACGCAATGGATCAACGACATGCCCGACCACCAGGCGAAGACGTTCACCGTCAAGGCCAACGCCGCCTGGACGCTGACCATCACCGACGAACGCGGCCTGCCCGTACTGCAGCCGGGCAAACCGCTCTCGGGCAAGCGCGACGCGGTCTTCTCCGTGCCGGACGCCGTCTCGACGGTCGCCGTCACCACCAAGGGCAACGGGAACACGGCGGTGTGGGTGCGCAGCGGCGACTACGCGGAGCTCCCCGTGAACCAGCTCGGCGATTACAAGGGCAGCGTGCCCGTGTCCGGCCCGGCCTTCGTGTCGCTGGAAGGCGACGGGACCTGGACGATCACCGCGTCGTAGACCTTGGAGAGTGCCGCCGTCTTGAGGCAGACTTGGCGCTGTGGTGGGACGAGCGGCGACCGTGATCTCGATCGTCCGAGCGGGCCGTGAAGTGCGAGCGGCGGAAGCGAAGCCCGAGGGGCCGACCGCCGACGCGCTGGACAAGGAGCAGCTGGACCAGCTGCACGCGGCCACTTTGAAGGCGGCCGACTCTTGTTTCGAACTCAAGAAGCTGTGCGCGACGGTGCTCGTCCCCGCGGGGATTCTGGTCGCCACCTTCAGTGAGAGGAAGCTGAATCCGGCAGTTTTCGTCGCGGGCTTCATGGTCATCGCGGCCTTCTGGGTCGCCGACGCGTTCAGCTTCTACTACCAAAGACGGCTTCGGGTGCTCATGAAAGACATCTGGAACCGGCGTGCCGAGCGCTGCGCGGAGGGCTACGACCACATTCAAAAGGTGACCGGGGTGAGCTGGCTCCGAGCCGTCTTCAACTCCTCGATGATCTATTACCTGATCCTCGCGGTGATGGTCGGAGCGGCGCTGGCAGCGTACGCGTTCGGGCTTCTCGGGACCGGTCCGGGAGGCCACCCATGAACGTGTTCGTGAGCTACTCTCGCGCCGACAACTCGCTGGAGCAGCTGGAGGCGCTCCGTGCTCGACTGGCCGGGGACGCTGACGTCTACGTGGATGACCTCGACTGGGCGGCGTCAGGGGGCGATCGGGCTGATGCCGTTCAACGCGAACTGGCGCGTGCATCGGTTTTCGTCGCTGTGGTCAGTGTCACCTATGGGAAGACCCCGTGGACAGCTTGGGAATTCGACGTCGCCTTGATGCGGGGAATCCCGAAGCTCGCCTACCTGCCCGACGGCAGGCTCGTAGATGAACGATCGGATGAGTGGCCGTTCGTTCCGTCGGCTCTGTCCGAAAACGTGCTGTCCGTGCCGACCGCGGATACTTCCCACGAGTACCCGCGGTCGGCACCGGATCAGCGGTAGTTCGTGAACTGCAGCGCGATCTCGAAATCCTTGCCCTTCAGCAAGGCGATCACGTCCTGCAGCTGGTCCTTCTTCTTGCCGGACACCCGCAGCTGGTCGCCCTGGATCTGCGCCTGGACACCCTTGGGGCCTTCGTCGCGGATGAACTTGGCGATCTGCTTCGCCTTGTCCGACGCGATCCCCTGCAGGATCTTGCCGCCGACCTTGTAGATCTTGCCGGACAGCGCCGGCTCGTCCGCCTCGAAGGCCTTGAGGGAGATGCCGCGCTTGATCAGCTTCTCCTTGAAGACCTCGACCGCCGCCAGCGCCCGCTCCTCGGTCTCGGACTCGATCGTGATCGCTTCCTCGCCGGACCAGTCGATCTTGGTCCCGGTACCCCGGAAGTCGAACCGCGTACCGAGTTCCTTGCTGGCCTGGTTCAGGGCGTTGTCCACCTCCTGGCGATCGACCTTGCTCACCACGTCGAAAGAGGGATCCGCCACGTGTTCTCACACCTCGTACTCGCTTGTCAGGAGCTTCCACCCTAGCCCTGCGGAACCCGGTTGACCGGCCCGCCACGGCATTGGGTATTCTTTCGTCTCGGCCGGGGACACCCGGTCACGGCGAGTTGCCCGAGCGGCCAAAGGGATCTGACTGTAAATCAGACGGCACAGCCTTCGGGGGTTCGAATCCCTCACTCGCCACACCAGCAAGATCGGCCCGGTGACCAGTAAGAACAGGTCACCGGGCCGATCTTGTGTTATCCGGCTGTGTACGGCTGTAGCCGGGTTTGCAGGTCAATCCACGGGCGCATTGCGGGCGCAGGCCCTCTCAGGTCCTGCTGTGGGCGCGTTCGAGCTTCTGGAGGGCCGTCACCTCTCCGCCTGATCGGCACTTGGCGTAGACGCGCAGGAGCGCAGCCAGGCTGTGTCCGGCCCACTTCGCGACCTGGGTGGGTTCCACGTCGTTGTTGAGCCATGTCGACACGGCCGCGTGACGGAGGTCGTACGGTCGTTGCCGAGTGGACCAGCAATCACCTCAGGCGTGAATACCGCCGCGCGAGCAGCCGCCCATACTCGTCCGTAAACAGAGCTGCTCAGCCGCCCACCGTCACGCACACCACGGACGAGACGACCGGCTGGCGCGGTGCCGAAGATCACTACGTGCGCGTACAGCAGCGCGGTCAGCTCCGAGGCGCAGGGGGGACTCGCCGACTTGCCCCACGTTCCGGTGCTTAGGTTTGAACTGGGTGAACGCCCTGGTCAGAGCCCTTCCTGTGCTCACCTGCGCCCCCGCTGGAACTGGAACCATCTTTTGGGCGCGGGCGACGGTGCAGCGTTGCCTAGTGTGGATTTTGATGCTTCCTGCTCGGCTAGGAGGGCCAGCATCGGGTGCCCTGCGGGGAGGCGGATGTGGTCTGGGTATGCCACCGGGTGCAGAGCCTCGCGCGCCATTTCGATGAGGCGGTGCGCGGGCTCAGCGACTTCCAAGGCGCCCGACGGGAGGTCCTTCGTTTCGTCATAGCCAAGCGCCCGGTAGCTCCCCTCCATGATGCGCAGATCGTTCACGGTGCGGAAGCCCATATGCACCCTGAGCCATGGTTTCGGGTCGAGGATGGCAGCGATGTCGCCACGCAGTTCAATCCAAATGGAAGTATCGGGGACGGCGAGGTTATCCGGCCACAACCGTTTGTTCTTCCTGACCGAAAAATTGAGGAGCGCTAGGGCCTCCATCAACGCGGAATCGAGGACGCGTGCACTCCGCATGGCCTGTGCCCGCTCGCTTCTAGCGTCTTGCTCAAGCTGGAATGCCTGCCGCTTTCGCTCGACTCCGTGCGCTGACCACCTTGTGACGAGAGCGCCCGTGACGGCGCCGAGGAGACCGGCCAAGGCGATCAGCAAGGGAGTCATCGGCACAGCTAAGCACCGAAGCACCGCCGCCTCCCAAGCGGCGCGTTAGCGGTTTGCCACTGAGAGCCTCGCCTCAGTGCATCCGCACTCACGGGCGCACGGGACACGGAATACAAATCATGTCTAGTCAGGGTGTCGCAGTCGTCCCTGTAAATCAGACGGCACAGCCTTTGGGGGGGGGGGGGGGGGGGGGGGGGGGGCCGACTCCAACTCCAAACCGAGCCCCCCGGGAGAGGC
>NZ_JBIUAQ010000005.1:47628-194060 GCF_044547565.1 Amycolatopsis sp. NPDC052450 | reverse complement strand
ACCGCCCCCCCCCCCCCCCCCCCCCCCCCCCCCCCCCCCCCCCCCCCCCCCCCCCCCCCCCCCCCCCCCCCCCCGCGCCCCCGAATCCCTCACTCGCCACACTGAAGCGGCCTCGTGACCAAGTCACGGGGCCGCTTTTGTCGTCCCCGGCGCCTTCTCGGGAGCGACATCACATCGAGTTAGTAGTTAGTAACCAGTAACTTAATGCTCATGGCTGACCGGATGAGCTCCCGAGCGGACGTCTCCGTCAGGTTGAGTCCAGCGTTGGTGGGCACGGCGTTGGCCGGGGCGGTGATCGGCAGCGTCGGGGCGCCTCTCATCACTCCGGTCGCCACGGGGATGCATGTGTCCTTGGACGCCGCGCAGTGGACCTTGACGGTGACGCTGTTCAGTGGCGCGATCGCGGGGCCGGTGCTGGGCAGGCTCGGCAGCGGCCCGTACCGCCGTGCCACGATCCTGGCCACCCTGGCCCTGGTCGTGGTGGGCGGACTGCTGACGGTGCTCCCGCTTCCGTACGCGGCGCTGGTGATCGGGCGCGGCCTGCAGGGGCTCGGGGTCGCTGTCGGGGCGTTGTTGATGAGCGTCGCCCGCGCGCATCTGCCGCCCGAGCGTTCGACATCGACGATCGCCGCGTTGTCGGTCGCCTCGACCGTGGGCATCGGGGTCGGCTACCCGGTGATCAGCCTTCTCGATCAACTCGCGGGGCTGCGTGCCGCATACGGGTTCGGATTCCTCCTGTCCGCCGTCGCGCTGGTCATCGCCTGGCGGACGCTGCCCGCCGAGGTGCCGGGTGAGCCGCCCCGGATCGACGTCACGGGCGCGGTGCTCCTCGCGCTCGGCACTCTCGGGGTGCTGCTGGTCATCGCCGAACCCACGATCTGGTCGACCCCGTGGCCGGCCGCCGGCCTTCTCGCCGGTTCCGCCGCGGTCCTGGCGGTATGGGCCTTCATCGAGCTGCGCACCGCGGTGCCGCTGGTGAACCTGCGGCTGCTCGGCCAAGGGCAACTCCTGCGCGCGAACCTGGCGATACTCGTTGCAGGCGCAGGTTTGTACCTGCTGTTCAGCCTGTTCACCCGCTACGTGCAGACCCCCGCGGACGCCCACTACGGATTCGCGCTTCCCGGCGTCGCCGCGGGAGCGGCCCTGATCCCGTTCTCACTGCTCGGATTCGCCGCGGGAAAAGCGGTGCCGCGCCTCGTCGCGCGCGTCACCGAGCGGTGGACGTACGCGGTCTCGATCGTGATCGCCGTGGCCAGTGCCCTGCTGTTCGCCGCGGGCGACCAGTCGCTCGCTCTCGTCCTCGTGGCGATCGCTCTGCTCGGCTTCGCCGTCGGAGGTGTCTTCGCGGTGATGCCCAAGCTCGTTCTCGTCGGTGTGCCCCCGGAAGAAACGGCGAGCGTGCTTTCGATCAACCAGATCGCCCGCAGCATCGGCATGGCCGCGGGCAGCGCGCTCGCCGGATTGCTGCTCGCCGCGGCCACCCCGGACGGCGCGTTGCTCCCCACGCGGAACGGCTACCTCACCACTGCACTGTGGGCGTTGCCCCCGCTCGCCGTCAGCGCGCTGATCATCGCCACGAACAGGTCTCCGCGGGCGTCCTGACCCGTCAGTGCGGTGCGCGCTCCCAGACCGACACGTGTTTGGTGCTCTCGGCGGTGAGTTCCGAGCGATCCCAGTCCGCCCAGCGGTGCTTCAGGCGCATCCCGGCGATGCGTGCCATGAGGTCCATCTCGGCGGGCCAGACGTACCGGAAGGGGATACGGCGGAATCGTCCCTGCCCGTCCGGTGTCACGGTGACGTG
Source organism: Amycolatopsis sp. NPDC052450 (assembly GCF_044547565.1). NCBI lineage: Bacteria > Bacillati > Actinomycetota > Actinomycetes > Pseudonocardiales > Pseudonocardiaceae > Amycolatopsis > Amycolatopsis sp. NPDC052450. Next base: position 192,259 of record NZ_JBIUAQ010000005.1, on the reverse strand, counting down.
GTTCGACGTGAACTCCTGGGTGACCACGTCGTACTGGTCGAAGCCGACATAGCCGGATGCCATCGCGAACGGGACGATGTCCTGCCCGGGCGGCAGGCGGCGCAGCTCGGGCAGGCCCACCTCGACGACGAACAGCCCACCCGGCCGCAGATGCGCGGCCGCGTTGCGGAAGACGTCGACCTGCCCGTCCTGGGTGGTCACGTTGCCGATCGTGTTGAACACCAGGTACACCAACGAATACAGACCGGCGACCCGCGTCTTCGTCATATCGCCGATGGTGACCTCGACGGCGTCGCCACCCGGCTTGTCCGCGATCCGCGCCGCCATCGCCCGGCTCAGTTCGATGCCGTGCACCGGCACGCCGCGCGCGGCCAGCGGGATCGCGATCCGCCCGGTCCCGACGGCGAACTCGAGCACCGGGCCATCGGCCAGGTCTTCGAGGACGTCCACCGCGGAGGTCACCACTTCAGGCGCGTTCGCACCGCCCGGCGCGTCGTAGCCCGCGGCGACACTCTCGGGAAACCAGCCGTCCGCCGCATCGTCTTCCGTGTTCGTCTCGTCGATCACGGTCGCCGACGCTACGCCCGCGGCCGGGCGCTTTTCATCCCGTTTTCCCCGTCACCGGCCGCGATCCCGCCTTTGCGGCCACGCCGGATGGGTGTTCGGTTCGGCCAAGTCCTCGAGGTAGGTGTACTCGCTGAAGTCGTCGTCCGTCGTGGGTGCTCTTCGGGCGCGACGGGGTGCGGCCGGTGCCTGCTCCGACTCGAGGCCCGCGGCGACCTCGGCCAGCAGCGGCCACAGCTTCTCCTGCGCTCTGGGCACGAACAGCGCCTGCGCGATCGGGTGCTCGCAGTTCCCGGCGGCGACCTCCTCCCAGCTGAACTTGCCGTCCCGGACACAGTCGGCCGCCCGCGCCAGCCGCGGCGGGACGCCAGGCCGTTCCGCCGCGCGGCGGAACACCTCGGCCGTGAACTTCGACGCGTCGACCACGCGCGCCACCTCCGTCGTTCTCCCGTCGCCAAGCCGGAGTACGACCCTACCCAGCGGGCGGTGAACAGCGGAATTCCCGGTGAAGCGTCAGCTCGACGCGGCCCGGTACCGCAGCAGCACGATCCCGGAAGCGAACGGCCGCTCCTCCACCAGCCGGAGCTTCGGGACACCGGTGGCACCCTCGAACAACCGACGGCCTTCGCCTGCCACGACGGGATAGACGAACAGCCGGTACTCGTCGACGAGACCCTCGGCGATGAGCGCCCGCACCAGCGAGATGCTGCCGGTCGTCACGATGTCCTTGCCTTCGGCGGCCTTCAACCGCTCGATCTCCGAACGCAGCTCACCGGAGAGCACCGTCGTGTTCTCCCACTCCGGTTCCGTCAGCGTGCTCGAAACCACGTACTTGCTCACCGAGTCGAGATAAGCCGAAATGCCTGTCGTGTCATCGGTTTGCTGCGGCCAGTACCCGCGCATGTCTGCGAAGGTGACGCGTCCGAGAAGTAACGCGTCGGCGTTCTCACGTTGTTCGCGGAGCGCGGCCAGCACATCCGACTGGTCGACGTCCGGATCGGTGTCGCCGGGGCTGAACCAGTCGCCCGCCAGTTCGATGACGCCGTCGATCGTGCTGTTCTCCGTGACGATCAGCTCTCGCATGAACCCGACCGTACCGCCGGCCACCGACAAGAATGGACCGATGACCGAGCCGCTCGCCCACGGATCCGTCGTCCTCCGTGAGTTCACCGAAGCCGATATCCGGCTGGCCCTCGAACTCGGGCAGGACCCGTACATCCCGCTCATCGGGAAACTTCCCGCGAGGCCGACGCGTCAGGAAGCCGAAGTGTGGGTGCGGCGGCAGCGAAGCGCTCGTGCCGAAGGCCGGGGCTTCGCCTTCGTGATCTCCGCGAACGAAACCGCCGTCGGCACGATCGGACTCTGGCTGCGCAAGCTGTCCGAAGGCATCGGGATCGTGGGCTATTCGATCTCGCCCGGACAACGGCGGCGCGGTTTCGCGACCGACGCGCTGAAAGCGATCACCCCGTTCGCCCGGACCGTCCCTGGCATCGAGCGGATCGAGCTGTACATCGAGCCGTGGAACCGCGGCTCCGTTCGCGCGGCCGAGAAAGCGGGCTACCGGAACGCAGGACTGCTACCCGCCCATCACGAGATCGGCGGTGTCCTGCGCGACATGCTTCTCTACGTCTCGCCGTGAACCGCGCGCCTCGACGGATACCAGGTCTCACCCGCGGGTTCGCCCGCCATGTTCCAGCTCCACGACACCTTCGGCGTGACGCGCGCGTAGATGCCCGGGCCGACGGCTCCCCTCCGTTCGATCGGATCGGCGGCCTCGCCATAGACCCGGACGCCGCGGGCGATGAACGGATCGAGTGAGACCAGGTCGTCGACGAGCAAGGCGACTTTGCGTTGCCCCGCTTGGATGTTGCGGAACTTCCGGGTCGCGAGGACCGACGCGCCCACGCCGCCGACCCAGAACTGCGTCCCGTCGAACTCGAACGCCAAGGGGACGACGTCGGGCTGTTCGCCGTCCTCGGACAGCGTCGCGAAGCGGGCCAAGGGTTGCGAGCGCAGGTATGCGATCTCTTCCGCTGTGAAAGCCATGACGCCATCCTCCTCTTTCAGGCCGTCAGAACCTGCGCGTGATTAAGCACCAGCATGTCGGTGACGAAGCAGACCGGCGTCCCGTCGCCCGCCCGCCCGATCCAGGTCGGATAGCTCCCGTCTCCCCAGCCGGCGGAAAACGCGATGATGTTGCCCTCGACGCCGTCCAGGGTGATGTCGACGTGGGGATCCGCCTCGGCGAACCTCTCGATGAGGTCGTCGTCCACCTCCTCGGGAAGGGCGGTGGCATCGGCGAAACAGCCCGTCCCGCTGTCCACGCCGTAGCCGTAGAACTCACCGTCCCCGAGGAAGAGCGGGTCCTGCCCCGGCCAGAGCGCGGCTTCCCACGTGGCGGCCGGAACGTCGGCGATGACGAGTTTGGCGGCGGCGACCCGTTCGTGGGTGGGTTCGTCGACGAACCGGATCACGACGAGCTCGACCCGGTATTCCCCTGGCGGCACGGTGACCGTGAACTGCCCGGTCTCCCGGTCCAGGAAGGCCGGGTCCGAGGCGACGAGCCTGCCACTGGGCATGCGCAGTCTCCCGGCGTCCCGAAGCTCGACCTCGACGACGCCATCGTCTTCGTTCAGCGAAAACCGCGTGCCCGCGGTGAACATCTGCTCCAGGGCGGAAGGACGCATCGGAACGGAAGGCCGCCACGGGCGCCGGTCGACGGGGAGCGGCGGATCGGTTTCCGGAGCGTCCGGCGTTCGGAGGGTCAGCTGCCGCACATTCGTGAAAGGTTTCCAGTCGCCGAAGGCGGGCTTCGGCATGGTCAGCTCGGACACCGGCTTTTGCACGCGGCCGTTGCTGGAACCGCCGCCGTAACCCTTGGGGGCCCGATACACCCAGCCCTCCCCTTCGGGACCGAAGGACATCTCCACGCGGCCGGCGCTCTGTTCGTCGAACTCTTCCTGGTCATCGAGCTGATAGGTCCACTGCTCGATCTTCACGAGGAACAGGTCGCCGGTGTCGAGGACGCGGAACTCGTACAGGCCGCGGCGTCTGCGCCGCCCATCGAACTGGACGGAGCGGGCGAACCGGTGCTTCCAGGCGATTTCGAGCAGCAGCAGTGGCACCTCGGTACCAGGACGCGTCAACGCGACGGCGTACTGCTCCCCGGCGGCGTCGCGTTCCCGCGCGGTGCCGGGTGAAAGCCTCCCGATCAACGCGCGGGCGGCCGGATCCCAGCCTTCGCAGTAGACGACGTCCAGCAAGGTCCCCTCAGCCATGGAGCGAAACCTAGCGGGTACCCCCGACAAAACTCACGCTTTCTCACGGATCGCGTAGTCGCCGAAGGCCGGTTCCAACAGTTCGAAAGCCCGCTTGGTCGCCTTCGTGAGTGCCTTGGCGATCTCCTCGTTGCTCTCGCCGGCGTGCGAGCGCCGGAGGACCTCGCGGAAGAGCACGCGGTCGATCGCGTTGAGTTCGGCGGCCGCCATGATCGGGGTGATGTCGTCCGCATCGGCCCCGGTCTCGGTCGCGAGCAGTTCGGCGAGTGCCGCTTCCCGCAGTTCGTGCAGTTCACGCAGCCGTGCGGTCAGGGTCGGGCTCTCCAGCACCATTTTCGCGAAGACCGGCCCGGTGAAGCCGATCACGGGCGAGTGCTCCGCCACCGCGTCCAGGAAGGTGCGCCGTAGCGCGGCCAGGGCCGACTCACCCGCCTTCCGGTCGCGGACGGCGTTCGCCAGCCCGTTCGTGAACTCTTCGTGCTGGTCGAGCGCCAGGTCCTCTTTGCGGGCGAAGTAGTTGGTGACGGTCTTCTTCGCGACTCTCGCCGCCGCGGCGATCTCGGCGATCGTCGTCTCCTCGAAGCCCTTCTCGATGAAGAGGAGCGTCGCCTGGTCGGAGATCAGCTGCCGCGTCTCCTGCTTCTTGAGCTCTCGCAAACCCACATCCGTGCTGGTCATGAGCGAAGTTTACCACCGTCGTAAAAATATCCTTGACTTCCTGTAGGTCGGATGTAAACTTACGTCCGTACTACCGACCAGTGAGAGAAAGAGGCTCCTTGACCGCTCGAATCCCCCAAGGCAACGAAGGCACCAACCGCGCTCAGGCCCGCCGGAACGACCGCCGTCATCAGCAGCCGTTCCCCGGCCGCTCGATGCCGGTGCGCCGCTCGACCGGTGTCCCGCGCCGCCGGTCGTACTGACCGATCAGCTCATCCGACACCGCACTGCCGACCGAAGGGGATAGCCCATGAACGTCCTTGCCTCCACCGTCTCGCTGACCGTCGACGACGTCGCCGCCTCCAGCCGTTTCTTCACTGAGCACTTCGGCTTCACCGAGCTGATGGCCGCGGAGGGTTTCGTCTCCCTCGGGCACGAAACCGCGAAGGTGACCATCGTGCTGCTCCAGGCGGGCATCGAGGTCCTGCCGGAGAACCTGCGGCAGCAGCGCGCTTCCGGTGTGATCGTGGCCTTCACGGTCGAGAATCTCGAAGCCGAGGAGAAGCGCCTGCGCGACGAAGGTGTCGAGATCACGTTGCCGCTGCGGGAAGAGCCTTGGGGAGAACGCCTCTTCATGGTCACCGACCCGAACGGCGTGCCCGTGGAACTCGTGGAATGGGTTCAGCAGTAGGAAACCGCCGACTTTCGGTGAAACGAAGCGGGGCTTGGTCCACAGTGGCCCAAGCCCCGCTTTCCGTCGCCCGGCCTACTTCATCGTGGCGAGCTGGATGAGGTTGCCGCAGGTGTCGTCGAAGACGGCGGTGACCACCGGCCCCATGTCGACGGCGTCCTGGGTGAACTCGACGCCCAGCCCTTTGAGCCGTTCGACCTCGGCGTACACGTCGTCGACGGCGAACTGGGTGAACGGGATACCGTCACTCGCCAACGCCTTTTTGAACGGCTTCGCCGCCGGGTGACCGTCCGGCTCCAGCAGCAGTTCGACGCCGTCGGGGTCGGCGGGGGAGACGACGGTGAGCCAGCGGGCGTCGCCGGTGGGCACGTCGTGCTTCTTGGTGAACCCCAGCTTCTCGGTGTAGAAGGCGAGAGCCTTGGCCTGGTCGTCGACGAAGACGCTGGTGATGTTGATCCGGATCACGGGTTCGGTTCCTCTCGGTCGATGGGCCACCGCTCGACGATCGACCGCAGCGGGCTCGTGTCGAGGTGGTGGAACTTGTAGCGGCCCTGCCGCCGGGTGTGCACCAGGCCCGCCTGTTCGAGCATCGCGAGATGCTGCGAGATGGCCTGCCTCGAAGAGCTCAGGCCATGTTTCATGGTCAGCCTGCCGCAGATCTCGAACAGGGTCTGACCGTCCTTTTCGGTCAGCTCGTCCAGGATTGCGCGCCGCGTCGCGTCGCCGATCGCCTTGAACAGGTCGCCGTCCACGGTTCAGTTATAGGCAAGCCGCCACTTGCCTGTCAACTCGGCGGTCAGGAACCGAGGTAGCGCAGGATCGCCAGGACGCGGCGGCTGTAGCCGGCGGTGGCGGCCAGTCCGAGCTTGTCGAAGATGGCGTTGACGTGCTTCTCGACGGCGCTCAGCGACACGAACAGTGACTCGGCGATCCCCGCGTTCGTGTGGCCCTGCGCCATTTTCTCCAGCACTTCACGCTCACGGACGGTCAGCTTCGCGAGCGGATCGGTGTGCGTGGTCCGCGCGAGCAGCCGCCGGACCACCTCCGGATCGAACGCCGCCCCACCCGCGGCGACCCGGTCGAGCGCGTCCAGGAATTCGCCCACTTGGGCGACCCTGTCCTTCAGCAGATAGCCGACGCGTTCGCCGTCGCCGGTGATCAGCTCGGCGGCGTAGCGCTTCTCGACGTACTGGGAGAGCACCAGGACCCCGATTTCCGGCCAGCGTTTCCGGATCTCGAGCGCCGCGCGAAGACCCTCGTCCGTATGGGTCGGCGGCATGCGGACGTCGGTGACGATCACGTCCGGCCGATACGCCGCCGTCGTCGAGAGGAGCGCCTCGCCGTCGCCGACCGACGCCACGACCTCGTGTCCCTCTTCGACCAGCAACCGGACCAGCCCCTCGCGCAGCAGGGTCGAGTCCTCGGCGAGGATCACCCGCACGGCAGCACCGCCGTCACCACGGTCGGCCCGCCGAGCGGACTGTCCACAGTGAACTCGCCGTCCGCGGCCGCGACGCGCATCGCGAGGCCGGAAAGACCGCCGCCGGACTCCCGCGCCCCGCCCGTGCCGTCATCGGTGATCCGCACCCGCACCCTGTCCCCGTCCCACTCGGCCTCGATGGCGATCCGCGTCGCCGCGGCGTGCTTGATCGTATTGGTGACCGCTTCGGACGCGACGAAGTAGACGACGGTCTCGATGGCCGCCGGCGGCCGTTCCGGCAGGTCGACCCGCAGGTGGACCGGCACCCCGGAGCGTTCCGCGAGCGCTTCCAGCGCGGGGTGCAGCCCGTCCGAGTCCAGCGCGATCGGATACACCCGCCACGAGACCTCCCGGAGGTCTTCGAGGGCGCGTTGGGATTCCTCGTGTGCCTGCCGGAGCAGCTCCGACGCGTGGCCCGGATCACCGGCGCGCCGGGCCCGGCCGAGCAGCATCCCCAGCGCGACGAGCCGCTGCTGGACGCCGTCGTGCAGGTCCCGTTCGATCCGGCGGCGCTCGCCGTTGACCGCCTCGACCACCTCCGCCCGGCTGGTCGCGAGTTCGGAGACCCGGCGGCGCAGCTGTTCCTTCTTGCTGGGGCCGAAAAAGCTCATCGCCAGCTTTTGGTCCAGCGTCGCGGCGCCGAGGAGTCCTTGCAGGGAAAGGAAAACAAGCAGTGCGCCGAAAAGCGACGTGGTGACCGGGTCGTACCAGTCGGCCGGGGCGTCACCGCCGGGCGACCTGCCGTCGAGGAGCTGGAATCCGATGATCAGGCCGGAGGCGCCTCCCATCAGGATCAGGCCGAAGATCGCGGCGGTGAGCAACCCGACGACGCACCGCGGGATCAGGTAGGCCATCGCGCGGCGTCCGGTGTAATCCGTCGCGTTCTCCATGCCGAAGTACTTCTCCAGCCGTCGCCGCTCCATTTCGGATAGTGCGCGGGCGCCCGAGAAGACGGGAGCCCGCACCGCGGGGACCACGAGCGCGATGCCGCCGAAGAGCAGGTAGAACAACTCCGCGACCGCTGTCGTGGCGCCGATCGCCAGGCCCAGCGTGCCGCGGAGCATCTTGCGCAGGTAGCGGCGCGTCGCTGCCGGAACAGGCATAGCGCCAGGTTAGCGGGGTATCCGAAGGCCGGTATTGCGGTTTTCCTCAGTGATTTGTGCCGCTTCACCGCAGGGTGCGGAACCCGGGCAATTCGTACGTTCGTTGGTACCCGCAGACGACCACGAAAGGCCGCCATGAACCTCCTCCTCGCCGAAACCGCCAACGAATCGATGGGCGGCCTCGCCGGCTGGGCAGTGTCGCTGATGGACTCACTGGGAGGTCCTGGTGCCGCGATCATCGTCGGACTGGACAACCTGTTCCCGCCGATCCCGAGCGAACTGGTGCTGCCGCTCGCCGGGTTCTCCGCGAGCCGGGGGACGTTCACCCTGGTGGAAGCGCTGGTGTGGACCACCTTCGGCTCGGTCGCGGGCGCCGTCATCGTGTACTACCTCGGCCTGCTGCTCGGCCGCGACCGCACACGCCGCTGGATGGCGAAGATCCCGCTGGTCAAGACCTCGGACTTCGACAAGACCGAAGCCTGGTTCCAGAAGCACGGTGCCAAGGCGGTGTTCCTCGGCCGGATGGTGCCGATCTTCCGGAGCCTCATCTCCCTGCCCGCCGGGATCGAACGCATGCCGTTCTGGCGGTTCCTGGCGCTGACCACGCTGGGCAGCCTGATCTGGAACACCGGGTTCGTCCTGGCGGGTTACGGCCTCGGGGAGAGCTGGCACCTGGTCGAGGAGTACGCCGGGTTCTTCCAGTACTTCGTGATCGCCGCCGTCGCGATCGCGTTGACCCTCTTCGTGGTGAGCAGGCTGCGTGAGAAGAACCGCACCAATGCCTGAGCCGGTGGCGGGGCGCCCAGAGCGGGCGCCCCGCACACGGTGGTCAGGAACGGAAGGGGCCGGTCACCTCGTAGGTGATCCCGCCGGAGGACGAACCGGAGGTGCCGCGTTGCGACGAGAAGTACAGCCTGTTCCCGGCGGGGGTGAACGCGGGACCGCAGATCTCCGACGAGCTCTGGCCGTTGATCCGCAGGAACGGCGCCACGATGTCGTTCGGCGTGATGATGCAGATCTCCATGTTGCCGCCGTCTTCGGCGACGTAGAGGTCACCCGACGAGGTGCCGGTGACGTTGTCGACGCCGGTCAGCGGCGCCGAACCGGGGCTGACCAGCGAGTCGTCGTAGGCCAGTTCGTAGGTGTTGTTCGTCAGGTTGAGCTGCCAGACGCGGTTGTCACCCTTGGTGGTGAACCACGCGGTGTCGTTGGCGTAGTGCAGCCCTTCGCCGCCGCTGAACCGCTTGGCACCGGAGACCTGGTTGCGGGTGGCGGTGGGGGAGCCGTCGGGGTCGGGCACGTTCGCCCAGGTGAAGCTGCCCGATGTCGCCGTGCCCGCCTTCAGCACCTGCAGCGTTCCGGCGGAGAGATTGCCCCAGGTCGTCGGGACGAAGCGGTAGAAGCAGCCGTCCGAGGTGTCTTCGGTCAGGTAGACGACCTTGCGCACCGGGTCGGCCGCCGCGGCCTCGTGTTTGAACTTCCCCATCGCGGGCCGCTGGACGGCGGCCGTGGCCGGACCGTTCGGCTGGCACTCGTAGACGAATCCGAGGTCGATCTCTTCACAGGAAAGCCATGTGTTCCAAGGAGTCTTGCCGCCCGCGCAGTTCTGGCGGGTGTTCGCCAGGATGCGGTGGGCGCCGGTGATGTTCCCGCTCGCGTCGAATTTGACCGCGCTCGCACCGCCGCCAGGGGTGATCTCCGAGTTCGACACGTAGATCCAGCCGCTGCCGTCGGCGAACACCGCGCCGCCGTCCGGCGCGTTGTGCCAGGTGTACCCGGTGCTCGCGACCTTCTGGCCGGACCGGGCGATGACCCGGCTGGTGAAGCCCGCCGGCAACTGGATCCCGTTCGCGTCGGCCGCCTGAAGCGCGCCGTACGGGCTGGGTCCGTTCTGGGCGGGTGCGGCGAGGGCCGCCCCCGAGAGCCTGTTTCCGAACGCCGTGACACCGGCGCCGACCACGGCCGCGCGCAGGAAATTCCGTCGCTTCACTCATGCCTCCGAGACATCCGCTGATGTGGTGGTGCGGGAAGGAGCGGGTCGGAGAGTACGGGCGGAACGGGACTTCCAGGTGAATTCGCGGCGTATTCACCGCGAGAAGGCAACTTTCGTAGGGAGCCCTCGCTCAGCACTATTTCCCGGGCTTTGCGGAGCCCGGGCGCGTCGGCCCCGCCGCGTTGTTCCGCGACGGCCAAAGCAAGCAGTATCCGATCGAGTGAAGCGAATCCGCCATTGCGGTGGTGACGACGTCCGATCAGGTGACGCCAACCGTCGAGATGTTCGTCGAGCCCGGGCTCTCCCGGAACGGCGCGGAGCAGGACCCGAAGCAGGACTGTCATCTGGTTTTCGTTACCGGGCAAGGTGTCACGGGCCAGCGTGTCGGCCAAGGTGCTGCGGGACTGACCGGTCGCGGCAGCCAGCGCGCGGATGCTGAGGCCGCTTCGGTCGCGGAGTTCGCGCAAATGCGCCATGAACGCCGATTCCGTGTTCATCGGCGTGCCCGGGCGGGCACGGTCCGGCCGAAGACGGCGCTGAAGAGCCCGATCGCGACCCCCGCCGCGATCGGCGCGCTCGTACCGGCGAAGGTCAGCAGTGTGGTGAATGTGGCGAGAACGCTCAGGCAGACGATCTGACCGGTCGAAACGCACCTGCGCCTCGGCCGCAACGGGGAAAGAATTCCTTGACTCATGACCTTGCCCTCTCAAGGGTCACGCACCCCGGCTGGGTGGCACGCAATACACGTTATCAAAACGTGATAGGGAGTTTAAGGCGAGTCAATGTCCGGGTTCGTCCGGATTCCGGAATGCCGAAAGCCCCGGACCCTTGGCGGGATCCGGGGCTTCACGGCTGTCGGGCCTCGCGTCGTTACGCCGCCTGAGCGACCGGAGCCGTCGCCGGGGCCAACGCGATGTCCAGCACGTCGCGAACGTTCGCCACGGCGTGGACGTCCAGCTGTGCCAGCACTTCGGCCGGGACGTCGTCCAGGTCGGGCTCGTTGCGCTGCGGGATGATCACCGTCTTCATCCCCGCCCGGTGCGCGGCCAGCAGCTTCTGCTTGACCCCGCCGATCGGCAGCACACGTCCGGTCAGCGACACCTCACCGGTCATCGCGACGTCCGACTTCACGACCCGGCCCGAAAGCAGGGACGCCAGCGCGGTCGTCATCGTGATGCCGGCACTCGGCCCGTCCTTGGGCACCGCGCCCGCGGGGACGTGCACGTGGATGCCGCGGTCCTTCAGGTCGGCGACCGGAAGTTCCAGTTCGGCGCCGTGCGAGCGCAGGTACGACAACGCGATCTGCACCGACTCCTTCATCACCTCACCCAGCTGGCCGGTCAGTTGCAGCCCGGTCGAGCCGGACTCCGGATCCGCCAGCGACGCCTCGATGTAGAGGACGTCACCGCCGGCGCCGGTCACCGCCAGCCCGGTCGCCACACCCGGGGTCGACGTGCGCTGGGTCGACGCGGGCAGCGAAGACTCCGGCAGGTGCCGCGGACGGCCGAGGTAGGTTTCGAGCCCGTCGGCGTCGATCGTCAGCGGCAGCTCGACCTCGTCGAGGGCGACCTTGGTCGCCACCTTCCGCAGCACCTTCGCGATGGTCCGGTTCGCGTTGCGCACCCCGGCTTCCCGCGTGTACTCGGCGGCGATGCGGCTGAACGCGCCGTCGGTCAGTGTGACGTCGTCCGTGCCGAGACCGGCGCGGTCCAGCTCGCGGGGGAGCAGGTGCTCGCGGGCGATGGTGACCTTCTCGTCCTCGGTGTAGCCGTCGAGGGTGACCAGCTCCATCCGGTCCAGCAGCGGGCCGGGGATGGTCTCGAGCGCGTTCGCCGTCGCGAGGAACACGACGTCGGACAGGTCCAGTTCGACCTCGAGGTAGTGGTCGCGGAACGTGTGGTTCTGCTCCGGGTCCAGCACCTCCAGCAGCGCGGCCGTCGGGTCGCCGCGGTAGTCGGCGCCGACCTTGTCGATCTCGTCGAGCAGCACGACCGGGTTCATCGAACCGGCTTCCTTGATGGCACGGACGATCCGGCCGGGCAGCGCGCCGACGTAGGTGCGGCGGTGACCGCGGATCTCGGCCTCGTCGCGGATACCGCCGAGCGCCACGCGAACGAATTTGCGGCCCATCGCCTTCGCCACGGACTCGCCGAGCGACGTCTTGCCGACCCCGGGAGGACCGGCGAGCGCCAGCACCGCACCCGAACGCCGTCCGCCGACCGGGCCGAGCCCCGACTCCGCGCGACGCTTGCGCACGGCCAGGTACTCGATGATGCGTTCCTTCACGTCGTCGAGACCGGCGTGGTCGGCGTCGAGGATGTCTCGCGCGGCGGCGATGTCGTGGACGTCGGTGGTGCGCTCGTTCCACGGCAGTTCGAGGACCGTGTCCAGCCACGTGCGGATCCAGCCGCCCTCGGGGGACTGGTCGGAGGTCCGCTCCAGTTTGTCCACTTCGGACAGTGCGGCCTTCTTGACCGCGTCCGGCAGTTCGGCGGCCTCGACGCGGGCGCGGTAGTCGTCGTCGTTGGCCGTGCCGTCGAGTTCGCCCAGCTCCTTGCGGATCGCTTCGAGCTGGCGGCGCAGCAGGAACTCCTTCTGCTGCTTCTCCATGCCCTCCTGGACGTCCTTGCGGATGGTGTCGGTGACCTCGAGTTCGGCCAGCTGCTCGCGGCTCCATTCGAGCGCCTTTTCGAGCCGTGTCGAAACATCGAGCGCGGAGAGCAGTTCGAGCTTCTGCTCGGTGTTCAGGTACGACGAGTTGCCCGCGAGGTCGGCGAGCGCGGACGGGTCCTCGACCTCCTGGACGGCGTCGATCATCTGCCAGCCGCCACGCTGCTGGAGGATCGCGAGGACGACGCTCTTGTACTCGGACGCGAGCTTCGCGGAGTTGTCGTCGGTGGTCTCGGTGGCGACCTCGGCGTGCACCCAGCGGGCGGCGCCGGGGCCGTCGGCGATGCGGCCGACGACGGCACGGCGGGTGCCGCGCAGCAGCACCGCGGTCTTGCCGCCGGGCACGCGCCCGATGCGCTCGACGGTCGCGATGGTGCCGAGTTCGGCGTACTCGCCGTGGACGCGGGGGACGATCAGCACCTCGGCCTTGGTGGCGGCGCTGGACCGGATCCCCGGGAAGGAAGCCTGGGCAGGCGTGTGGGCCTGGGCGGACTCCACCGCGGCCCGCGTCTCCGTGTCGGCGAGGTCGAGCGGGACGATCATGCCCGGCAGCACGACGTCGTCATCGAGCGGGAGGACGGGCAGGAGGCGGTTGTCGGTCATCTGTGCACTCCTCGGTTAGTTGAGTCTGCCTAGCTCAACTCTCCGATCGACCCGTTTGTTTCCTTTCCGCGTTCGCCGTCAGCGATCACCCCACCCCTCCGACCTTTGCGCCCAACGCGTGACGTTTAGGGGGCTAAAGTCGACGCGTCCGGGCCAGAGGTCGGACGTCAGGGGTGGACGGCGACCCCGCACCAGGCGAACGGCCGGGCACCTTCCTCGTCCCGCCGCAGCTCCCGCACCGGCCGCCAGTCGGGCAGGTGGACGACGCCGGGTTCCAGCAGTGGCCAGTCCCCGAAGAGCGGCTCGATCTCTTCGCGGTCCCGCATCCACACCGGGTTGCTCGTCTTCCGGTACTGCTCGACCATCCAGTGGAGCCCGTCGGCGTCCTCGCCGGTCTGGCCGCCGAAGCTCATATGCGACAGCCCCAGCCAGCTGCCCGGCGCCAGCGCGTTCCGGTAGGTCGCGACCAGCGTCGGCGGATCGTCGTGCGGTCCGGCGAAATGCAGGACGGCCATCATCATCAGGCACACCGGCTGGTCGAAATCGATCAGCCGCAACGTCTCCGGATGCCGCAGGACGTCCTTCGGCCGCCGCATGTCCGCGTGGACGATCCCGGCCCAGTCGGTCGCCTCGTGTCGTTCGAGGATCAGCTCCGCGTGCGCCACCGCGACAGGCTCGTAGTCGACGTACACGACCTTCGCCGTGTCACCAGGCTCCAGTTCCTCCTGGAGAATCTCGTGCACGTTCCCGGCTGTCGGGACACCGGAACCCAGATCGATGAACTGCCGGATCCCCGCGTTCAGCGCGGCGCGCACGACCCGGTTCATGAACTCGCGGTTGTGCCGCGCACCCGGTTTGACCCACCGCCACTGCTTTTCCAGCGCACGGGCGAACTCGCGATCGACCGCCCAGTTGTGGGTTCCGCCGAGGAACCAGTCGTAGATCCTCGCCGCGGACGGCTTTTCGGTGTCGACACCCGTCGGTGCCACCGGGGCCGCGTCCTCGTCCTTCGTCACGAAAACGAGCCTATCGGGATCAGGGCACCGCCGGTCGGCGCTGCCAGTACGTCCAGAGCGGCCGGTAGCCCTGCGCGTACCAGAACGGCGTCGAGCGCGGGTTGGCCAGAGCGTGGTGCAGCAGCACGGCTTCGGTGCCGCACTCGTCGAAGATCTGGTGCGCGTGCGCGGCGAGCGCCGTCCCCACCCCGCTCGAACGCGCCGGCTCGGCCACGGCCAGCGACGACAGGTAGCCGACCCGGTCGGCCGCGACCCGGCCGCTGACCCACGCCGTCTCGCCGGGGAACTGCACCCGCACCATGCCCAGCGCCCGTCCGTACAACTCGGCGATCCACAGCGTCGGGTTCTCCCGGCCCAGGTGTTTCGACAGGTCCGCGGCGATCGTTTCCTCCGCGCCCTCGCGCAAGGTGACAGAACCGAACTGCGCGTCGTAGCGCTGCAATTCCAGTTCGAGTCCGACGGCGGTTTCGAGATCATCGGCTTCGGCGGGCCGGATGTGCACCCCGGGAGTGGCGGGCGGTCCCGTCACGGCGAGCCGGTCGGCCGGGCGGACCGCGATCACCAGCACGGGCGCGAAGCCGCGGCGCAGCAGTTCGGCCGAGCCGGGGGAGTCGCGGCTCGGCCGCACCACGGTCGCCGCCGTCTCGACATCCCCTGGTGGGGCCACGGTCTTCAGATGTTCATCCCATCGGGTGAGTAATGCGTCAAGGGCCGCTTCCGGGCGAGGGCCGGTGAGTCGCGCTTCGAGGCGATGTTCGACGAGGGCCCGCCACGGAGAGTCAGCAGAATCGGGACCCGCTTCAGTCCGTACCGACAATCCGGCGGCGGCCGAGTCGCCTGCTGTCGCGGAGAGTGACACGGCGCCCTCGACAGGCTCCAGTGCAGGCATTTCGGGGAGCAGGGCGTCCACGGTGGCGAGCCGCTCGGCATGCCCGGCGGCGATGGCGTGGCTATTCATAGGGCTATTGAAGCCCCTACTGACGGGTCCGCCGGGAACTTCACGAGATTGGCCGGGGCGTGGCGTCAGGTGACTTCCGGTAGTCGGAAGGAACGCGAATAACGCTCCCATTTCACCCCTTGGTCCACGCAGGTCAGCGCGACGCGCCCATTGTTAACCCTGGGGTGATCTCATACTGTCTCGAATGGGACTTGGGTACGCCCTCCGGGGTACTGTATTGCCCTCGTCCCCGAGGTCGCGGTGGGACAAGGCCGGTTGGGCAGCCGGGAAGGAAGGTCGGATGCCGGACACGAACGGCAGGCCCGGGAGCGCCGCACAGGCGGCAGCGGGCAAGGGAGGCGCCGTTACGGAGGCTCGTACCGACGAGCGACGGTTCCGCGTCTACACCTTCGCGGTACTCACCATGGGCATCGCCGCCGCGGCCGCGGTCAGCCTCTGGCTGGACTTCGAGGCCTCGGACGATCTGTTGTGGATCGGGCCGATCCTCGCGCTCGCGTTCCTGCTCGCCGAACAGCTCGGCATCAACGTCGACGTCCGCAGCGGCATCTCGTGGACGATCTCGTTCACCGAGATCCCGCTGGTCATCGGTTTCTTCGTCGCTCCCTTCGAAGTCGTGCTCGCCGCCCATCTCGCGGCGGGCATCGGGACACTGCTGGCCCGCAAGGTCGCGGGCCGCGTCCTCTACAACGCCGGAGCCTTCCTGCTGGAGATCACCGGCGCGTTCGCCGTGGCAGGACTGGTGAAACAGGCCTCCGGCGCCCACGACATGACCTGGATCGCCGCGCTGGCAGGCACTTTGACCGCGCCGCTGGTCAGCACGCTGCTCGCGCTCGCCGCCGTCCGCGTGCTGCGCCGCCGGATGCGGGTCAGCACCGCGATCCGGTTGACCGGCCGCATCCTCGTCGTCGGTTTCGTCAACGCTTCGGTCGGTCTTTCCGGTTATTTGGTCATTTCCGGTACGCCGAAGGCCTGGCCGCTCGTGCTGGCCGTCTTCCTCGGGCTCACCGCGTTGTACTGGGCGTATTCGGATCTGCTGCGCGAACAGCGCGACATGGAAGCGTTGTCCGACGTCAGCCTGATGGTCGCGCGATCCGGTCAACAGGCCGCCGCGCGGCCCGCCGGACGAGCCGACGAACTCGTCGGCGGCGTCGACGTCCGCGAGTGGGCGACCATCGCCGAACGCATCAAGGACCAGCTGGCCGCCGGCCGGGTCGTGCTCAGGCTGCGGCTGGAACCCAAGGACACCATGCGGATGGTCGTCGCCGGCGACGAACTCCCGCCCGTCGACCCGGCCGCCGACGACCCGCTGCTGCGCCTGCCCGGCGCGCACGTCCGGCATTTCCGGATCACCGAAGCCAATCCCGACGTCCGCTCCGCGTTGCTCGACCGCGGCGCGCAGGAGGCGCTCGTCGTGCCGCTGCGCAGCGCGAACCAGCTCCTCGGCGTCGTCGAAGCGCACGACAGGCTGTCGCGCTGGCGTGGTTTCGGCAAGTACGACGTCCAGCTGCTCGGCACGATGGCCAGCCACCTCGCGACCTCGCTGGACAACCGGCGCCTGCTCGCGACCCTGCGCCACGACGCCTACCACGATCCGCTGACCGGCCTGCTCAACCGGCCGGGCTTCCGTCAGGTCGCCAAGGAACCGTTGCGGGAACAGGTCGACGCGGTCGTGCTGCGGGTCGATCTCGACGTCTTCTCCACCGTCAGCGACGCCCTCGGCTACGTGTGGGCCGATCGGATGGTCATCGCCGCGGGCCGCCGGATCCGCGACGCGCTCGGCCCCGACGTCCCGCTCGCCAGGCTCGAAGGCGCGTCCTTCGCGGCGCTCCTCGTCGGCTGCGCGCCGGAACGCGCCCAGGCCGCCGCGGAGCTGCTCCGCGCGGAACTCGTCGCCCCGTACCCGGTGGACCGGCTCTCCGTCGAAGCCAACGCGATGATCGGCTACGCCACCTCGTCGGCGGAAGACGACGATCAGGTCGACGTCGACGGGCTCCTGCAGCGCGCCGACGTCGCCGTCCGCGCGACCAAGGGCGGCGAAGAGGTCCGCGGCTACATGGCCAGCATGGGCCAGATCTTCATGCGCCGGTTTCAGATGGTCACGCAGTTCCGGCAGTCGCTCGAAGAAGGCCAGCTGAGCGTCCACTACCAGCCGAAGATCACCTTGCCGAACCGGCAGATCCAGGGCGTCGAGGCGCTCGTGCGCTGGGTGCATCCGGAGTTCGGCAGGCTCGGCCCGGACGAGTTCGTCCCGGCGATCGAAGCGGCAGGCCTCATCGGCGTCCTGACGTCGTTCGTGCTCGAAGAGTCGTTGAAGCGCGTGCGGAAGTGGCTCGACGAAGGCCTGCGCATCTCCGCCGCCGTGAACCTGTCGGTGCGGAACCTGGCCGACGAGGACTTCCCGACGAAGGTCGCGCGCGAACTCGACCGCTTCGGCATCCCGCCCGAGTTGCTCACCTTCGAGCTCACCGAGTCCGGTGTGATGTCCGACCCACAGAAGGCGCTGCCGATCCTGCGGGAACTGCACTCGCTGGGCATCGTGCTCGCCGTCGACGACTTCGGCACCGGCTACTCGTCGCTGGCGTACCTGCGGCAGCTCCCGGTCGACCAGGTCAAGATCGACAAGAGCTTCGTCCTCGGCATGGGCACGGACCTCGGCGACCTCGCCGTCGTGCGCTCCATCGTCGAACTGGGCCACTCGCTCGGCCTCACGGTCGTGGCGGAGGGCGTCGAGGAGGACGTCGCGCGGGATCAGCTCGAGGCGATGGGGTGTGACGTGGCACAGGGCTACCTCATCTCGCGGCCGCTGCCGGAGGACCGCCTGGAGGCGTGGCTACAAGCCCGCACGGCGCGCTCGCCCGGACGACACTCCGAGACCGTTTTAACCCTGCTGACCTGAGGTTTTGCGGTAACCGGCCCCCCGGTTAAGGCCCCCTAGGCGGCCTGCTAATCTTTCTAAGTCCTCGCGAGAGGGCAAGGCCCCTTTAGCTCAGTCGGTAGAGCGTTTCCATGGTAAGGAAAAGGTCTACGGTTCGATTCCGTAAAGGGGCTCGCTACCTCAGCCGCGTCACGTAAGCGTGTCGCGGCCAGGGGCATGTAAGGCGGTGTAGCTCAGCTGGCAGAGCAAGCGGCTCATAATCGCTGTGTCGCCGGTTCAAGTCCGGCCACCGCTACGCGGTAATCCTGGGTATCCCAGGCCTAGTAGAGAAGGAAATGCTGTGGCTGCCACTGACGTGCGACCGAAGATCACGCTCGCGTGTGAGGAGTGCAAGCACCGCAACTACATCACCAAGAAGAACCGGCGCAACAACCCGGATCGCTTGGAGATGAAGAAGTTCTGCCCGAACTGCGGTACGCACCGGACTCACAAAGAGACCCGCTGAGCGTCTAGCGGTTCTACCTGTCTCACCCGAAGCCGTCCTGGTCAACCAGGGCGGCTTCGGGCTTTTCCGGGTTCGGTAGCCTGCTCGGGTGGCCTTGGACCAGTCGTTCACCGGGCGGGCGTACCCGCCGACCAGTACCTATGAAGTGAGTCGCGAGAAGATCCGGGAGTTCGCCGACGCGCTCGGCGACACGAACCCGCTCTACCGCGACACCGAAGCGGCGAAGGCGGCCGGGCACCCCGACGTCATCGCGCCGCCGACGTTCCTCACGATCATCAACCTCGCTTCGATCAACGCGATCGTCTCCGACCCGGAGCTGGGACTCGACTATTCGCGGATGGTCCACGGCGACCAGCGGTTCACCTACACGCGGCCGGTGCACGCGGGCGACGTCCTGTCGCTCACCACGTACATCGACAACATCATGACCCGCGCCGGGAACGACTTCATCAACCTGCGCGCCGAGATCTCCGGCGCCGACGGCGACCCGATCGCCACCACGAACGCCCAGCTCGTGGTCCGAGGGGAGGGCGCGTGAGCACGTTCACCGCCGGAGAAGAACTGACGCCGCTGACCGTCGACGTCACCAGGGACCAGCTGGTGCGCTACGCCGGCGCTTCGCTGGACTTCAACCCCATCCACTGGAACGAGGCCTTCGCCAAGGAGGTCGGCCTGCCGGACGTCATCGCGCACGGGATGCTGACCATGGCGCTCGGGGCGCGGCTCGTCACCGACTGGCTCGGCGACCCCGGCCGTCTCGTCGACTACTTCGCGCGCTTCACGCGCCCCGTGGTCGTGCCGAACGACGGCGCCGCGACGATCGAGTTCACCGGGAAGGTCGCCGTGGTCAACGACGACGGCACCGCCCGCATCGACATCACCGCCAAGTTCGAGGGCAAGGCCGTCCTGGGCAAGGCGCAAGCGGTCGTCCGCGCCTGACCTCGAAAGTGATAGCAAGGGACCTTTGCTAGCGTCGCTTAGCGTGCCTAAGTAAGCGAGAGCAAAGGTCACTTGCTCTCTTTTCGCAGGTCAGAGGGTTGCGAGAAGGCCTGCGGCGGCTCGCGTAGGGGCGCGAAGGTGCTTCGCGAGCTTAAGAAAGCCTGCTTCGCGCGCTTAAGCGGCTCTAAGGCGCATGACCGGACCAATGACGCCACTGTGTGGATTTGGGACGTTGGATGACCCGCAGGTCCGGTCATGCAAGCGCGGACCCCGCCAAGGGTGCGAGCCACCCACACCTCAAGCGAGCTTGAGCAGCTTCTCGATGACCTCCGCCATGCCTTCCGCGCCCCGCGCGTTCGGGTGCAGTGGCGCGGCGGGCACCGAAGGCGCGGGGCCTTCGACCCACCGCCGGTTCGCGGCGCTGCACATGTCCCGACCCTTGCTCGCGGTCGACATGTCGGCGAAGCCCGCTTCGTGCTCCTTAGCCGTCTCCTGCAGCGCCGTGTTAAGCCGCTTCAGCGAGTCTCGGAAGTAGGCCACGTCTCCCGCGCCGACCGGCAGGACCGGCCAGCAACCGGCGTCGTCGTCCGGAAGCACCGTCGGGTACCCGACGACCACGATGCGCGCCGAAGGGGCCTTCGAGCGGATCTGGTCCAGGATCCCGCCGAGCCGGTCCGCCGCGGCGGTGATCCGCTCGGCGAGCTGGTCGCGCCCGCCCGCGGTCAGCTGGGTCTTGCAGGGCGAAGCGGTCTGCTGCTGCGTCGCGCACTGGCTCGCGAAGCCGACGAAGCCCACGTCGTTGCCGCCGATCCCGACGGTCACCAGTGTCGTGTCGCCGTTGATGGCGTCGAGCTGCGGAGCGTTCGAGCCGTCACGGGTCTTTTGTTCGCCGGTGAGGTGTTCGGTCGTGGCGCCACCGCAGCTGGCATCGACGAACTCGGCCGGACGCAGCTTCGCGGCCAGCAGGCTCGGGTAGTTGTTGTCCGAACGGTCGCAGCCCGCCGGCGCGCCCACGGGCCGTCCGGTGCCCGGCGAAGCCGTGTAGGAATCCCCCAGCGCCACGTAGCGGCCCGAGCCGTCCGAAGTGGTGACGCCCGGCGGTGTCACCGACGTTCCACGCTCCCACAGGTGGTAGGCGATCCCCAGGACGGACAGCACGATCACCAGGAAGAGGCAGCCCCCGCCAGTTCTCCGCCGCGTCACCCGTTCGTTGTACGCGACCTGGGTCACCTTTGTCATCGGTCCGACCGTCGGTGATCTCGGGTTCTCTGAGATGTGGATCACATTCAGGGTGCCGATGGCGAATTCAGACCTCTGAAGGTCGAGAGCCGTCAGTCTTTCGGGACGAGGTCGCGCAGCTCGGCGGCGAGATCGAGGGCATGGGTGACGTCCCGCGCGAGGTAGTGCGGGTCGACGAAGGCCTCGGTGATCCCGGTTTCGGCGGCCGCGGCCAGCTGCGCGGCGACGTCCTTGAGGTCGGTGCCGGGTTTCGGGTTGATCCGCAGCACTCGCCGCAGCGCCTCGGGGTCGCGGCCCGCCTTCTCAGCGGCGCTCACCACGGTTTCCCAGAGCTTCGCGAGATAGGGCGCGGGCAGTCCGGCGGGCAACCAGCCGTCGGCTCGGCGGCCGACGCGATCCAGCGCCGCCGCCGAAAGCCCGCCCAGCAACACCGGCGGATGCGGATTCTGTGCCGGTCGCAGCCCCACCTTCGACGCCGGGATCCGCCAGCGTTCGCCTTCGTGCTCGACCGGATCGCCGGTCCAGAACTCCCGAAGGACGTCGAGGAGCTCCTCCAGCTGCTTGCCGCGGCCCTTCCAGGGCGTGCCCGTCGCGGTGTACTCGTCGCGAAGCCAGCCAGTGCCCAGACCGACATCCAGCCGGCCGCCGCTCACCTGATCCAGTGAGGTCAGCATCCGGGCGAGCACCACGGCGGGGTACACCGTCCCGGTGAGCGTGCTGGTGCCGAGCCGGACCCGCCGGGTGACGGTCGCGGCCACCGTCAGCAGGATCAGCGGATCCGCGAAAGTGACGAACTCCGGCGGGTACGGCCGTTCCGGGGTGCCGCCGGGATAGAAGTCCGACGGCGAAACCGGGGCCAGCACCCGATCCCCGACCCACAACGACTCGTATCCCAGTTCCTCGGCGGCCGCGGCGAAACCGGGGACGGCGTCCAGGGAAGCGAGGGGACCGTACTGCGGAAGGGCGATTCCCAGGCGCATCACGGTCACCGTGCTTCCGCGAGCAGCCGGCCCATCCTGGATATCCCTTCGGCGAGATCGTTTTCGTTCAGCGCATAGGAAATCCGGAAGTACCCTGGCGTCCCGAACGCTTCGCCGGGCACCACGGCGACTTCGGCTTCGCGCAGGATCAGATCGGCCAACGCGACCGTGTCGGCCGGCCGTTCACCGCGGATCTCCTTGCCCAGTAAGGCTTTCATCGACGGGTAAACGTAGAAAGCGCCGAGCGGCACCGGAGTCTCGGCGCCGGGGATCTCGGAAAGCAGCGAAAGTGCCGTCTTTCGCCGGGAATCGAACGCGTCGCGCATCGCGTGAACGGCGTCTAGCGGACCGCTCACCGCGGCCAGCGCGGCCCGTTGCGCGACGTTCGAAACGTTGCCGCACAAGTGCGATTGGTACGCCGTCGTCGCCTTGACCACGTCCTGCGGGCCGAGCAACCAGCCCACCCGCCAGCCGGTCATCGAGTACGTCTTCGCGACCCCGTTGAGCACGATCGTCCGGTCGGCGAGTTCCGGGACGAGGACGGGCATCGAGGGCGCTTCGGCGCCGTCGTAGACCAGGTGCTCGTAGATCTCGTCGGTGATGACCCAGAGGCCGTTCTCGTGCGCCCAGCGCCCGATCGCCTCGACCTGTTCGCGCGGGTACACCGCGCCGGTCGGGTTCGACGGCGACACGAACAACAGCACCTTCGTACGCGGTGTTCTGGCGGCTTCGAGCTGCTCGACGGTGACCCGATAGCCCGTCGTCTCGTCGGCCGTGACCTGCACCGGGACCCCGCCGGCGAGGGCGATCGACTCCGGGTACGTCGTCCAGTACGGCGCGGGCAGCAGCACCTCGTCGCCCGGGTCGAGCAGCGTCGCGAACGCCGAGTAGACCGCCTGCTTGCCACCGTTCGTCACCAGGACGCGGCCGGGGTCGACCTCGTACCCGGAGTCGCGCACGGTCTTCGCCGCGATCGCCTCACGCAGTTCCGGCAACCCGCCCGCGGCGGTGTAGCCGTGATTGACCTTGTCGCGGACGGCCGCTTCGGCGGCTTCGAGCACGTTGGCCGGCGTGGGGAAATCCGGCTGGCCTGCCCCGAAGCCGATCACCGGACGACCCTGCGCCTTGAGCGCCCGGGCCTTCGCGTCGACGGCCAGCGTGGCCGACGGCGTGATGCCGCCGATGCGGGCCGAGACGCGGGAAGCCGGCGAAGGCGAGGGTGCGGGAGCGCTCATGGCGACATCGTGGCACGATCATGGGGTCGGCCGTGGGGGAGTTTCCTCGCGGAAGGCTGCTCCGCGCCGCTTTGAGGGGCGCGGTTGCGAAGCTGTTCCGGGGTTGCCGTAGACTTCTGGTCTCGGAACGCACTACGGTCATCCCCGCCACGGCGGTGGGGACGATGGAATGCGTCCTCGGGAGCTCCGGAGCATCGGGGTTCCAAAGGGGTGTAGCTCAATTGGCAGAGCAGCGGTCTCCAAAACCGCAGGTTGCAGGTTCAAGTCCTGTCACCCCTGCGTAAGCGAACTGGTGAAGGCGGAGGAGTGGTCGTGAGCGACAGCGACGCCAGCGGTGAGAAGGCGCAGGACGGCGCCGGGCGGAAGCCCGACGAACAGTCCCGCCCGGTGACCGCCGCTGCCCGGCGTGAGCGCCGTGCGTCCGCGCGCCCGTCCGGTAAGTCCGACGCCAAGTCGGACGACAAGACCCGCCCCGCCGGCAAGGCGAAGGCCGGGGACAAGACCGAGAAGTCCAAGGACGCCAAGGGCACGGCGACTCCGAAGCGCGACCGCAAGCCGAAGCAGGCGTCGATCTTCGCCCGGCTGATGCGCTTCATCCGCGAGGTCTGGGCCGAGCTGCGCAAGGTCATCTGGCCGAACCGCAAGCAGATGGTCACCTACACCGCGGTGGTGCTGGTCTTCGTGGTGTTCATGGTGGCGCTGGTGAGCGGCCTCGACCTGGCCTTCAAAGAGGTCGTCGGTGCCGTCTTCGGCAGCTGAGGCAGCCGTTCGCGGTGCCTGAGCGCACCGCACGGTGGCCTGCGCCACGGCAACCGATCAACTGAGAGGACGGAACGTGACCTCCGACAACGGCACAGCAGCCGGTCATGAGCTGACCGAGCTTTCCGACGAGCAGGTGCACGCGGCACTCGGCGACGAGCAGTCCGAGCACCTGGACTCCGTCGAGGTGCCCGCCGCAGGCGACGAGGTCGACGAAGCCGGAGATGTCGCGGAGGCCGAAGAGGCGTCCGACGAGACCGACGACACCGCAGCCGACGACACCGCCGCCGAAGCCGACGAGAACGTCGACCCGGTCGCGAAGATGCGCGCGGAACTCAACGCCGCTCCCGGTGAGTGGTACGTCGTGCACTCGTACGCGGGTTACGAGAACAAGGTGAAGACCAACCTCGAAACCCGGACCCAGACCCTGGACGTCGAGGACTACATCTTCCAGATCGAGGTCCCGACCGAAGAGGTCACCGAGATCAAGAACGGCCAGCGCAAGCAGGTGCAGCGCAAGGTGCTGCCCGGCTACATCCTGGTCCGGATGGACCTGAACGACGCCTCGTGGAGCGCGGTGCGCAACACGCCGGGTGTCACCGGGTTCGTCGGCGCCACGTCGCGTCCGTCGCCGCTGACCGTGGAAGAGGTGCTCAAGTTCCTCGCGCCCAAGGTCGAGACCGCCACGCCGGCCAAGTCCGGCAAGGGCGAGGCTGCCGCTTCCGAGTCGCAGCTGGGTGGCCCCGCGGTCGAGGTCGACTTCGAGATCGGCGAGTCGGTCACCGTCATGGACGGTCCGTTCGCGACGCTGCCCGCGACGATCTCCGAGGTCAACGTGGACGGACAGAAGCTGAAGGTCCTGGTGTCGATCTTCGGCCGGGAGACCCCGGTCGAACTGTCGTTCAACCAGGTCTCCAAGATCTGACGGCCGCCAGACGGCCGGCAGTCCCCGCGTACTGGCAGGTGTGCGGGGGACTCAAGTCAGTAAGAAGGAACAAACGAAATGCCACCCAAGAAGAAGAAGCTTGCGGCGATCATCAAGCTGCAGATCAAGGCGGGTGCGGCCAACCCCGCGCCGCCGGTCGGCCCCGCGCTGGGTCAGCACGGCGTCAACATCATGGAGTTCTGCAAGGCCTACAACGCCGCGACCGAGTCGCAGCGTGGGGACGTCGTCCCGGTCGAGATCTCCGTGTACGAAGACCGTTCGTTCGACTTCAAGCTCAAGACGCCGCCGGCCGCGAAGCTGCTGCTGAAGGCCGCGGGCGTGGAGAAGGGTTCCGGCGAGCCGCACAAGACCAAGGTCGCCAAGGTCACTTGGGACCAGGTCCGCGACATCGCGAAGACCAAGGAATCCGACCTGAACGCGCACGACGTCGATCAGGCCGCGAAGATCATCGCCGGCACCGCCCGCTCGATGGGCATCACGGTCGTCGACTGAGTTCCACCCAGCTCCACCGTGGGAGAGCCAGTGCTGGCTCCAACACCACACTGATCCGTTGAAGAGTTAAGGACAGAAGCAATGCCCAAGCACAGCAAGGCCTACCGCAAGGCTCTTGAGCTGGTGGACCGCGAGCGGCTCTACGCCCCGCTCGAGGCCGCGAAGCTGGCCAAGGAGACTTCCTCCGCGAAGATGGACGCCACCGTCGAGGTCGCGATGCGCCTCGGTGTCGACCCTCGCAAGGCCGACCAGATGGTCCGCGGCACCGTGAACCTGCCGCACGGCACCGGTAAGACCGCCCGCGTCATCGTTTTCGCCGTTGGTGACAAGGCCGCCGAGGCCGAAGCCGCCGGCGCGGACGTGGTCGGCACCGACGAACTGATCGAGCGCATCCAGGGTGGCTGGCTCGAGTTCGACGCCGCGATCGCGACGCCGGACCAGATGGCCAAGGTCGGCCGTATCGCCCGCATCCTCGGCCCGCGTGGCCTGATGCCGAACCCGAAGACCGGCACCGTGACCCCCGCGGTCGCGAAGGCCGTGACGGACATCAAGGGCGGTAAGATCAACTTCCGCGTGGACAAGCAGGCCAACCTGCACTTCGTCATCGGCAAGGCCTCGTTCGACACCGAGAAGCTGGTGGAGAACTACGCGGCCGCGCTGGACGAGATCCTCCGCGCCAAGCCGTCGTCGGCGAAGGGCCGTTACCTGCGCAAGGTCGTCGTCTCCACGACGATGGGCCCGGGTATCCCGGTCGACCCGGCCCGGACTCGCAACCTCCTCTCCGAGGACGCGTGAGTCTGAGTTAGACATCACTGAGAAGGGGGCGGTCCCGCTACGGCGGGGCCGCCCCTTTTTCGTGTTTGCTTGAGGGCATGCCTACCTTCGCGTCGTTCGACGGGCTTCAGCTCAGCTACACCGTTTGGGAAGGTAAAGGGCGTCCGGTGCTGCTACAGCACGGCTTCGCCGCGGACACGAACGCCAACTGGATCGCGCCGGGCGTCGTCGACACCCTCCAGGACGCGGGGCTGACCGTGATCAGCCTGGACGCGCGCGGCCACGGGCGGTCGGCGAAGCCGCACGACGAGGCGAGCTACGGCGACGACGCCATGGTCCGCGACGTGTCGGCGTTGCTCGACACGCTGAACCTCGACGAGGTGTCGATGGTCGGCTATTCGATGGGCGCGATGATCGCGCTCGGCGCGGTGGCCGCCGACCCGCGGATCCGGTGCCTCGCGATCGGCGGGGTCGGTTCGGGGATCGTCGACTTCGGCGGGGTCGACACCCGCGTCGTCACGCCGGAGGCGATCAGTGAGGCTCTGCTGACGGAGGACCCTTCGACGCTTCCGCCGTCTTCGGCGCCTTTCCGCATCCTCGCCGACGCGTTGCGGGCGGACCGGATCGCGCTCGCGGCCGTCGCCCGCGGGACGGCGAACCCGAAACTGGACCTGACGGCGATCGCCGTGCCGACCCTGATCCTCGCGGGGGACACCGACCCGCTGGCCGCGGAACCCGAACGCCTGGCCGCCGCCATCGCCGGCGCGCGCCTCGTCCGCGTCCCCGGCGATCACATGGCCGCCGTCATGCACCCCGCCTTCGGCTCGGCGCTGACCGGCTTCCTGACCTCGCACGACCTCTGACCCGGATCGCGTTTAGCCCGCTAACGCGATCCGCGCGCACTTGCGTTTAGCCCCCTAATCGCGATCCGGGGGCGCACTTGCGTTTCGCGGGCTAATCGCGATCCGGCGGCAGGAAGCGCAGGTCAGTTGCCGGTCGGGGGAGCGGGGCAGGGCTCGGGCGAGTTCGCGTGCCCGGTGATCAGCCACTGGCCCATCTCGACTTCCTGCAGGGTGAAGCTGCCCAGCAGGGGGCCTCCGCGGATGTTGTACCAGCACGAGTGGATCGTCAGGTTCTGCCGCGGGACCACGCTCGACATCGGGCGTACCGCGTAGATGTACGGCGTGATGTCGGTGACCTTGGCGTTCAGGGCCGGGACGGCGGTCGCGCAGTCCGGGTAGCCGAGGTCGCGGGCGAACTGGGCCTGCGCCTGCTCGCTCATCGACAGGCAGACCTTCTCGACCCGGGTGGCGGGCGGGTACGGCTTGCCGATCGTGTCGTAGATGGCTCGCACGGCTTCCCAAGGATTGGTCGAAAGCACCTGGTTCGTGCGGTGCTTGCCCCCGCCGCCCTGGACGAACGTCGCCGTGTCCTGACCGGCGTCGCTGGGGAAGATCTGCCGGTAGGCGATGGTGGCCCCGATGCAGATCAGCAGGATCACGATCACCCAGGCGAGAAGCTTCCCTCCCAGACGTCGCAGCCAGCGCGGCGCGCGCGGCCGAGGGGCCTTGACGAGTTCGCCGGGCGGCGGTCCCGGAGGCACTGGCGGCTGTCCACCGTAGTGCTGGGTCACCGGCTGGGTGGGCTGCGACGGCACGAGGCCCTGTTGCTGTGCCTCGGTGAACTTCAGATAGTCCTGGAACTGCTGAAACTGCTGGAACTGGCGCAGTTGCTCCTCGTCCAGCCGGGGCGCGGGCTGACCTCCCGCCTTGGGCTCGATGTCCGTGCCGGGCTCGTTGCCCGGCTTTCCGTCATCACGCTGCTCCGCCACGTCACCATGATGCCCCGCGAGCCCTCCCGTGCACTCCGCCGGTCGCGTTTAGCCCGCTGAACGCGATCCGAGAGGGGCCCCTGCGGAGGCCGAAACAGGGTCACGTACTCTTGTCAAGGTTCTACCGAAGACCGCTGGTCTTCTCCTGGTCATCTGGCCTGGAGAACGAAGGCCCCGCTAGGGCGGGCGACCCGCGCAGGAGGAACGAGGCTCGCCGCGACGCATCCCGTCGCGTGCCCTGACGCCCCGCGCCTGTCTGCGCTGGGGCGTTTCGTCGTTTCAGGGCTCTCAAG
Source organism: Amycolatopsis sp. NPDC052450 (assembly GCF_044547565.1). NCBI lineage: Bacteria > Bacillati > Actinomycetota > Actinomycetes > Pseudonocardiales > Pseudonocardiaceae > Amycolatopsis > Amycolatopsis sp. NPDC052450. Next base: position 164,378 of record NZ_JBIUAQ010000005.1, on the reverse strand, counting down.
GCCAGTGGACCACTAGCCAAGAGAGGAGGCGACCATGGCGAAGCCTGACAAGGAGGCGGCCGTCGCCGAGATCGCGGAGCGTTTCCGCACCAGCTCGGCCACAGTCGTTACCCAGTACACCGGCCTCTCCGTGTCCCAGCTGTCCCAGCTGCGCCGCGCTCTCGGCACCAGTGCCAAGTACCGGGTCGCGAAGAACACCCTCGTCAAGCGTGCCGCCACGGACGCGGGCATCGAGGGCCTCGAAGACCTGTTCGTCGGCCCGACCGCCATCGCCTTCGTCGAAGGTGAAGCTGTTGACGCCGCGAAGGCGCTTCGCGACTTCGCGAAGGACAACAACGCGCTTGTGATCAAGGGCGGCTACATGGACGGCAAGATGCTGTCCGTGGACGAGATCGCCAAGATCGCCGATCTCGACAGCCGTGAGGTCCTGCTCGCCAAGGCGGCGGGCGCGTTCAAGGCGAAGCTGTCCCAGGCCGCCGCGCTGTTCCAGGCGCCGGCGTCCCAGGTCGCTCGCCTGGCTGCCGCGCTGGAGGACAAGCAGCGCAACGCCGGTACCGAAGCAGCCGAAGCACCCGCCGAGAGCTGAACACCCCCCACCCCGAACTTTTAGTTCGTTTCAGAGAGGAAAGCCACCATGGCGAAGCTGAGCACCACCGAGCTGATCGACGCCTTCAAGGAGCTCACCCTTCTTGAGCTGTCCGAGTTCGTGAAGGAATTCGAGACCACCTTCGACGTCACCGCGGCCGCCCCGGCTGCCGTTGTCGCTGCCGCCCCGGGTGCCGCTGCCGCCCCGGCCGCCGAGGAGCAGGACGAGTTCGACGTCGTCCTCGAGTCCGCCGGTGAGAAGAAGATCCAGGTCATCAAGGTCGTCCGTGAGGTCGTCTCGGGTCTGGGCCTGAAGGAGGCCAAGGAGCTGGTCGAGGCCGCTCCCAAGGCCCTCCTGGAGAAGGTCGACAAGGAGGCCGCCGAGGCCGCCAAGGAGAAGCTCGAGGCCGCGGGCGCCAAGATCACCATCAAGTGATCCCGGGCGCGTCAGCGCCTACCGCAGCACCGTCGAAGGGGCGGGCATCCAGTACGGATGCCCGCCCCTTCGCTGTCTCCAGCCTCCGGGCCGGAGCGCCTTTAGCCCCCTGATCGCGACGCGTAGCCACGCTAAGTACCCGAGCGCGCCCAGGGCGCCGGATCGCGTTTAGCCCCCTGATCGCGATCCGGCGCGCCGCTGAGCGCCACCCCCGCTGACCTGCGTTTAGCCCCCTAATCGCGACGCGATAGCGCCCCGACCTGGGCAGGGCCCGGTTGTGGATCTGCGGGCGGGAGTGACGTGCACTACGGTGCTGCAAGCGGTGCACGGGCCGGTGGCGGACTGCGCGAAAAGTTACCCGCGGGTCTGGCCAGAAAAGAAAACTGGTGAGTAACCTGTTCGCACTCAGCTCGTTGCACCTGGTTGACGCGGGTATCGCTGCGCGAACGCATGCGTCCTCTCGGGCCAGTGGCACGGGACGGCAGTGCGCGACGACGCGGAACAGCTCCTGGAGGTGCGATGGGTGCCGAGGTGGTCATCGAAGGTCTTTCGAAGTCCTTCGGTAAGCAGGCCATCTGGCGGGACGTCACGCTGACCCTGCCTCCGGGCGAGGTTTCGGCGATGCTCGGTCCGTCCGGAACCGGTAAGTCCGTCTTCTTGAAGTCGATGATCGGTCTGCTCAAGCCGGACCGTGGCCGTTGCATGATCAACGGCGTCGACATCGTGACGTGCTCCGAACACCAGCTTTACGAGGTGCGCAAGCTCTTCGGCGTCCTTTTCCAGGACGGCGCGCTGTTCGGGTCGATGAACCTCTACGACAACGTGGCGTTCCCCCTGCGGGAGCACACGAAGAAGTCGGAGACCGAGGTTCGCCGGATCGTGCTCGAGAAGCTCGAGATGACCGGTCTGAACGGCGCCGACAAGAAGCTGCCCGGCGAGATCTCCGGTGGTATGCGCAAGCGCGCCGGTCTCGCCCGCGCCCTGGTGCTGGACCCGCAGATCATCCTGGTCGACGAGCCGGACTCCGGTCTCGACCCGGTCCGCACCACCTATATCTCCCAGCTCTTCCTGGACGTCAACGCGCAGATCGACGCGACGTTCCTGATCGTCACGCACAACATCAACCTCGCCCGCACCGTGCCGGACAACCTGGGCATGCTGTTCCGCAAGGAACTGGTCATGTTCGGTCCGCGCGAGGTGCTGCTGACCAGCGAGGAGCCGGTCGTCAAGCAGTTCCTCAACGGCAAGATGGACGGCCCCATCGGCATGAGCGAGGAGAAGGACTCGGCTCAGCTCGCCGCGGAGCGCGCGATGTTCGAGGCCGGTCACCACGCGGGCGGTGTCGAGGACGTCAGCGGGGTGCCGCCGCAGATGCAGCCGACGCCCGGCGTTCCGACCCGGATGGGCGCGGTCCGCCGTAAGGACCGGGTCATGCAGATCCTGCACGGCCTGCCGGACGAGGCGCAGCAGAGCATCATCGAGTCGCTCTCCCCGGAGGAGCAGCAGCGCTACGGCGTCCGCCCGCAGCGCCTCGCGACCGCCGGGCACCGGTCGGTGCCGGCCGAGAGCTCGATTCCGAACCATCACCAGGGGCAGCTGCCCGACGACCAGGTCGCCCACATCCCGCACCCCGGGAGAGCAGGCAACCACCGCTTGCGGCCACAAGATCCGGGGTCAGGTGGCTCGTGAGCTCTTCCGCTTCATCGGCGAAGATCCCCGGGATCGGCATGTTGCGCGAGACCGGGAACCTGTTCGCTCTCGGCCTCGATATCGTTCGTGGCATCTTCCAGCGCCCGTTCCAGCTGCGGGAGTTCATCCAGCAGGCCTGGTTCATCGCGAGTGTGACGATCCTGCCGACGGCGCTCGTCGCGATCCCGTTCGGCGCGGTCATCTCGCTGCAGTTCGGTTCGCTCGCCCGCCAGCTCGGCGCCCAGTCCTACACGGGCGCCGGGTCGGTGCTCGCCACCGTGCAGCAGGCCAGTCCGCTGGTCACGGCGCTGCTGGTCGCGGGCGCCGGCGGTAGCGCCGTCTGCGCCGACATCGGCGCGCGGACGATCCGTGAAGAGATCGACGCCATGGAGGTGCTCGGTGTCTCCGCGGTCCAGCGGCTGATCGTGCCGCGGGTGCTCGCGATGATGCTGATCGCGCTCCTGCTGAACGGCATGGTCAGCGTCATCGGCGTGCTCGGCGGCTACTTCTTCAACGTCGTCCTCCAGGGCGGGACACCGGGCGCGTACCTGGCGAGCTTCTCCGCGCTGGCCCAGCTGCCGGACCTCTGGGTCGGCGAGCTGAAGGCGCTGATCTTCGGCTTCATCGCCGGGGTCGTCGCCGCCTACCGGGGACTGAACCCGTCCGGTGGCCCGAAGGGTGTCGGGGACGCGGTGAACCAGTCGGTCGTCATCACGTTCCTCATGCTGTTCGTGGTGAACTTCGTGATCACGCTGATCTACCTGCAGATCGTGCCCGGAAAGCTGGACTGACGCATGACCTTCCTTACGCGCGCCAAGGGGGTTGCCAACCGTCCTTTGCAGACTCTGGACAACCTCGGTGACCAGATGTCGTTCTACGGCCGTGCGTTGCTGTGGACGCCGAGGACGCTTCGCCGCTACATGAAAGAAGTCCTGCGGCTGCTGGCCGAGGTGAGCTTCGGTTCCGGCTCGCTCGCGGTCATCGGCGGCACGGTCGGCGTGATGGTCGGCTTGACGCTGTTCACCGGTGTCCTCGTCGGTCTTCAGGGTTATTCGGCGCTGAACTCGATCGGTACTTCGGCCTTCACCGGCTTCCTGACCGCGTTCTTCAACACGCGTGAGATCGCCCCGCTGGTCGCCGGCCTCGCGCTTTCGGCGACGGTCGGCGCGGGGTTCACCGCCCAGCTGGGCGCGATGCGGATCTCGGAGGAGATCGACGCGCTCGAGGTCATGGGCGTCCCGAGCCTGCCGTATCTGGTGACCACGCGGATCATCGCCGGTTTCGTCGCGGTCATCCCGCTGTACGTCATCGGCCTGCTGAGTTCGTATCTCGCGTCCCGGTTGGTCGTTATCTACATCTACAACCAGTCGGCGGGTACCTACGACCATTACTTCGATCTGTTCCTACCACCACAGGATGTGCTGTATTCGTTCATCAAGGTGCTGTTGTTCAGCGTCTTGATCATCCTGTCGCATTGTTATTTCGGTTACCGGGCCACCGGTGGCCCCGCCGGTGTCGGCGTGGCGGTCGGTAAGGCGGTCCGGCTGAGCATCGTCACGGTGTCCATCATGAACTTCTTCATCGGTTTCGCGATCTGGGGAACCGACGTCACGGTGAGGATCGCAGGATGATCGCGACAGTCCGGCGCAGGCTTCTCGGTCTGTTGCTTGTCGCCGTGCTCATCGGCGGAGTGGCGCTGAGCATCGCGCTGTACCAACGGGCGTTCACGCCCGTGGTGAGCGTGAAGCTCCAGTCGGGCAACATCGGGAACCAGCTGCTGAAGCAGTCCGACGTGAAGGTCCGCGGTCTGATCGTCGGTTCGGTGAAGGAGATCGCCGCGACGCCGAGCGGCGCCGAACTCACGCTCGCGCTGAATCCGGAGTCGGCGAAACTGATCCCGCAGAACGTTTCCGCGCGATTCCTGCCGAAGACGTTGTTCGGTGAGCGTTTCGTTTCCTTGGAGATCCCGGACGCGCCTTCGTCGAAGACGATCGCCGAGGGCGACGTGATCACCCAGGACCGCACGTCCAGTGCTGTCGAGCTGGAGCAGGCGTTCGCGCATCTGATGCCGGTCTTGCAGGCCGTCCAGCCGCAGAAACTGTCGAGCACGCTTTCGGCGATCTCCACCGCGCTCAACGGCCGCGGCGACCAGCTCGGCGACACCCTCGCGCAGCTCGGCAGCTACGTCGGGGAGCTGAACCCGCACGAGCCCAAGCTCCAGCAGAACCTCAAGGAACTCGCGAAGTTCTCGGACAACCTCAACGCCGTCGCCCCGGATCTGGTGCAGACCTTGGACAACCTGAGCACCACCACCCGCACCGTGGTGGACCAGAAGATGAACCTCGCGAACCTCTACGGCAGCGTCACCCAGGCTTCGGTCGATCTCCAGACCTTCCTGCGGAACAACGCCGACAACCTGATCCGGCTCGCCGACACGGCCCGCCCGACGGCGGAGCTGCTGGCGAAGTACGCGCCGGAGTACCCGTGCGTGATCGGGCAGATGGCGGCGAACCTGCCGAAGATCGACAAGGCCCTCGGCAAGGGCACCGACCGGCCGGGTCTGCACGCCACCATCGAGGTCACCGTCAACCGAGGGCCGTACCTGCCGGGCAAGGACGAGCCGCGGTTCGAGGACAAACGCGGCCCGCGCTGCTACGACCTGAAGCAGTTCCCGGACCCGTTCCCGCAGTACCCGCCGGACGGCCCGATCAAGGACGGCAGCACGGCCAAACCGCCGGCGCGGTCGGCGAACGACGGTCTCTCGCCGTCGAACGGCTTCGCGAACTACGGCGGTTACAACGGCAACGGCGGCGGAGCGCCCGGCGGTAGCCCGTCCTACAGCGCGTCCGAATCGGACTTCCTCGCGCAGCTGGTCGCCCCGCAGGTCGGCATGTCCGCTTCGGACGTGCCCGGCTGGGGCTCGCTGCTCGTCGGTCCGCTCTATCGCGGAGCGGAGGTGCACGTCCAGTGAGGGGTCTGCTCGCGCCGCTGATCAAGCTCTGCGCCTTCATCGTCGTCACCGTGCTGTTCACGACGATCCTCGGGATCAGCATCGCCAACGTGAACACCACCAGCACCAACGCCTACAAGGCACGGTTCAGCGACGCGACCCTGTTGCTGCCCAACGACGACGTCCGCATCGCCGGCGTCAGGGTGGGGCAGGTCAAGGACGTCCGCATCGTCGACCGGCGCCAGGCCGAGGTCGAGTTCGAGGTCGACGCCGGCCGCAAGCTGCCGGCCGGGGTCACCGCGCAGATCAAGTTCCGGAACCTGGTCGGCCAGCGCTACGTCTCGCTCGGGCAGGGCACCGACTCGTCCGGGAAGAACCTGGAGCCCGGTGGCAACATCCCGCTGGAGCGGACCACGCCGGCACTCGACCTGACACAGCTGTTCAACGGGTTCAAACCGCTGTTCACCGCGCTCAACCCGGACGACATCAACAAGCTGTCCTACGAGGTCATCCAGGTCCTGCAGGGTGAGGGCGGCACGATCGAAAGCCTGCTGAAGCACACCGCGTCGCTGGCCACCACGATCTCCGACAAGGACAAGGTGATCGGCGAGGTCATCGACAATCTGAACTCGGTGCTCGACACTGTCAACGCGCACACCCCGCAGCTGAACGACCTGATCGTCAAACTGCAGCAGCTGGTCTCCGGGCTGGCCGCGGACCGCGAGCCGATCGGCGACGCCATCGAATCGCTCGGCACCCTCGCCCAGACGACGTCCGGCTTGCTCGGGGAAGCCCGTGAGCCGCTGAAGCAGGACATCGCCGCGCTCGGCACGCTGACGAAGAACCTCAACGACAGCCAGCCGATCGTCGAGCACTTCATCCAGTTCCTGCCGCAGAAGGTGACGGCGCTGACCCGCACGGCCGACTACGGCTCCTGGTTCAACTTCTTCGCTTGTGAGATGACGGGAGCCGTCGCCCTGCCTCCGCTGATCAACGAACCGATCAACCTGCCGCTGCTGCCGGTGAACCGGGCGAGGTGCACGGCATGAAGTCGTTCCAGAAACGCAATCCGATCCCGATCGCGCTGGTCGGCATCTCGGTGCTGCTGCTCGGTTTCCTCGCCGCCCTCAACTCCGAAGACCTGCCGGTCATCGGTGGCGGGACGACCTACAGCGCGGACTTCAACGAGACTTCGGGCCTGCAGGAGGACAACGACGTCCGGGTCGCCGGGGTGAAGGTCGGCAAGGTCTCCGAGATCAAGCTCGACGGGGACAAGGTCCGGATCTCGTTCAAGGTCAAGGACGCCTGGCTCGGCGACAGGACCAGCGCGGCGATCAAGATCAAGACCGTGCTCGGCCAGAAGTACCTGGCGCTCGACCCGCAGGGGCAGCGCACGCTCGACCCGAGCTCGACCATCCCGCGCGAGCGCACGGCGTCGCCGTTCGACGTCCTCGACGCTTTCCGCGGGCTTTCGCAGACCGTCGACGACATCGACACGACGCAGCTCGCGAAGAGCTTCGACGTCATCACGGAGACCTTCGCCGACACCCCGGCCGACGTGAAAGGCGCCCTGAACGGCCTTTCCCGCCTCTCGGACACCATCGCCAAGCGTGACTCGCAGCTGTCGAGCCTGCTCGCGAACACGCGGCAGGTCTCGCAGACGCTCGTCGACCGTGACGCCGAGTTCCAGAAGCTCCTGGCCGACGGCAACAAGCTGCTCGGCGAGGTGTCCCGCCGCAAGGAGGCGATCTCCGCCCTCCTGGACGGCTCGCGCGCCCTCGCCACCCAGCTCAAGGGCCTGGTCGACGACAACGACGCGCAGCTCGACCCGGTGCTCACCCAGCTCGACCAGCTGACCTCGATGCTGCAGCGCAACCAGGACGCCCTCGGCCAGGGCATCGCGCGGTTCGCGCCGTTCATCCGGGTGTTCACGAACACGATCGGCAACGGCCGCTGGTTCGACAACTACATCTGCGGACTGGTCCTGCCGTCGTTCGGCCCGATCAACGATAAGGGGTGCTACGAGAAATGAGTACCCGTCTTTCAGCCGGTCTCGCGCGGGGCTTCACCATCGCGATCGTGCTCGCGCTGGTCGTCGCCGGCGCGCTGTGGTGGACGCTCAAGGACGCCGGTCGCAACCACGTGACCGCCTACTTCGCCGGCACCGTCGGCCTCTACGAAGGCAACAGTGTCCGCATGCTCGGCGTCGACATGGGCACGGTCACCAAGATCCAGCCGATGGGCAACCAGGTCCGCGTCGAACTCGAATACGACCGTTCGGTGGCGGTGCCCGCCGACGCGAAGGCGATCATCGTGTCGCCGTCGCTGGTCAGCGACCGCTACGTGCAGCTTGCCCCGGCCTACAAGGGCGGCCCGCGGATCGCCGACGGCGCCGTGATCGGGCTCGACCGCACCGAGGTCCCCCTCGAGGTCGACGAACTCGCCGCCAGCCTCTCCCGGGTCAGCAAGTCGCTCGGGCCCAACGGCGCCAACAAGAACGGTTCGCTGTCGAACCTGCTCGACACCGCCGCCAAGAACTTCGACGGCAACGGGCAGGCACTGCACGACACGATCACGAAACTCGGCCAGGCCGCGGGCACGTTGTCCGGCAACAAGGACGACCTGTTCAAGACGGTCGAAAACCTCGGCTCTTTCTCTCAGACGCTGGTGAACAGCGACAAACAGGTCCGCGACTTCGAGCGGCAGCTCGCCGACGTCAGCGGATTCCTCGCGGGGGAGCGGGAAAACCTCTCGGCCACGGTGAAGCAGCTGTCCGACACGCTCACCGCGGTGCAGGGGTTCATCGAGAAGAACCGCGACCGGCTCAAGTCCAATGTGGACAAGCTGGCCAGTGTGACCAAGGTGCTCGTGGACCAGCGCGGCGCGCTCGCCGAGATCCTCGACGTCGCCCCGGTCGGCCTCGGTAACCTGGTCAACACCTACAACGCCTCGTCGGGCACGCTCGACGCGCGGGCCAACCTCAACGAGCTCACCCAGCCGCCGCTGGTGATGGTGTGCAACCTGCTCAAGCAGACGCCGGACGCGCTCGACGCGCTGGGCGACGCGTGCAAGGGGATCGCCGGACTGGTCGACGGGCTGGTGCCGTTGCCGTCGATCGCGCAGGTGATCCAGTCCTCGCAGGCGGGCCAGCTGCCGCCGCTCCCGCTGCCCATCGCCGGTCAGCTCTACGGAACGGCGGCGAAGTGATGAAGAAACTTGCTTTCGCGGCTGTCGGCACGATCGCGGCATTGACGTTGAGCGGCTGCGGGTTCAACGGGATCTACGACGTCCCGCTGCCCGGTGGCGCCGAACTCGGCGACCACCCGTACACGGTCAAGGTGCAGTTCCGGGACGTTCTCGACCTGACGCCGCAAGCCGGGGTGAAGGTCAACGAGGTCGCCATCGGCCGCGTCGAAGCGATCGGGCTGACCCAGGACGGCTGGAACGCCGAAGTCACCCTCCGGGTCAACGGCGACGTGAAGCTGCCGGCGAACGCGCTGGCCAACGTCAAACAGTCGAGCCTCCTCGGTGAGAAGTACGTCGAGCTGGCCGCACCCGCCGACGGACAGGGCGAACTCGCCGACAACGCCGTGATCCCGCTGGCCCGCACGAACCGCAGCGTCGAGGTCGAGGAACTGCTCGGCGCGCTCTCGCTGCTGCTCAACGGCGGCGGGGTGGAACAGCTCAACACCATCACCAAGGAACTCAACAACGCCACCGCCGGCCGCTCGCCGGAGCTCAAGGCGCTGCTGAACAACGCCAACGAGCTGGTCACGAACCTGGACAAGCAGTCCGCGAACATCACGCGGGCGCTCGACGGGCTGAACCGGCTCTCGCTCACGCTGAACGGCCAGAAGGACAAGCTGGTCGGCGCGGTCGACAACCTCGGCCCCGGCCTCGGCGTGCTGGAGCAGCAGCGCGGCCAGCTGGTGACCATGCTGAACGCGCTCAACCACCTCTCCGGGGTCGCCGTCGACACGGTGAACAAGAGCAAGGAAGACCTCGTCGCCGACCTCAAGGCGTTGCAGCCGACGCTGCAGAAGCTCGGCGAGGCGGGCGCGGATCTGCCCAAGGCGCTGGAGATCCTGTTGACCTTCCCGTTCAGCGACGCCGCCTACGACGGGGTCAAGGGCGACTACTTCAACCTGTTCGCCAAGATCGACCTCAACCTGAACGAGATCCTCAAGAACCTCGGCCGCAGCCGTCAGAACCCGCTCCAGGACGTCATCCCGGTGCCGGGGCTGACCGGCGGGACGGAGGGTCCCGGGGCGAATCCGCCGCTGCCGATCCCGGACAGCGTCGGCGGTGTCGCCGGTGGTCAGGCGAGCGCGCCGCAGGGTGGCGGGCAACCGCAACAGACCGGACCCGCCGGGATCTTCGGCGTGCTGTCGGGAGGTGCCGGCTGATGCTGGTCCGTAGGACGAAGATCCAGCTGGTCGCGTTCGCGATCATCTCCGTGGTCGCCATCGTGTACGCGCTGATCCGGTTCGCCGGACTCGGCCAGGTCTTCGGCGACGAGGGCTACACGGTGAAGCTGCAACTCAAGCAGTCCGGTGGCATCTTCCAGAACGCCGAGGTCACCTACCGCGGCTTCAACATCGGCAGGGTCGGGGAGCTGCGGCTCACCAAGACCGGGCTGGAAGCCGACCTCAACATCGCGCCGGACGCCCCGCAGGTGCCCGCCGATCTGGACGCCGTGGTCGCGAACCGGTCGGCGGTCGGCGAACAGTTCGTCGACCTGAAACCGAAGAGCGACAAGGGACCGTTCCTGAACTCGGGTTCGGTCATCCCGGCCGACAAGGTCAAGACGCCGGTGCCCACCGAGCAGCTCATCGGCGACCTCGACAGCCTCGCGGCTTCGGTGCCGACCGACTCGCTGCGCAAGGTCGTCGACGAGTCGTACAACGCCTTCAACGGCACCGGCCCGGACCTGCAGCGGCTGCTCGACACCGCGCGGAGCTTCACCGCGACCGCGCAGGAGTACCTGCCGCAGACCATCCAGCTGCTGGAAAAGGGCGGGCAGGTCCTCGAGACGCAGAACGACATGGCGAGCTCGATGAAGTCGTTCAGCGCGGACCTCGACAAGCTCTCCGGCACGCTGAAGAACTCCGACGCCGACATCCGGAAACTGATCGGGATCACCCCGCAGGTGGCGAACCAGATCAGCTCGGTACTCGCCGAATCCGGCCCTGGCCTCGGCGCCCTGACGGCGAACCTGCTCACGACGTCGAACCTCCTGGTGACCCGGCTCGACGGGCTCGAACAGGGACTGGTGACGTACCCGATGCTGGCCGCGGGCGCGAACAGCGTCGCCAACGACGGCACCGCGCACCTGGGCCTGGCGCTCAACCTGTTCAACCCGCCTTCGTGCACCAAGGGCTACATCGGCCTCGACAAGTACCGCGAAGGCACCGACACGACGCCTCGCCCGCCGAAGGACGACGCGTACTGCGCCGAGCCGAAGGGCAGCCCGATCAACGTGCGCGGTTCGCAGAACGTGCCGTACAACGGGGTCCCGCAGATCCCGTCGCAGGGCGACGTCGCGGCGAACGCCGGCCGCTCGGCCGAGGAACTGGCCAGCCTGCGCGCGGCGCAGGGCATGCCGAGCGTCCTGCAGAGCCCGGGGGTCAGCCTGCCCACCCTCGGCACGCTGCTGGGCCTGCCCGGCTGAGCCCGAGACCGTATACCTACCCTGGAGCGTCATGAGTTCTTCTCGATCGCGGACCCTCGTCCTGGGGGCGGCGGCGTTCGCGCTGGCCGCCTTCATCGCCGCGGCGATCTTCGGTGTCATGTGGGCCGTGGCCGCGTCGGACGACAACGCCGACCTGGCGCGCTCGCGCGACGAAGTGGCCAAGGCCGGCGGCACCGCGATCAAGGCATACACCGAGGTCGACTTCGAGAACCTCGACGAGTTCTTCAACCGCCAGAAAGCCGTCTCCGACGACAAGATGGCGGAGCAGCTGAAGCAGCTGGAACCGACCTATCGCAAGGCACTCGGCGACGCGAAGACCAAGGTCGTGACCACCATCCAGGACATCGCGGTCGAGGAACTCGACGACCACGAAGGCAAGGCGAGCTTCCTCGCCGCCATCTCCACCCAGGTCACCCAGGGCGACAAGGCGAGCTCCAAGGCGCTGCGCCTGGAGGTCTCGATGACCCGGGTCGGCGATGAGTGGAAGCTGTCCGGGATCGACAACGTGCCCCTCGTCGCGGCCGGTCAGTAAGAGCGTCACCTAGAACGGAGCCTCGTAGTGCCCCCCTCCCGTCGCCAGCCCCCTCGCAGCACTCCGCCGGTGCGCCGCCCCCGGGTGGCCGGTCTGCGACGGCCAGCAGCGTCCCCTGCTCCCGCCTCTCCGGAAGGCTCTGCTTCAGAGGTCGAGGTCGAGGTCGACGAAACGCCGGCGCCTGCGCCGGCACCGGTCCGCCGCCCGTCGCCGCGGCCTGCGCCTAGGCCCGCACCTGAGCCTGAGCCCATGCCTGAGGCCGTTGAGGTGGCTGAGCCTGAAGTGGCTGAGCCTGAGGTGGCCGCTGTCGAGGCCCCTGAAGAGCCTGAAGCTTCCGAAGACGAGGTTGTCGCGAAGCCGAGCCCGCGTGCGAAGGTCCGCGCGGCCGCCCAGACGAAGCCTGACGACATCGAAGAGGCCGAGGCCGAGGCCGAGGTCGCTACCGAAGCCGATGAAGCGTCGGAGACTGAGGAGTCTTCGGAGTCCGCCGAGAGCGAGAAGAAGTCAGGCTCTCGTCAGCTGATTCTGGCGGGCGCGCTGGTCGTCGTCGGACTGCTGCTGGCCGCGACCGCCGTGCTGTTCAAGATCCAAGCCGACGAGGTGTCCAGCTCGACGAACAACACGGCGCTGCTGGACGTCGCGAAGACCGCGCAGGTCAAGGACCAGGTCGCGAAGGCGACCGAGGCGCTGTTCTCGTACGACTACAACAACATCGCGAAGACCGAGACCGCGGCCGGCGATCTGCTGGTCAACGACGAGGTGCGGGCGAAGTACAACCTGCTGATGGGCGAGGTCAAACGGCTGGCCCCGCAGCAGAAGATGGTCGTGACCTGCAAGGTCACCCGTAGCGCCGTCATCCGGCTGGAAGGCGACCGGGCCGACGTGATGGTGTTCGTCGACCAGAGCTCGACGCGGGCCGACACGAACAAGACCACCGCGGGAAGCGCGCAGCTGCACTTGAACGCGGAACTGCAGGGCGACAAGTGGAAGATCACGGCGATGAACACCTACGCCGCTCCGCCCAACCCGGCCGCTTCCTCGGCGCCCGCCTCACCCCCCGCCTCCCCGGCCCCGTCCAAGTAGCGCGTCGCGTTTAGCCCGCTAAACGCGATCCGCCGCCCCCGGCGCCCGCCTGTCCGTGAAGGCCTCCTTGAGGGACCCAGAGTCCCTCAAGGAGGCCTTCACGGCTTTCGGCCTGCGCCTCTCTGGAGCTACCTGCGGGTGGGTCGCCTTCCCTACCCTGAGAGTAGGGAAGGAGCCCCTCACGTCATGCCGGACTGAGCTCGGCCCGAGCCGAGGCAGACCCGCGCGTGAAGGCCCCCTTCCCTCGGCTCAGCCGAGGAGACTCGCCCTTCACCCCTCCCCGAGTACATGAAGAAGCGCCGCAGGTACCAAAGAGAAGGCTCCCCAGAGCCCGAATCGCCACTCACGCCCCCTCACCTCCGCCGCCGCCCGAGACGCGTCGCGTTTAGCCCCCTAAACGCGATCCTCGCGCCCTTCCTGTGCGCCGCACCAGCCGACCCACCGGCCACAACCGCCACACGCCCCGAAACGCCCTGAGGCGCGCCGAACCACCCCCGCCCCGACCCGGTGACCCTCCGAAACGCCGCCCGCGCGGGAACGCGTTTAGCCCGCTAAACGCAGGTCGACGCCCCAACGCCGTCACCTGCGTGTACCGGGCGGTAACCAAGATGATCGTCCTGTGAGGCACCCGTCGCGGAGCTTCTTCGACGCTGCGCCAACCGGCGGGACCACCGCGCGGCATCTTGACTCAGAGCCCCTGTGGGGTCACGCTTACTGGCAACGGTGAGAACCGGCGGTGCCCTTGCGGGAGGGACGGTCCGGGGAGGCCGAGGAGAGGCATACCTGAAGACGTTGCGAAGCAGGCTGGGCCCCATCGGGAGCGCCCCCTGGACAGACCGTGACGTTCGGGCTAGACTGCTTCTTTGCGCTGCCCTCTTTCAGGCTGCCCGGAGCCGGTAGTTAGGATAGTGGGCACACGGCACCCTTGACAGACCGCATCAGCTGTTGCTGACGCGGCTGCTCACCGCTCATTGTCCCCGGAAGGACGCATCTTGGCAGTCTCTCCCGCGAACCAGGCCACTGCTGCGACCACCTCGGCTGTATCTCGCTCGGAGTCCACGGGAATCCCGGGAGCCCCCAAGCGGGTCTCCTTCGCAAAGATTCGCGAGCCGCTCAGCACCCCGAACCTGCTCGACGTGCAGATCAGGTCCTTTGAATGGTTCACCGGCGACGAGGCGTGGTTCGAACGCCGCGTCGAAGAAGGTGAAGAAAACCCGGTCGGTGGCCTGGAAGAGGTCCTCAACGAGATCTCGCCGATCGAAGACTTCTCCGGATCCATGTCGCTGTCCTTCTCCGACCCGCGCTTCGACGAGGTCAAGGCCTCCGTCGAGGAGTGCAAGGACAAGGACATGACGTACGCGGCCCCGCTGTTCGTGACCGCCGAGTTCGTGAACAACAACACCGGCGAGATCAAGAGCCAGACGGTCTTCATGGGCGACTTCCCGGTGATGACCGACAAGGGCACCTTCGTCATCAACGGCACCGAGCGTGTCGTCGTGTCCCAGCTGGTCCGTTCGCCGGGTGTGTACTTCGACACCAGCGTCGACAAGACCACCGACAAGGACGTCTTCAACGTCCGCGTCATCCCGAGCCGGGGTGCCTGGCTCGAGTTCGACGTCGACAAGCGCGACACCGTCGGCGTCCGCATCGACCGCAAGCGCCGCCAGCCGGTGACCGTGCTGCTGAAGGCGCTGGGCTGGACCACCGAGGCGATCCGTGAGCGCTTCTCGTTCTCCGAGACGCTGCTCGCCACCCTCGAGAAGGACCACACCGCCGGCACCGACGAGGCCCTCCTCGACATCTACCGCAAGCTGCGCCCGGGCGAGCCCCCCACCAAGGAGAGCGCGCAGACGCTGCTGGAGAACCTGTTCTTCAAGCCGAAGCGCTACGACCTGGCCAAGGTCGGCCGGTACAAGGTCAACAAGAAGCTCGGCCTGACCACGCCGTACGACACCGGGACGCTGACCGAAGAGGACATCGTCTCGACGATCGAGTACCTGGTCCGCCTGCACGCGGGCGAGGACAAGGCGACCGTCGGCGACCAGGTCATCCCGGTCGAGACCGACGACATCGACCACTTCGGCAACCGTCGTCTCCGCACCGTCGGCGAGCTCATCCAGAACCAGATCCGCGTGGGTCTGTCCCGGATGGAGCGCGTCGTCCGCGAGCGGATGACGACCCAGGACGTCGAGGCGATCACGCCGCAGACCCTGATCAACATCCGTCCCGTCGTGGCGGCGATCAAGGAGTTCTTCGGTACTTCGCAGCTGTCGCAGTTCATGGACCAGAACAACCCGCTGTCGGGGCTGACGCACAAGCGTCGTCTGTCCGCCCTCGGCCCGGGTGGTCTGTCGCGTGAGCGCGCCGGCATGGAGGTCCGTGACGTCCACCCGTCGCACTACGGCCGCATGTGCCCGATCGAGACGCCGGAAGGCCCGAACATCGGCCTGATCGGTTCGCTCTGCTCGTACGCGCGGGTCAACCCGTTCGGTTTCATCGAGACCCCGTACCGCAAGGTCGTCGAGGGCCGCGTCACCGACCAGGTCGACTACCTCACCGCGGACGAGGAAGACCGCTTCGTGAAGGCGCAGGCGAACGCGCCGATCTCGGAAGACGGCACCTTCGTCGAGGATCGCGTCCTGGTCCGTAAGAAGGGCGGCGAGGTCGAGCTGATCGACCCGCTGGACGTGGACTACATGGACGTCTCGCCGCGGCAGATGGTCTCGGTCGCGACGGCGATGATCCCGTTCCTGGAGCACGACGACGCGAACCGCGCGCTGATGGGCGCGAACATGCAGCGTCAGGCCGTGCCGTTGCTCCGCAACCAGGCGCCGTACGTGGGCACCGGTGTGGAGCTGCGCGCCGCGGTGGACGCCGGTGACGTGCTCGTCGCCGAGCAGTCCGGTGTCGTCGAGGAGCTCTCGGCCGACCTGATCACGATCATGCACGACGACGGCACGCGGAAGAGCTACGGACTGTACAAGTTCCGCCGCTCGAACCACGGCACCTGCTTCAACCACCGCCCGATCGTCAACGAGGGTGACCGGGTCGAGCAGGGTCAGGTCATCGCCGACGGCCCGTCCACCGAGAACGGTGAGATGGCGCTCGGCAAGAACCTGCTCGTCGCGGTCATGCCGTGGGAGGGCCACAACTACGAGGACGCGATCATCCTCTCGGAGCGCCTGGTGCAGGACGACGTGCTCACGTCGATCCACATCGAGGAGCACGAGATCGACGCCCGCGACACCAAGCTGGGCGCCGAGGAGATCACGCGGGACATCCCGAACGTCTCCGAAGAGGTCCTGGCCGACCTCGACGAGCGCGGCATCATCCGCATCGGTGCCGAGGTCCGCGACGGCGACATCCTGGTCGGCAAGGTCACGCCCAAGGGTGAGACCGAGCTGACCCCGGAAGAGCGTCTGCTCCGCGCGATCTTCGGCGAGAAGGCCCGTGAGGTCCGCGACACCTCGCTGAAGGTGCCGCACGGCGAGACCGGCAAGGTCATCGGCATCCGCGTGTTCTCGCGCGAGGACGACGACGAGCTGCCCCCGGGCGTCAACGAACTGGTCCGCGTCTACGTGGCCCAGAAGCGGAAGATCCAGCCGGGCGACAAGCTCGCCGGCCGCCACGGGAACAAGGGTGTCATCGGCAAGATCCTCCCCGCCGAGGACATGCCGTTCATGGAGGACGGCACGCCCGTCGACATCATCCTGAACACCCACGGTGTCCCGCGTCGTATGAACATCGGCCAGGTCCTGGAGCTTCACCTGGGCTGGCTGGCTTCGCAGGGTTGGAAGATCGAAGGCAACCCGGACTGGGCGAAGAACCTCAACGAGGAGCTCTACGACGTCGACCCCGGCACGAACACCGCCACCCCGGTGTTCGACGGTGCCAAGGAAGACGAGCTGACCGGTCTGCTCGGCGCCACCAAGCCGAACCGCGACGGTGAGCGCATGGTCAAGCAGAACGGCAAGGCCACGCTGCTGGACGGCCGCTCCGGCGAGCCGTACCCGTACCCGGTCGCCGTCGGCTACATGTACATCCTGAAGCTGCACCACCTTGTCGACGACAAGATCCACGCCCGGTCCACCGGTCCGTACTCGATGATCACGCAGCAGCCGCTGGGTGGTAAGGCGCAGTTCGGTGGCCAGCGGTTCGGCGAGATGGAGTGCTGGGCGATGCAGGCGTACGGCGCCGCATACACCCTGCAGGAGCTCCTGACGATCAAGTCGGACGACGTGGTCGGCCGCGTCAAGGTGTACGAGGCCATCGTCAAGGGGGAGAACATCCCCGAGCCGGGTATCCCCGAGTCGTTCAAGGTGCTCCTGAAGGAGCTCCAGTCGCTCTGCCTCAACGTCGAGGTGCTGTCGAGCGACGGCGCCGCGATCGAGATGCGCGACTCCGACGACGAGGACCTCGAGCGCGCCGCGGCGAACCTCGGCATCAACCTGTCCCGCAACGAGTCGCCCTCGGTGGACGACGTCGTGCACTGACGGCTGTCCGAGGCGGGGCCTGCCTCCCGTGGGCCCCGCCTCGACCGCCAACCCCTCTAGTCGACTCAACCCCAAGGGGATGCAAAGACGTGCTGGACGTCAACTTCTTCGATGAGCTCCGCATCGGCCTCGCGACCGCAGACGACATCCGTCAGTGGTCCTTCGGTGAGGTCAAGAAGCCGGAGACCATCAACTACCGGACGCTCAAGCCCGAGAAGGACGGCCTCTTCTGCGAGAAGATCTTCGGCCCGACCCGGGACTGGGAGTGCTACTGCGGTAAGTACAAGCGGGTCCGCTTCAAGGGCATCATCTGCGAGCGCTGTGGCGTCGAGGTCACCCGCGCCAAGGTGCGCCGTGAGCGGATGGGCCACATCGAGCTGGCCGCCCCCGTCACCCATATCTGGTACTTCAAGGGTGTTCCCTCCCGCCTGGGCTACCTGCTGGACCTGGCGCCGAAGGACCTCGAGAAGATCATCTACTTCGCGGCCTACGTGATCACCGGTGTGAACACCGAGCTGCGGCACAACGACCTGCCGACCCTCGAGAACGAGATCGGCGTCGAGCGCAAGAACCTCGAGACCAAGCGTGACGCGGACATCGAGGCACGGGCGCAGAAGCTGGAAGCCGACCTGGCCGAGCTGGAGGCGGAGGGCGCCAAGTCCGACGTCCGCCGCAAGGTCAAGGAAGGCGGCGAGCGCGAGATGCGTCAGCTGCGTGACCGCGCCGGTCGCGAGCTGGACCGTCTCGAGGAGGTCTGGACGACCTTCACCAAGCTCGACGTCCGTCAGCTGATCGCCGACGAGCTGCTCTACCGCGAGCTCGTCGACCGCTACGGCGAGTACTTCACCGGCGGCATGGGCGCGGAGGCCATCCAGAAGCTGGCCACCGAGTTCGACGTCGCGGCCGAGGCCGACAACCTGCGCGACACCATCCGCAACGGCAAGGGGCAGAAGAAGCTCCGCGCGCTGAAGCGGCTCAAGGTCGTCGCGGCCTTCCAGGCCACCGGCAACGACCCGCGCGGCATGGTGCTCGACGCCGTCCCGGTGATCCCGCCGGACCTGCGCCCGATGGTCCAGCTCGACGGTGGCCGGTTCGCCACCTCCGACCTGAACGACCTCTACCGCCGGGTCATCAACCGGAACAACCGGTTGAAGCGGCTGATCGACCTCGGCGCGCCCGAGATCATCGTCAACAACGAGAAGCGGATGCTGCAGGAGGCCGTCGACGCGCTGTTCGACAACGGCCGCCGCGGCCGCCCGGTCACCGGTCCCGGTAACCGCCCGCTGAAGTCGCTGTCCGACCTGCTCAAGGGCAAGCAGGGCCGGTTCCGTCAGAACCTGCTCGGCAAGCGTGTCGACTACTCGGGCCGTTCGGTCATCATCGTCGGCCCGCAGCTGAAGCTGCACCAGTGCGGTCTGCCGAAGGACATGGCGCTCGAGCTGTTCAAGCCGTTCGTCATGAAGCGGCTGGTCGACCTGAACCACGCGCAGAACATCAAGTCCGCCAAGCGGATGGTGGAGCGCTCGCGGCCGCAGGTGTGGGACGTGCTCGAAGAGGTCATCACCGGCCACCCGGTGATGCTGAACCGTGCGCCGACCCTGCACCGTCTCGGTATCCAGGCCTTCGAGCCGCAGCTGGTCGAAGGCAAGGCCATCCAGCTGCACCCGCTGGTCTGTGAAGCGTTCAACGCGGACTTCGACGGTGACCAGATGGCCGTGCACCTCCCGCTTTCCGCGGAGGCGCAGGCCGAGGCCCGCATCCTGATGCTGTCGGCGAACAACATCCTTTCGCCGGCGTCGGGCCGCCCGCTCGCCATGCCGCGTCTGGACATGGTGACAGGTCTGTTCCACCTGACCCGCCTGAACGAAAAGGCCGACGGCGCGGGCTTCGCTTACTCCTCGCCTGCCGAAGCGATCATGGCGTACGACCGCAAGGCGCTGAGCCTGCACGCCCCGGTCAAGATCCGCATCACCGACCGTCAGCCCGCCAAGGCCGACGAAGCGGCGCTCGCGGAGAAGGGCTGGGAGCCGGGCAAGGCTTGGCTGGCCGAGACCACCCTGGGCCGCGTGCTGTTCAACGAGCTGCTCCCGGCGGACTACCCGTTCATCAACGAGCCGATGCCGAAGAAGCGTCAGGCCGCGATCGTGAACGACCTCGCCGAGCGCTACTCGATGACCCAGGTCGCGCAGACCCTGGACCGCCTGAAGGACGCCGGTTTCTACTGGGCGACCCGTTCGGGTGTCACGGTCGCGATCTCCGACGTCCTCGTCCCGACCGGCAAGAAGGCCATTCTGGACGAGTACGAAGGCAAGGCCGACCAGGTCGAGAAGCGGTACCAGCGTGGTCAGCTGTCGCACGCCGAGCGCAACAACGAGCTCGTCAAGGTGTGGACGCAGGCCACCGAAGAGGTCCACAAGATCATGGAGACGGCGCTGCCGGACGACAACCCGATCGCGATGATCGTGAAGTCGGGCGCGGCGGGCAACATGACGCAGGTCCGGTCGCTGGCCGGTATGCGTGGTCTGGTGTCGAACCCGAAGGGTGAGTACATCCCGCGTCCGATCAAGGCCAACTTCCGTGAAGGCCTGTCGGTGGCGGAGTACTTCATCGCGACGCACGGTGCCCGTAAGGGTCTGGCGGACACGGCGCTCCGTACCGCCGACTCGGGTTACCTGACCCGTCGTCTGGTGGACGTGTCGCAGGACGTCATCGTCCGCGAGGTCGACTGTGGCACCACCCGAGGCATCAACATGCCGATCGGTGAGGACATCGGCGACGGCAAGGTCCTCCGCGACCAGCACGTCGAGACCAGCGTGTACGCGCGGAACCTGGCGACCGACGCGGTCGACGCCAAGGGCAACGTCGTGCTCAACGCCGGTGACGACATCGGTGACCCGGCGATCGACAAGCTCATCTCGAGCGGGATCGCCAAGGTCAAGGTGCGTTCGGTGCTGACCTGCGAGTCGGCCGTCGGTATCTGCGCCACCTGCTACGGCCGTTCCATGGCGACCGGTCAGCTCGTCGACGTCGGCGAGGCCGTGGGTATCGTCGCGGCCCAGTCGATCGGTGAGCCGGGTACGCAGCTGACGATGCGTACGTTCCACCAGGGTGGTGTCGCCGGTGACGACATCACGACCGGTCTGCCCCGTGTCCAGGAGCTGTTCGAGGCCCGGGTCCCGAAGGGCAAGGCGCCGATCGCCGATGTCGATGGCCGTGTGCGCATCGAAGAGAGCGAGCGGTTCTGGAAGATCACGCTGATCCCGGACGACGGCAGCGAAGAGATCGTCTTCGACAAGTTGTCCAAGCGTCAGCGGCTCGCGAACACCCCGAACGGCCCGCTGGGCGACGGTGACCGCGTCAACGTCGGTCAGCAGCTGCTCGAAGGTACGCCGGACCCGCACGAGGTCCTGCGGGTCATGGGGCCGCGCGAGGCGCAGATGCACCTGGTGGACGAGGTCCAGAAGGTGTACCGGGCGCAGGGTGTGTCGATCCACGACAAGCACATCGAGGTCATCGTGCGGCAGATGCTGCGCCGCGTGACGATCATCGACTCCGGTGCCACGGACTTCCTGCCGGGCGAGCTGCCCGAGCGGACCAAGTTCGAGGCGAAGAACCGGGCGTCGGTCGCCGAAGGCGGCGAGCCCGCCTCGGGTCGCCCGGTGCTGATGGGGATCACGAAGGCCTCGCTGACCACGGACTCGTGGCTGTCGGCGGCCTCGTTCCAGGAGACCACGCGTGTCCTGACCGACGCGGCCATCAACGGCCGTTCGGACAAGCTCGTGGGCCTCAAGGAGAACGTGATCATCGGTAAGCTGATCCCGGCCGGTACCGGGATCAACAAGTACCGCAACATCCAGGTGCAGCCGACCGAGGAGGCGCGGGTCGCCGCTTACGCGATCCCGTCCTACGACGACGGCTACTACACGCCGGATGTCTTCGGCTCCACCCCGGGTGCCGCGGTTCCGCTGGACGACTACGACTTCGGCCGCGACTTCCGCTGACCGAAGCGCAATCCACGAGAATGGCCCTCGCCGATCCGGCGGGGGCCATTCCCGTTTCCGGGTGACTCGGTCACTCGAAACGACTTCTGACTCCAGGCGAATCCGGTTAAGGTGATCCGGTTATACGCGGTTCGGGGGCTCTGCGCATTTCCTGTTCGCAATCTGGGGTGACTTGTGTGAATAAATCTCCAAGTGGTAGATCCATCTCGCGTGCTCTCGCCACATTCGCCGCGGTAGCGGCACTGACCGGCGTATTCGCCACGCCCGCCGGAGCTGATCCGGAGCCTCCGGCCCCGACCTCCAGCGTGCCGGTGACGTCCGAAGCGCCGGCGACTTCTCCGGCTCCTGAACCCGGCGCGCCACCTGCCGAGAGTTCGCCGCCCGCGGCGCCGAAGCAGCAGGCTGAGCGAGCGGAAGTCGATGCCACGGTCGCTTTCGAAAAAGCGTCTTACAAGACCGACGAAGAGGTCCGATTCACCTTCAAGGTCAAGAACACCGGAAAAACCCGGGCGGTCGGTCTTCGGGTCAACCAGTTCTTCAGCGAGCCGGGTGCCCTGTCGATTCCCTATGAGCCGGGCTGGGGAGCGCTGGGTCGCGCGCCGGGCGTGAACCTTGAGCCGGGGCAGGCCACGGAGGTGACCGTCACCGGGCAGATCGGAGACCTCGACAAGGACACCGCGACCGTCCGGGGCTTTGTCTACGACCACACCGGCGTCAGCGCCGGCACGTTCGGCGAGTCCGTCTCCGTCACGAAGGTCATCGGCCGTGCGGCGGGTGTCGTATTCGGCGACAAGAACGGCGACGGCAAACTCGACGACGGCGAACAACTGGCCGATATCCCGCTCACGTTGCGGCACGCCATCGGTTCCCAGGAGTACAAGGCCACGAGTGGCGCCGACGGGAAGATCGATTTCGAGGACGTCCCGGCTGCCCAGTATTTCCTCGGCGGCGGCGACGCGATCAAGGGCTGGCTGTTCCCGTTCAAGGTCATCAAGATCGGCGCGGACACCAAGGACCTGTCCATCCGTGGTGTGCAGCCGTTGAACGGCGCACTCAAAGCGACGGTGGCCTTCACCAAGGAGAGCTACAAACCCGGTGAGCTCGCGCATGTCACCGTGAAGCTGTCGAATTCCGGCTCCATTCCGCTCGTCGGCATCGTGGCCGGGTGTAACCGTGCCGGAGTGGACTTCGCCCTGAAGAGCAGCGGTCCCGGTTGGGGCGAGCTCTCGTACTCCGCGGGTGGAGCGACGATCACGCCTGGTCAGACCCGCATCTTCGACGTGACCGAGAAGGTTCCGGACGCCGCACTGAACCATGGCCGGGTCGCGGTGGGTTGCGACTTCGGCTTCGCCGACGTCGGCATCGACGGCAACCCGGTCGCGAACGACGAAGCCGCGGTGCCGGGCGGGATCGCCACCCTCGCGGGCCAGGTGGTCCGCAACGCCGAACCGGGCAAGCCTCTGGAGGGCCTCGCCGGCGTCAAGCTCGTACTCACCTCCGACGGTGACTGTCCGACCATCGCCGAGACGACGACCGACGCGGAGGGGCACTTCAAGATCGCCAACGTGGTGCCGGGGCCGAAGTACCGCCTGTTCTACGCGCCCCCGAAGGGTTGGCGGATCAAGTACGACAACCCGGTCTCGATCTACGTCGTCGGCCCGGCGGACAACCCTTCCCGCCTGCACGTCGTAGCGGAGAAGGGCGAGGAACCGCCGCTCACCATGCCGACCCGGCGTCCTGGCTGTGACGCTTCCGGGACCACCACGCCCGCTCCCGGCACACCGGGTCAGCAGGGTTCCGGCGGTGGAACGGGTCTGGCCAGCACCGGTGCCGACGTACTCGGCCTCGGCGCACTCGCCCTGGCCACCCTGGTACTCGGCGCGGGTCTGGTCTTCACCTCCCGCCGCCGTCGCCGCCAGGCCGACTGACGTGCGTTTAGCCCGCTAATCGCGATCTGCCACCTGCCCGCGCCCGGTCCCGCCGGATCGCGTTTAGCCCGCTAAACGCGACCCGGCGGGACTTGCGTTCAGCGGGCAAAACGCGCTCCGGCGCCGCGGCGAGGGCGACTTGCGTTTAGCCCCCTAATCGCGATCCGGCAGGGCGGAAGCGCAGTCAGCGAGGATCGGGAGACGGGGAAGTCGAAGTAGGTGTCCGGGAACCGGTCCGGCGCGAAGCAGGGCACGAGCGTCTCGCCCGGTCGATAGGGGAACTGCGGCCGGGGCGGCAGGTCAACGAGCGTCAGGTCCACCGTGCTCCCGCGGCTGTGCCCGGACCTCTCCGCGATGTACTCCGCCTTCATCTTCTCGTCCGAGAGGTTCTTGGCCCATCGGCCGAAGTGGTCGACGGCGCGCTGCGGCCGGTAGCAGTCGTACACCTTGAGCGTGTAGCCCTGCCGCAGCAGTCGCCGCTGGGCCACCCGCAATCCCTCAGCGGCCTGCCTGGTCAGGAGGCACAGCGGCTGCACGTATCCGTCGATCTTCCGGCCGACGAAGTCGTGCTGTCCGTCTGAACGTCTTCGGCATGGCCCTGTCCTCCCGCGCCAGCGTGGCCAGAGTTCCCGGGATTGCATAACGAAAACGTAACGAGACAGTGGTCGCCGGATTCGGGTTACTGGTCCGTTGTGACCTGCCGTAGTACCGCCAGGTGGCCTAATTCCCAGTGCTCGGAAAACCGCCACCCGTTCGGCCCAATGGTCCATCCGCATCGTGGGAAATTCACTCGGCCGTGGCGTGTCCCATTCTTTGATCACGAGATTGACACTCTGACGGCTTCACACGAGTATTTCGCCCATGCAATCCCCAGTCGCCTTGGTGTGGCGCCGGCACGTTGATCTGCGGCAGCAGGCAAGCGCGCTGTGTATGGATTCCTGACCTATTCCGGGTTTGTCGCGCCGTACTGAATCAGCGTATCCGACACGGATGCGTCCGTTCCTCGTGCGCTGACGCTTTCCACTGTGCCGCAACGGTTCCCTGTGTGAGCCTGCGGTTGATTGCTTTCCCTTTGATTCGCGCCGGTGCCGCCTGCGCGGAATAGGGGAGAGATGTGCCGAATGTCCGGCGCTTCGGTAGCGAAAACAGGGAGAAAGAATGCTATCCAACTCGCCAAAGTGGCGAAAAGTGGTGATCGGCGCCATGGCGGCGGCCCTGGCCGTGGGCACGGTGACCTACACCGGCTCCACGACCAGTGCCTACGCCGACGTCCAGGTCGTCAAGGACGCGAAGAAGGCGGCCGACGGCAAGGAGTACTGGGTCCAGAACCACCTGGTGTCCAAGGACATCGCGGCGTCCCGGAGTGCGGACGGCAAGCGCAAGAAGTGGCTGCTGGTCTGGGCTGGTGACGAGAACATCGCCGACACCCTGGTCAAGGACGTCAAGAACCTGCCGGGTTCGCTCGGCGGGGGCCTGAACAAGATCAAGAACGCGTTGCCCGGTCCGGACTTCCTCGCCGTGATCGACGCGACGCAGGGTTCGCCGACCTACGGCAAGGTCGTCAACACCGCCACCGTCGGACCGCTCGTCGAGAACGAGCCGCACCACATGCAATACGTGTGGCACAAGGGAGACACGATCTACGCCGGTGCGCTGTTCGCCGCCGCGACGTATGCCTTCGACGTCTCCGCGTTGCCGCAACTGAAGCTCAAGGGCGTCAGCCTCCCGACCCAGACCCTCGGCGGTTCCGTGCCCGACGCGTACTGGGTGCTCAAGGACGGCACCGCGTACGGCACGTACATGGGTGGCCCGGTCGTTCCCGGCCCGCACACCTACGCCAACGGTTCCACGGTGGTGGGCAACGGTTTCGCCGGCAGCCCCGGCGAGGTCGTCCGCTTCGACCAGAACGCGCAGGTGCTTTCCGAGTCCCCCGCGGCCACCCCGCAGGGCGACAACAAGAAGCTGTGCGACAACCTCCCGCAGCTGGACAAGCCGACCTGCGCCAACCCGCACGGCATCCAGGCCCGTGAGGACCTCGACACCTTGGTCACCAGTGACTATGCCGAGCCGCGCAACATCATCCTCGACCCGGTGAAGCAGCCGTCGCCGTATCTGCGGCGGCCGACCGTTCGCACCTGGGACATCTCCGACCGCAACAAGCCGAAGCTCAAGGCGGTCTCGTATCTGCCGGACGGCCCTCGCGCCGATCCCGCGGACCCGTTGCACGCCGAAAGCCGCGCGGTCATGGAGACCACGGTGACGAACCTGCCCGGTCACAAGGGCGCGTTCGCCCAGACCATGCAGGGCGGCGCGGTGTTCTACACGCCGGACATCACCGCCAAGGAGCCGCACTGGATCCAGGTGTTCGACGACGGCGCGGCGAACAAGGCGATCCACCCGAACAACGACTCCAACGGTGGCGGCTCGAACGGTGGCTGGATCCAGACCAGCCCCGACGACAAGTACCTCTACCGCGCGATCACCGGCCGTCAGAAGGGCGCGCTCGGTCCCGACGACCCCGGCACCACCGGCGGCGTCTACGTCCTCGACATCAGGAAACTCGTCGCCGCGGGCGACAAGGTCGAGAACATCAAGGGCCGGATCGACACGAAGGAGAAGTCACAGCAGGGCGGTGGCGGCGACCTGCCGACCGTCGTCGGCGCGGCGCCGATCAACCCTGGCACGTCCGGCGGTGGCCCGCACTGGGGCGCGTACGACAACTTCGTGCTCGGCGAAGACGGGTACTACCACGAAACCGACAAGCCGCGGCATCTCGCGGTGTCGAACTACTTCGTCGCACGGTCCGGTTTGGACGGTGACCACAAGGTCAACCTGTTGAACCTCGGCGAAGACGGGAAGGTCGGCGTCGACCAGAACTTCCGGGACGAGTTCACCGGACAGGTCGGGATCAACTTCAACCGAAAGACCTGGCCGCACGGGTCCTTCGGCAACGCCAAACCGCACTCCGAACTGTTCGTCGTGGCGGACGCGGATCTCAAGTAACCCTGTTCGGCGCGGAAGGCCGTGGGTGGCGGGCGCACCCCGCCACCCACGGCTCCGCCGATCTGCTCGGAGAAGGCCCCCATGGATCACCACGTCATACCGGCGAGCTCGGGTTCGGCCGGAGTCGACATCGCGCTGGTCGTGCTTCGGCTCGGCCTCCTGCTGGCGACCGCTTTCCTCGCCGGCACGGGAATCCTTCGCCCGCTCGTGGGCGAGCTGCCCCGGCGCCTCCACCTCACCATCGCCGGACTGGGCGGGGTTTCCGCCGCGCTGGCCGCGATCTCCGCCTTCGCGACCGACGTCAACGTCATCGCGCTGATCGTGCATCTCGTGCTCGCGCTGGCGATTCCCGTCCTGATCCGATGGCCGTCGGCAGGCCGCTGGGCCTCCCTCGCGCTCGCCGCGCTGGTGGTGCTCGAAACCTCGCTCGGGCGGACGGGCGTCGAATTCGCCATCGACACCGTCTACGTCGCCGCGGCTGCCCTGTGGTTCGGCGTCACCGTTCTGTCCGTCTGGGTGCCCGCCGGGCAGTGGCGTCAGACGAACTTCCGGCTCGGCCCGCTTTCGCTGACCCTGGGCGGACTGCTCGTCGTCGCGGGCGCGGTCCAGCTGTTCTCCTCCGGTCTGGGGTTCGACCGCCGGATCTACGGCACGCTCTTCGGCCTCACGCTGCTCGTGATCGCTTTGCTGCCGCTCGTCGCCACCGTGGCCGCGGGATTCTTCTTCACAGGAACCGATTCGACGCGGGCTTACCGGTTCGGCGCGGCCGCCGTGGCCGTCGGTTTCCTTGCCTGGAGCGCCCTCGCGGCCATTCCCAAGCCGCCCGAATCGCCGATTCCCGGTGTCGCGCTGCTCGCGGACGCCGCCATCGGCGACCAGCGGTTCCCGGTACTCGTGAGCCCGCAGCGGCCCGGCAAGAACCTCGTCCACTTTCCCACCAGCGCGGGAGAAGACCTGTCCGCCGGGATCGAAGGCGGCCTGATCGGCAAGGCCATCGTGCGCCCCGGAGCCGAAGGCACCTGGGCCGAGATCGACCTGCCGAAGGGCCGCAGCGACCTGATCATCAGCCGTGGCGGGGAGAAGACGACCATCGAGGTCGACGCGGGCGACGAACAGGGGCACCCCATCGCCGACACGGACGCGCCCGAGTGTGCTTCGGCCGCGCTGGGCGGCCTGATCGCCGACCGCCGCGACGTTCTCACCTCCTGCCCCGCCGACGCGCTTTCGAGTGAGGACAGCGGTTCTCTCGTCAAACTCGTCGAGTTCCTCGCCGAACGCAAGCCTTCCGCGCTCACCCTTGTCGAGGACACCTCCCCGCGCAGTGTGGCCGCCGCGAAACTGGTCCGCGAGACCGCGGCGCGCTCCGGACTCGCGGTGCAGGCCGAGGCGGGCGCGAACACCGCGCTGGTCGTCGTGTCCGGCTGGGCGGGCGGCTACACGGCGATGACCCGCGCGGCCGAGTCCCAGCGGCTCAAGCCGACCCACCAGTACGGCCTGTACCTGGCGCCCTGGCTGCTCAACGGGCCGATCGTCAACTCCGTCGCGAGTTCCTCGCTGCCGCTGAGGTTCGACCCGCGCGAACAGGTCGCCGTGAGCTTCGCTGTCGCCGCGAGCAACGCCTTCGGCGGCGAAAGCCCCACGCTCGGCGGCTTCCGGAACTGGCTCGGCGACCAGTGGAGGTCGATGAACGGCGACGTCCAGATCTTCGCGGCCGCACAGGTCAACGCCATGCCGATGTACCCGGGCGAACCGCACGCCGTCGGGATGATCGCCGACCGGAACTACGCGGGGCAGTGGATCCCCGACGGCACGATCGTGCCGGTCAGCTCGGTTCTGCGGTGAAGGATTCCGCTCGATCCAGCAGCGGTGAAAGGAAAAGGGAGAAGAGATGAAGCGAATCGCGGCCCGTGTGCTGCTGCCGCTCGCCATCGCGGGCGCGCTGTCCGGACTCGCCGGCGGGGCCGCCTCGGCCGGCCCGCTGCCGGGACTGCCGACCGGTGGCGGCGGCCCGGCGCTCTGGCTGATCCCCGGCGTCGACCTCGGCGGACTGCTCGGCCCGACCGCCCCCGTGCCGACCGACATCCTCGCCCCAATCTACGGGATCATCACGCCGATTTCGTAAAACCGTTACCAGCAAAGGAGAATCTCATGAAGAAGACCTTCGTCCGCGCGGTCACCGGTGCCGCGCTCGCCGGTCTCGTCGTGCTCGGCTCGGCCGCTCCGGCGCTCGCCGCGCAGGACGCCCCGAACGATGTCGTGGTCGTCGACGAACCCGACACGAGCGACCTCCACAACATCTGGACGTTCGCGCCGCTCGGCGTCCCGGTGCTCGGCCTCGTCCAGTCCCTCAACGGTGTCCCCGGCCGGCTGCTGCCGTCCTGACTTCCGCGGCGGCGCGGCTCGCGGGCCGCGCCGCCGCTTTCGGTGAGGAGAACCGATGGCCGACAGACAACTGATCGGGCGCATCGCCATCGCGGGGATCGTGGTGGCCGCGCTCTCGACCTGTGTGGTGCTGCTCAACGGTGGTGAAGAGCCGCAGGCCGAGACCGTGGCCGTCGTCGGCGAGCCGACCGGCGCCGCACCGTCGCGGGAGCCGGACCGCACGATCACGCGGACGCTCAGCCAGTCACAGCCGCGGCCGGTGTCGAACGACTGGCGGATCGCCTACGAGCTCGCCGGGACGGGGACCGCGACCGTGGTCTACGACTCGAACGGGCTGGGGCTCGTGCATCAGGAGACGCAGGTGACGCTGCCGTGGCGCAAGGAGCTCACCTGGAAGAACACCGGCACCCCGCCGACCGTCCAGCTGATGGGGCAGGGCGAGGGCGCGGTCGAATGCCGGGTGGCCGTCGGCGGTGCCGTGGTCACGTCGGAGAAGTCCGCTCCCGGCGAGGTCGCGACCTGCGCCGGCCGCCTCGCCCCCTCCTGACCACCGTGTCGACTTTAGCCCCCTGATCGCGATCCGGGTCCGGGCGCGCTCTCCGGCCCCCGTGTCGACTTTAGCCCCCTAATCGCGATCCGGTGGCGCGCGAAATTCGCTGGCCGGGGTAGGCAGAATGTAGCCATGACCTGGAGCTTCGAAGTCACCCCCGTCGATCACCCGGACGCCGCCCAGCTGCTGCGTGAGTACCTCGACGAGATCGCGTCCCGCTACAACGGGCGCCAGGTCACCGAGGAGGAGCTCGACGCCCTGCTCGAGGAGCACCACAGCCGGAACCTGATCCCGCCGACCGGCGCCTTCCTGCTGGCTTGGCGCGACGGGGTGCTCGCCGGTTGCGCGGGGCTGCGGGTCGCCGCGCCGGACATCACCGAGCTCACCCGCGTCTTCCTGCGGAAGTCCGAACGCGGCAAGGGCGGCGCGGCGCTGCTCGTGGCCGCCGCCGAGGACGTCGCCAGGGGACTCGGCGCCAAGACCATCCGCCTCGACACGCGCGACGACCTCGTCGAGGCGAGGGCCCTGTACGCCCGCCTCGGCTACGAGACGGTCGAGCCCTTCAACAACGAGCCTTTCGCACATCACTACTTCGCGAAGTCCCTGGCCCAGACGGTGCCGGATCGCGTTTAGCCCGCTAAAGGCGACGCGGCCGCGGGGTGAAGGTCGCCTTGCCGAGGAGGGCACCGGCGAGGACGGGGGCCAGTCCGATCAGCAGCAGGATGACGCCGGTGTCCTTGCCTTCGATCAGCGGATGCCACCACAGCGGGGTCACGGCGATGTCGACGACGTCACCCCGCTCCGGGAACGTCCCGAACGACATCCATCGCAGGTCCTTGACCTCGTGCGTCTCGCCGTCGAGTTCGTAGGTGCCGTCCACGAGGTTGCCGTTGCCGCAGCTGGTGCAGTTCGACGTGCCCGCCTCCGCGCGCAGGGTCGCGGTCACGGTGAGCCGCGCCTCGGGGGCGAGCCCGGTCAGCGCGGTCAGCGAATTCACCGCGAGAGCCAGCCCCGGCAGCACCAGCGCGAGCGCGACGACCGTGCGCGCCACCAGTGAAAGCGACGACAGCGGCTGACGGCCCGCCGCCTCCCGGCGCCGGTTGAGCGGGCCGCGGAGCCCGGCGAGCGGGCCTCGCCGTCCGCCGAGCCATCCGGCGTCGCTGGTGTCGGAAGCCGCTGTGACAGCGCGGAAATCCGCGTCTTCCCAGTCCACTGTGGACGCCAGTATGGCCAGCCGCCGGGAGTCGGCGAACATCATCTCTTCGGTCAGCGTCCCGGCTTCGGAGGTCCACAGCGAGCCGGCGTGGAAGGCGACTTCGCGGACCCGGAACCACGAGTCGCTTTCCAGCAGTGCGCGAACGCCGGGGGAGAGCAGTGTCTCGGCGAACTTCGGATCGGACGTCGTCACGGTGAACCGGCGGTCGAACTCCGTGCCGGTCTCGAACCGCTGGAGCAGCGCGTCCGGCTTCGGTGCCCCGATGGTGTTCCGCGTGATGCGCGCGTCCTCCAACGGCGTGAACCGCTCCGGCTCGAAGGCGCCCGTGACCGGGGTGATGACGACCGACGGCACCTCAGGCGTCCGAAGCTGGATCAGGGCGTATGTCCCATCGATCAGGTCAGCTGTCCTGGCGAGGTCCGGGAAGTCCGCCGAGCCGCCGAGCCCGTACTCGACGCCGAGCAGCCGATGCCCGTTGTGCTCGAATTCGACGGCCGTCGCCACCGACTCGGGAGAGGCGTGGGTGACGGCGATCCCGCGCTGGGGGAGCACGCCGAAGCTCGGCTCACCGGTCCCGTCGAGCCTGCCGGTCCACGTCCGCTGCCGATGCCCCCGCCACGCCGCCGAAGCCGCGATCACCACCGGGAAGGCGAACCAGAGCCAGCCGGGCACCGCGCTGCCGGACCCCGCCGAGAGCCAGTACAGCGACGTTTCGGAGACGAGGATCCCGCAGAGCGCGTAGCTGACGGCCGCCGCCGTGGGCCGACGGCCGTCGAAGCGCCCGCCGAGCAGCAACAGCCCCAGGGCCAGGGTGTACCCACCGGCGATGAGCCACGGCCCGGCCAGCTGATCGTCCATCGGGCGACCCTACTGGTCCATGTCGAGGTTCTCGCGGGTCTCCTCTTCGCTGTGGCGACCGCCGGTGCGGCCGTATTCCTGCCCGGTCGTGGTGGCCCTGGTGTTGTCGATGGCCTTGTTCGCGAAGTCGAAGGCCGCCTTGCCCTGGTACGCCGATCCCTTCGACAGATCGGTGGGATTGACCCCGACCACCTGCTTGATCGCCTGGTTCGGCACACTCTTGAGGACGTCCTTCGCGGCGTCGCCGAACGTGCCGAGCTGGGTTCCGGAGTCCTTGGCGAACGCGCCGACGATCGCCTTCTCCTGGCCGGGGGTCATCCCGACCTTGCCCGCCTTCGTCAGCTTCGAACCCTGTTTGACCAGGTCGTCCGTCCACTTGAGCAGGAAGCCCATGAACTTGTCGAGCAGCTTGCCGAGTTTGCCGAGGTGCTTGGTGATCTTGCCCATCGCGCTCGCGGCCTTGGCGATCGTCGCGGTCATCGCGGCGGCCACCGACGAGCCGAGGCTGACGACGGACGCGGCCAGCGCGGGCAGCCAGATGTAGATCGCCCAGGTGACCAGCTCGGAGATGATCGATTTGACGACCTCTTCGATGACGGTCATCACCATCGACCACATCTGCAGCGTCTCGGCCACCGTCCCGGCGCTGTTGCCGATGCCCTTGATGCCGACGGCGAAGTCGCCGAGCGCGTTCCGGGCCGCGTCGCCCGCGTCGCCCACCCAGTCCTTCAGTGACTCGTCGCCGGTCTTGACGAAGTCGTCGGCCAGCGTGACGAAGCCCTTGGCGATGTTGCCGAAGTTGCCGGCCGCGGTCTTGAGCGCCGGACCGTCGCCCGTGACGAAGTGCAGCGCGTCCTGCAGCGGCTGGATCAGCTCGATCAGGATGTTCAGGCCGTTGCTGACCAGCCAGCCGACCGGGTCGAGCACGAAGCTCGCGAGGTCCGCGCCCGCCCCCGCGATGAACCCGGCGCCGTCCTGGATCAGCTGCCCGCCCGCGGCCACGACGTCGCCGGGGCCCTGCGCGGCGCCGAACTTCTCGTAGGCGTTGGCGACGGTGGTGACGCCCTTGCCCGCGATCGGCACCTTCTTCGCC
This sequence comes from Amycolatopsis sp. NPDC052450, assembly GCF_044547565.1. NCBI lineage: Bacteria > Bacillati > Actinomycetota > Actinomycetes > Pseudonocardiales > Pseudonocardiaceae > Amycolatopsis > Amycolatopsis sp. NPDC052450. Next base: position 131,887 of record NZ_JBIUAQ010000005.1, on the reverse strand, counting down.
GCGTCGAGCGCGTTCTTGCCGAAGCTGTCGTCACCCGTGATCTTGACGCCGCCGGCGATACTCGCCTTCTCGTCGGTCATGCCGTCCCCCAGCTCACTTCGGTCCGTCGATCTTGGCTTCGTACTTCCCCAGGGTGATCGTCGCGTCGTTTTCGAAGCCGTTGTAGATCGACGCCGCCTGGGTCATCTTCCCGGAGAACGCGTCGACCCCGGTCTTCATCAGTTCGAGCAGTTCGCGCAGATCGGCGAGCTTGCCGGTGTAGGTCTGCTTCACCGCGAGCCCGATCAGGCCCCACGACTTGTCCGTGACGTCGGCCTGGTCGACGAGGTCGCCGAACTTCCCCGCCTCGTCCTTGTAGTAACCGAGTTTGTTCGCGTAGTCGGTCAAGGCCTGCGTTTTGACCGCGTGCCCGCCTGGTCCGGTCATCGGTGATCCTCCTCGTCGAACAGGTTCTTGAGGAACTGGTCACCGGGCGAGTCCCCGGCCGACGGCGGTCGTCCGGGAGCCGGTTCGTCCGACCGCCGGAGCACCGTTTCCTCGCTGAAGTCGTCTTCGTTCCGAGGGCGGCGGGCGGTGCCCGGTGGTGGCTCCTCCGACATCTGAGACCGCAGATCGTCCGTTGTGGTTCCCCAGGCTTCCGCTTGGGCTTCGAGAACCTGTTCTTCGACGTTCGTATGGAACGTCCCGCCGAACTGCGCGTCGACGATCCCCGCCTGCTTCCGCGCCGCGTCGGCCACCGCGGTGTGCAAAGTGGACAGAATGGCGGCGCCGAGCTGTTGTGGTTGCTGCCGAAGGGCTTCCGGGCTGAGGCGGATGTCCTTCACGGACCCGCCGGGGCCCGCGACGACGGTGACCGAACGGTCCGGTGACGTCGCCACCGACTCCAGTTCGGCCAGTTCACTCTGCATCTCGCCGACCTTCGCGAACTGCGTCTCGGCCTGTTTGATCTTGGACTGGAATTTCTCGAATTCCGCGACGAGTTGTTCGAACTCGGCCGACATGGAGCCTCCCCGTGCTTGCGGTGCGTCGTCCGGCCATCAGCGGCGGCACTGTGACCGGTGTCATCGTGACCCATTCACCGCTTTGACGCGATGGTGTCCTTTCCGGATCCATCCGGCTCACCCGATGGGGGAATAGGTAGCGTGGTTCGCCGAGCAGGGCGGAATCAGTACGGATCAGTACAGTGAGGGGAGGGCGTCGTGGACGCCGAGCAGCAGGAAAGCATCGAAGAACCCCGGCGGGGGAGTCACGCGGCGCCGGAGGGGGCTCCCGTGCATCCGTTGATCGATCTCTCGAGGGACCCGCATCCGGGCCGGGCGGACCACGCGAAGCCCGACGAGGAATGACGGCCGGGCGCGTGGCGCGTCCGTTGCGGGCGGTGGCGGGGGTATGGCGGGGAGACCGCCCCGAAACGCCGTTCCATCAGGGTCGCCGCGGCGTGACGCCCGGCACGATATAGTTATAGACCCCCCGATTTGGCCGGTCCGGAAGAGGCCGGGTATCTTTGGAGACCGTGCCCGGCAGGCGTCGGGCCGTCCCGTGTGCCGTGCGGCATGGACGGGGTGCTCAGGCATCCGGTCCACCGGCTTCGCCCACACGGGATCCGACGGAAAATCCCTACGGGAAGTTACCGGTCGCAAGACCGTGACGCGGGCCGACACGCCCGACCGCGGGGGCCGGAGACAACACGTAGTAGCAAGATCGCGAACAGAAAGCTGGTCCATTGCCCACGATCCAGCAGCTGGTCCGTAAGGGCCGCCAGGACAAGGCTGCCAAGCAGAAGACCGCGGCCCTCAAGGGGAGCCCGCAGCGGCGTGGTGTGTGCACTCGCGTGTACACCACAACCCCCAAGAAGCCGAACTCGGCGCTTCGCAAGGTCGCTCGTGTGAAGCTGACCAGCGGCATCGAGGTCACCGCCTACATTCCCGGTGAAGGCCACAACCTGCAGGAGCACTCGATGGTGCTCGTGCGCGGTGGTCGTGTGAAGGACCTGCCGGGTGTCCGCTACAAGATCATCCGCGGTTCGCTCGACACCCAGGGTGTCAAGAACCGTAAGCAGGCGCGCAGCCGGTATGGCGCGAAGAAGGAGAAGAGCTAATGCCCCGCAAGGGTCCGGCCCCGAAGCGGCCGCTGATCTCTGACCCCGTCTACGCATCCCCGCTGGTCACCCAGCTGGTGAACAAGGTGCTGAAGGACGGCAAGCGGTCTCTGGCCGAGCGCATCGTCTACGGCGCCCTCGAAGGCGCTCGCGAGAAGACCGGCACTGACCCGGTCGTCACGCTGAAGCGCGCCCTTGACAACGTGAAGCCCACCATCGAGGTGAAGAGCCGCCGTGTCGGTGGTGCCACCTACCAGGTGCCGATCGAGGTCAAGCCGGGACGTTCCACCACGCTCGCGCTTCGCTGGCTGGTTTCCTTCTCCGCGGCCCGCCGCGAGAAGACCATGATCGAGCGCCTGCAGAACGAGCTGCTCGACGCGAGCAACGGCCTCGGCGCCAGCGTGAAGCGGCGCGAGGACACGCACAAGATGGCCGAGTCCAACAAGGCCTTCGCGCACTACCGCTGGTGATGACCGCCCGGCTGCCGATCCAAGCCTTGCCGGGCCCCAATTTTGAGACAGGGGAACACTCTCGTGGCACGTGACGTGCTGACCGACCTGAACCAGGTCCGCAACATCGGCATCATGGCCCACATCGACGCCGGTAAGACCACCACCACCGAGCGGATCCTGTTCTACACCGGGGTCAACTACAAGATCGGTGAAGTCCACGATGGCGCCGCCACCATGGACTGGATGGAGGAGGAGCAGAAGCGGGGTATCACCATCACCTCGGCTGCGACCACCACTTTCTGGGCCGATCACCAGATCAACATCATCGACACCCCGGGGCACGTCGACTTCACCGTCGAGGTGGAGCGTTCGCTCCGCGTGCTCGATGGTGCCGTCGCCGTCTTCGACGGCAAGGAAGGTGTCGAGCCGCAGTCCGAGCAGGTCTGGCGTCAGGCGGACAAGTACGAGGTTCCTCGTATCTGCTTCGTCAACAAGATGGACAAGCTCGGCGCGGACTTCTACTTCACCGTCCGCACCATCGAGGAGCGCCTCGGCGCCCGCCCGCTGGTCATCCAGCTGCCGATCGGCGCCGAGAGCGAATTCGAAGGCGTCGTCGACCTGGTCCGCATGAAGGCGCTGACCTGGCGCGGCGAGGTCCAGAAGGGTGAGGACTACGCCGTCGAGGAGATCCCGGCCGAGCTCGCCGACAAGGCGGCCGAGTACCGGGAGAAGCTGGTCGAGGCCATCGCCGAGACCGACGACTCCCTGATGGAGAAGTTCCTCGAGGGCGAGGAGCCGACCGAGGCCGAGCTCAAGGCCGGTATCCGGAAGCTCACCGTGAACCGCGAGGCGTACCCGGTGCTCACCGGTTCCGCCTTCAAGAACAAGGGCGTTCAGCCCATGCTCGACGCGGTCATCGACTACCTTCCGTCGCCGCTGGACGTCCCCGCCGTCGAGGGCACGCTGCCCGACGGTGAGACCGTCGTGTCGCGCAAGCCGTCGACCGAAGAGCCCTTCTCCGCTCTGGCGTTCAAGATCGCCGCGCACCCGTTCTTCGGCAAGCTGACCTACATCCGGGTGTACTCGGGCAAGGTCTCCGCCGGCGCGCAGCTGATCAACGCCACCAAGGAGCGCAAGGAGCGCATCGGGAAGCTATTCCAGATGCACTCCAACAAGGAGAACCCGGTCGATGAGGCCCAGGCGGGCCACATCTACGCGGTCATCGGCCTGAAGGACACCACCACCGGTGACACCCTCGCCGACCCGCAGAACCCGGTCGTCCTCGAGTCGATGACGTTCCCGGCGCCGGTCATCCGCGTCGCGATCGAGCCGAAGACCAAGGCCGACCAGGAAAAGCTGTCCCTGGCGATCCAGAAGCTGGCCGAAGAGGACCCGACGTTCCAGGTCAACCTGGACGAGGACACCGGCCAGACGATCATCGCCGGTATGGGCGAGCTGCACCTCGAGGTGCTGGTCAACCGCATGAAGTCCGACTACAAGGTCGAGGCGAACATCGGTAAGCCGCAGGTCGCCTACCGCGAGACGGTGCGCAAGACGGTCGAGAAGCTCGACTACGTGCACAAGAAGCAGACCGGTGGTTCCGGCCAGTTCGCGAAGGTCATCGTCAAGCTCGAGCCGCTCGAGTCCACCGACGGTGCCCTCTACGAGTTCGACAACAAGGTCACCGGTGGTCGCGTGCCGCGGGAGTACATCCCGTCGGTCGACGCGGGCGCGCAGGACGCCATGCAGTACGGCGTGCTGGCCGGCTACCCGCTCGTCGGGTTGAAGTTCACCTTGTTGGACGGCGCGTACCACGAGGTCGACTCTTCGGAAATGGCCTTCAAGATCGCCGGTTCCATGGCGATGAAGGAAGCCGCGAAGAAGGCCGGTCCGGTCATCCTCGAGCCGCTGATGGCCGTCGAGGTCACCACGCCCGAGGACTACATGGGCGATGTGATCGGCGACCTCAACTCCCGCCGTGGCCAGATCCAGGCCATGGAGGAGCGCGCCGGTACCCGTGTCGTCAAGGCACTGGTCCCGCTGTCGGAGATGTTCGGTTACGTCGGCGACCTGCGTTCGCGTACGCAGGGACGTGCCAACTACTCCATGGTGTTCGACTCCTACGCCGAGGTTCCCGCGAACGTCGCGAAGGAAATCATCGCGAAGGCGACGGGGGAGTAGTTCCCGTCCGCTCGCGGGCATAAGGAACACTCCTGAACGTCCGCAGCATCCGTCAAGAAACGAATCCCCGTCCGACAGCCACGTTGGCCGGTGAGTAAGCAAAACAGTCCAGGAGGACATTCCAGTGGCGAAGGCGAAATTCGAGCGGACCAAGCCGCACGTCAACATCGGGACCATCGGTCACGTCGACCACGGTAAGACCACTCTGACCGCGGCGATCACCAAGGTTCTGCACGACAAGTACCCCGAGCTGAACACGGCGTCGGCGTTCGACCAGATCGACAACGCGCCGGAAGAGAAGCAGCGCGGCATCACGATCAACATCTCGCACGTCGAGTACCAGACCGAGAAGCGTCACTACGCTCACGTGGACGCCCCCGGTCACGCGGACTACATCAAGAACATGATCACCGGTGCGGCGCAGATGGACGGCGCGATCCTCGTGGTCGCGGCGACCGACGGCCCGATGCCGCAGACCCGTGAGCACGTGCTGCTCGCGAAGCAGGTCGGCGTGCCCTACATCGTGGTCGCGCTGAACAAGGCCGACATGGTCGACGACGAGGAGATCCTGGAGCTCGTCGAGCTCGAGGTCCGCGAGCTGCTGTCCTCCCAGGACTTCCCTGGTGACGACGCTCCGGTCGTCAAGGTCTCCGGCCTGAAGGCCCTCGAGGGCGACGCCAAGTGGGGCGAGAGCGTGCTCGAGCTCATGGCGGCCGTCGACGAGAACGTGCCGGACCCGGTGCGCGAGCTCGACAAGCCGTTCCTGATGCCGATCGAAGACGTCTTCACGATCACCGGCCGTGGCACGGTCGTGACCGGCCGTATCGAGCGTGGCCGCGTCAACGTGAACGAAGAGGTCGAGATCGTCGGCATCAAGGAGAAGTCGACCAAGACCACCGTCACCGGTGTCGAGATGTTCCGCAAGCTGCTCGACCAGGGTGAGGCCGGCGACAACGTCGGTCTGCTGGTCCGCGGTATCAAGCGCGAGGACGTCGAGCGCGGCCAGGTCGTCGTGAAGCCGGGCACCACCACCCCGCACACGGAGTTCGAGGGCTCGGTCTACATCCTGTCGAAGGACGAGGGTGGCCGTCACACCCCGTTCTTCAACAACTACCGCCCGCAGTTCTACTTCCGTACCACGGACGTGACCGGCGTCGTCACCCTCAAGGAGGGTGTCGAGATGGTCATGCCGGGCGACAACACGGACATCAGCGTTGTGCTGATCCAGCCGGTCGCCATGGACGAGGGTCTGCGTTTCGCCATCCGTGAGGGTGGACGGACCGTGGGCGCCGGCCAGGTCACCAAGATCAACAAGTGATTTAACGCCGACCCGGGGGTCTGATACACCCCCGGGTTCAAGGCGTCAAATCACGTGTGCGACACTATTCAGGTTGCTCGTCCTGGGGCGGCCGAACCTTTCGAGGTTCCGGCCGCCCTGGTATGAGCGGCCACGGTCCGCGGAGCACTTCCTTCGGGTGAGGCTAGCGGGCAAGGGCGTTTGAGACGGCGGTCGAGCATTTCCGCCGGCTCGATGCCTCCTCACGTTGAGGAAGACCAGGCAAGACGAAGATCCCGCGGGATCCGTCTGTGCGTCGGGCTCGACACGCCCGACCGCGTGGACCGGGGACAGGGCCGTTGAACTGGGAAAACCTCAGTCAGACTGAGGTTTGAAAAGACAAAAGCGGCACGAGACGACAAGGAACGAGCAGCCACCATGGCGGGACAGAAGATCCGCATCCGGCTCAAGGCCTACGACCACGAGGCGATCGACACCTCGGCGCGCAAGATCGTCGAGACGGTCACGCGCACCGGCGCCCGTGTTGTCGGGCCGGTGCCGCTGCCCACCGAGAAGAACGTTTACTGCGTCATCCGCTCGCCGCACAAGTACAAGGACTCGCGCGAGCACTTCGAGATGCGCACGCACAAGCGTCTGATCGACATCCTCGACCCGACGCCGAAGACGGTCGACGCGCTCATGCGCATCGACCTGCCGGCGAGCGTCGACGTCAACATCCAGTAGCGGCTGGCGAGCGGCGGAGAGTAAGAGACTCATGTCTGACAGGCAAATGAAGGGCATTCTGGGCACCAAGCTCGGAATGACCCAGGTCTTCGACGAGAACAACCGGGTCGTCCCGGTGACCGTCGTGCAGGCCGGCCCGAACGTGGTCACCCAGGTTCGGACCCAGGAAACCGACGGCTACAAGGCCGTGCAGCTGGCTTTCGGCGCGGTCGACCCGCGCCGGGTCAACAAGCCGCGCACCGGCCACTTCGACAAGGCGAGCGTGACCCCGCGTCGTTTCCTTGCCGAGCTGCGTACCACCGACGCCGAGACCTACGAGGTCGGCCAGGAGATCACCGCTGAGGTGTTCGAGGCCGGTATCGAGGTCGACGTGACCGGTACCAGCAAGGGCAAGGGCTACGCCGGTGTCATGAAGCGTCACGGCTTCAAGGGCCAGGGCGCCAGCCACGGCGCGCAGGCCGTGCACCGCAAGCCGGGCTCGATCGGTGGCTGCGCCACCCCGGGTCGCGTCTTCAAGGGCCTGCGCATGGCGGGCCGGATGGGCAACGACCGGGTCACCACGCAGAACCTGACCGTGCACGCGGTGCGTGCCGAGGACGGCCTGCTGCTGATCAAGGGCGCCGTGCCCGGTCCCAAGGGCGGCCTGCTGTTCGTTCGCAGCGCCGCGAAGGGTGGTAACTGAACATGAGCAGCGTCGAGCTGAAGACCCCGGCCGGTAAAGCCGACGGCACGGTCGAGCTCCCCTCGGAGATCTTCGACGTGCAGGCCAACGTGCCCCTCATGCACCAGGTCGTGGTGGGCCAGCTGGCCGCCGCGCGCCAGGGCACGCATGACACCAAGACCCGCGGTGAAGTCCGCGGTGGTGGCAAGAAGCCGTACCGCCAGAAGGGCACCGGCCGCGCCCGCCAGGGTTCGACCCGTGCGCCGCAGTTCACCGGTGGTGGCGTCGTCCACGGCCCCACGCCGCGTGACTACACCCAGCGGACCCCGAAGAAGATGAAGGCCGCCGCTCTCCGTGGCGCCCTCTCCGACCGGGCCCGTGCCGGACAGCTGCACGTCGTCACCGAACTGGTGACCGGCGAGAAGCCGTCCACCAAGTCCGCCAAGGCCGTCATCGCCGCGGTGACCCAGGCCAAGCGCGTTCTCGTGGTGCTGCACCGCGACGACGAGCTGAGCTGGAACTCGCTGCGGAACCTGGCCGAGGTCCACATCATCACGCCCGATCAGCTCAACACCTACGACGTGTTGGTCAACGACGACGTGGTGTTCACCAAGGCCGCTTACGACGTGTTCGTCGCCGGTCCCGTCAGGGGCAAGGGCGCGAAGGCCAGCGCGCGGTCGAGCGAGGTTGAAGGGAGTGACGAGCAGTGAGTGCGATCGCCATCCCCGATCCCCGCGACATCTTGCTCGCGCCGGTGATCTCCGAGAAGTCCTACGGACTGCTTGAAGACCACAAGTACACGTTCGTGGTTCGCCCGGACGCCAACAAGACCCAGATCAAGATCGCGGTCGAGAAGGTGTTCGGCGTCAAGGTGGTCAGTGTCAACACCCTCAACCGCCAGGGCAAGCGTAAGCGGACTCGCGCCGGCTTCGGCAAGCGCAAGGACACCAAGCGCGCCATCGTGACTCTTTCGGCTGAGAGCAAGCCGATCGAGATCTTCGGCGGACCCACCGCGTAAAGGACTGAGCTGACACATGGGCATCCGCAAGTACAAGCCGACGACCCCGGGTCGTCGCGGTTCCAGCGTCTCCGACTTCGCCGAGATCACTCGGTCCACCCCGGAGAAGTCGCTGCTGCGTCCGCTGAGCAAGACCGGCGGCCGTAACTCCAGCGGCAAGATCACCACCCGCCACAAGGGTGGTGGCCACAAGCGTGCGTACCGGCTGATCGACTTCCGCCGGAACGACAAGGACGGCGTTCCCGCCAAGGTCGCGCACATCGAGTACGACCCCAACCGGTCCGCTCGTATCGCGCTCCTGCACTACGCCGACGGCGAGAAGCGCTACATCATCGCGCCGGAGAAGCTCAAGCAGGGTGACACGGTCGAGAACGGCCCCCGCGCCGACATCAAGCCGGGTAACAACCTGCCGCTGCGCAACATCCCGGTCGGCACCGTGATCCACGCGATCGAGCTCCGCCCCGGTGGCGGCGCGAAGATGGCGCGGTCCGCCGGTGCCAAGGTGCAGCTGGTGGCGAAGGACGGGCCTTACGCCCAGCTTCGTCTCCCGTCGGGCGAGATCCGGAACGTCGACGTGCGCAACCGCGCCACCATCGGCGAGGTCGGCAACTCCGACCACTCCAACATCAACTGGGGCAAGGCGGGCCGTAACCGCTGGCGCGGCAAGCGTCCCACCGTCCGTGGTGTCGTCATGAACCCGGTCGACCACCCGCACGGTGGTGGTGAGGGTAAGACCTCCGGTGGTCGTCACCCGGTGAACCCGAACGGCAAGCCCGAGGGTCGTACCCGTCGCCGCAAGGCTTCGGACTCGATGATCGTCCGACGTCGCCGTACCGGCAAGAACAAGCGCTGAGCAGGGAGGTAGAAGCACATGCCACGTAGCCTTAAAAAGGGCCCCTTCGTGGACGACCACCTGCTCAAGAAGGTGGACGTTCTCAACGAGTCGGGCAAGAAGACCGTGATCAAGACTTGGTCGCGTCGGTCCACGATCATCCCGGATTTCCTGGGACACACGATCGCGGTGCACGACGGACGCAAGCACGTCCCGGTGTTCGTCACCGAGGCGATGGTGGGTCACAAGTTGGGCGAGTTCGCCCCGACTAGGACCTTCAAGGGCCACATCAAGGACGACCGCAAGTCGCGCCGCCGCTGAGCGGGCACGAGAGAACAAGGAAGCTAGCGATGAACGCCCAGAACGACGTGGCCGAGGCATTGCCGACGGCTTACGCGCGGGCTCGCTTCGTCCGGGACTCGCCTACCAAGGTGCGCCGGGTGATCGAGCTGATCAAGGGACGTAGCGCCGCCGACGCCTTGGCCGTGCTCCAGTTCGCCCCGCAGGCGGCAAGCGAGCCGGTCGCGAAGGTGCTCGCCAGCGCCATGGCCAACGCCGAGAACAACCTCGATCTCGATCCGGACACCCTCTGGATCAAGAACGCCTACGCCGACGAGGGCCCGACCCTCAAGCGCATCCGTCCGCGGGCCCAGGGCCGCGCGTACCGGATCCGTAAGCGGACCAGCCACATCACCGTCGAGGTGGAGTCGCGTCCGAAGGCCGAGGCCAAGAAGGCACAGGGCAAGAAGAAGGCAGGTGGCCGGTAGTGGGCCAGAAGATCAACCCGCACGGCTTCCGCCTGGGGATCACCACGGACTGGAAGTCGCGTTGGTACGCCGACAAGCAGTACGCGGAGTACGTGGCCGAGGACGTCAAGATCCGGAAGCTGCTGTCCACGGGCATGGAGCGCGCCGGGATCTCCAAGGTCGAGATCGAGCGCACCCGTGACCGGGTCCGCGTCGACATCCACACCGCCCGGCCGGGCATCGTCATCGGCCGTCGCGGCGCGGAGGCCGACCGCATCCGCGGCGCGCTGGAGAAGCTGACCGCCAAGCAGGTCCAGCTGAACATCCTCGAGGTCAAGAACCCCGAGGCCGACGCCCAGCTCGTCGCTCAGGGTGTCGCGGAGCAGCTGAGCAACCGTGTGGCGTTCCGCCGCGCGATGCGCAAGGCGATCCAGACCTCCATGCGTTCGCCGCAGGTCAAGGGCATCCGCGTGCAGTGCGGCGGTCGTCTCGGCGGTGCCGAGATGTCCCGCTCCGAGCACTACCGCGATGGCCGCGTCCCGCTGCACACGCTGCGTGCCGACATCGACTACGGCTTCTTCGAGGCCAAGACGACGTTCGGTCGCATCGGCGTGAAGGTGTGGATCTACAAGGGCGAGCTCGTGGGCGGCCTCAAGGCCAGGGAGGCGCGTGACGCCGCCGCGGCCGCCGAGCGTGCCCCGCGCCGTGACCGTGGTGACCGTCCGTCCCGCCCGCGCCGTTCCGGCGCGTCGGGCACGACGCCGACCTCGACCGAAGCCGGTCGGGCGGCTGCCGCCGCGAAGAGCGACGACACCGCCCCTGCGGCCGTTGAGGCCCCGGCTGCTGAGACTGCAGAAAAGACGGAGGGCTGACACGTGCTCATCCCGCGCAGGGTCAAGCACCGGAAGCAGCACTCCCCGAAGCGCCACGGTGCCGCCAAGGGCGGTACGAATGTGAGCTTCGGCGAGTACGGCATCCAGGCGCTTGAGCACAGCTACGTGACCAACCGGCAGATCGAGTCCGCTCGTATCGCCATGACGCGTCACATCAAGCGTGGCGGCAAGGTGTGGACGACCATCTACCCGGACCGCCCGCTGACCAAGAAGCCGGCGGAAACCCGCATGGGTTCCGGTAAGGGTTCGCCCGAGTGGTGGATCGCCAACGTGAAGCCGGGCCGCGTGATGTTCGAGATCTCGTTCCCGAACGAGGAGACCGCCCGCGAGGCGCTCCGTCGCGCGATCCACAAGCTGCCCATGAAGTGCCGCATCGTGACCCGTGAAGGTGGTGAGTTCTGATGGCGAAGGCAGGTGCTGCCCAGGCATCGGAGCTGCGTGAGCTCACCGCGGAAGAGCTCGTTCTGCGTCTGAAGGAATACAAGGAGGAGCTCTTCAACCTCCGCTTCCAGATGGCGACCGGACAGCTCGACAACAACCGCCGTCTGCGCACCGTCCGCACGGACATCGCGCGGATCTACACGGTCATGCGCGAGCGTGAACTCGGCCTGTCCGTTTCCCCTGACGCCGAGAGTGAAGGTGCCGCATGAGCGAGCAGCCCAACGCTGAGGCGGCCCCCCGTAACGACCGCAAGGTCCGTGAGGGTTACGTCGTCTCGGACAAGATGAACAAGACGATCGTGGTCGAGCTCGAAGACCGCAAGAAGCACCGTCGTTACGCCAAGGTTCTCCGCAGCACCAGCAAGGTCAAGGTGCACGACGAGAACAACGAAGCCGGCGTCGGCGACCGGGTCACCCTGATGGAGACCCGTCCGCTGTCGGCGACCAAGCGCTGGCGCCTGGTGCAGATCGTGGAGAAGGCCAAGTAAGTAGGGCTCTTTTTGAGTCCCTTAGTTCCGCAAGGCTCGCGCTTCAGCGCGAGAACCAGCGCGACATACAGGAGTAGACGTGATCCAGCAGGAGTCGCGGCTTCGGGTTGCCGACAACACGGGCGCGAAGGAAATCCTTTGCATCCGCGTTCTCGGCGGCTCGGGGCGGCGCTACGCGGGCATCGGCGACGTCATCGTCGCCACCGTGAAGGACGCCATGCCGGCTGCCGGCGTGAAGAAGGGTGACGTCGTCAAGGCCGTCATCGTTCGCACGCGCAAGGAGCGCCGTCGTCCGGACGGTTCTTACATCCGCTTCGACGAAAACGCTGCTGTGCTCATCAAGAACGACAATGAGCCCCGCGGCACCCGCATCTTCGGCCCGGTGGGCCGCGAGCTGCGCGACCGAAAGTTCATGAAGATCATTTCGCTCGCGCCGGAGGTGTTGTAGAGCATGAAGGTGAAGAAGGGCGACACGGTCGTCGTCATCGCCGGCAAGGACAAGGGTGCCAAGGGCAAGGTCATCCAGGCCTACCCCGAGCGTGAGCGCGTGCTGGTCGAAGGCGTGAACCGGATCAAGAAGCACACGCGGATCTCCCAGACCCAGCGCGGTGCGCAGTCCGGCGGCATCGTCACCCAGGAGGCGCCCATCCACGTCTCGAACGTGATGGTCGTCGACTCCGACGGCAAGCCGGCTCGTATCGGCTACCGCATCGGCGAGGACGGCAAGAAGGTCCGGGTCTCGCGCCGGAACGGTAAGGACATCTGATCATGACCACCGCAGAGAAGATCGCCCCGCGCCTCAAGGTGCGGTACCGCGAGGAGATCAAGGGACAGCTCCAGGAGGAGTTCTCCTTCGAGAACGTCCACCAGATCCCGGGCGTCGTCAAGGTCGTCGTGAACATGGGTGTCGGTGACGCCGCCCGTGACAGCAAGCTGATCGAAGGCGCCATCCGCGACCTGGCCGCGATCACCGGGCAGAAGCCCGAGGTTCGCAAGGCCCGCAAGTCCATCGCGCAGTTCAAGCTGCGCGAGGGCCAGCCGATCGGTGCGCGCGTCACGCTGCGCGGCGACCGGATGTGGGAGTTCCTCGACCGGCTGCTGACCATCGCGCTTCCGCGTATCCGTGACTTCCGCGGGCTTTCGCCGAAGCAGTTCGACGGCAACGGCAACTACACGTTCGGTCTCAACGAGCAGTCCATGTTCCACGAGATCGACCCGGACGCCATCGACCGCCCGCGCGGTATGGACGTCACTGTCGTCACCACCGCCAACACCGACGACGAGGGCCGCGCGCTGCTTCGCAAGCTCGGCTTCCCGTTCAAGGAGAACTGAGTCGATGGCCAAGAAAGCACTGGTCCACAAGGCCGCGAAGACGCCGAAGTTCAAGGTTCGCGGTTACACGCGTTGCCAGCGATGCGGTCGCCCGCACTCGGTGTTCCGCAAGTTCGGGCTCTGCCGGATCTGCCTTCGCGAGATGGCACACGCGGGCGAGCTGCCCGGCGTCCGCAAGTCCAGCTGGTAAGAGTCTTTTTTAACTCCCACTTCGCCACAGGCCTTGCAGTCGATGCAGGGAACCAGGGCGAGAAAGGTTGACAGGTCACCATGACGATGACCGACCCCATCGCAGACTTCTTGACCCGTCTGCGTAACGCGAACTCGGCTTACCACGACGAGGTCGTGCTTCCCCACTCGAAGATCAAGGCGAACATCGCCGAGATCCTCAAGCGCGAGGGCTACATCTCGGGCTACCGCGACGAGCCGGGCGAGAAGCACAAGAACCTCATCGTGGAGCTGAAGTACGGCCCCAACCGTGAGCGCAGCATCGCCGGCCTTCGCCGCGTGTCCAAGCCCGGCCTGCGGGTCTACGCAAAATCGACCGAACTGCCGTCGGTTCTCGGTGGCCTCGGCGTCGCGATCATCTCGACGTCGTCCGGCCTCCAGACCGACCGTCAGGCCAAGCGAAACAGCGTGGGCGGCGAAGTCCTCGCCTACGTCTGGTAAGGAAGGGGGCACAGACATGTCACGCATTGGAAAGCTGCCGGTCGCCGTCCCCTCCGGGGTCGAGGTGACCATCGATGGTCAGCAGATCAAGGTCAAGGGGCCCAAGGGCACCCTTGAGCACACCATCGCCGAGCCGATCACCGTGGAGCGCGCCGAAGACGGCACGCTGCAGGTGAAGCGGCCCGACGAGGAGCGCACCAGCCGTGCCCTGCACGGTCTCACCCGGACGCTGGTCAACAACCTCGTCGTCGGTGTGACCGAAGGTTACGAGAAGAAGCTCGAAATCCACGGTGTCGGTTACCGCGTGCAGGCCAAGGGTTCGGACCTCGAGTTCGCCCTCGGCTACAGCCACCCGGTGAAGATCGAGGCCCCGGAAGGCATCACCTTCAAGGTCGAGACCCCCACCCGGTTCTCGGTCTCGGGCATCGACAAGCAGAAGGTCGGCCAGATCGCCGCGGTCATCCGCAAGCTGCGCCGCCCGGACCCGTACAAGGGCAAGGGCCTGCGCTACGAGGGTGAGAAGATCCGCCGCAAGGTCGGAAAGACGGGTAAGTGATCATGAGCGACACGACTACGAAGCGCAAGCCGGTCGGCAAGGACATCTCGACCCGCCGCCGCGTCGCGAAGGCCCGTCGGCACTTCCGCCTTCGCAAGAAGATCAACGGCACGGACCAGCGCCCGCGCCTGGTCGTCAAGCGTTCGTCGCGGCACATCGCCGTGCAGCTGATCGACGACCTCGCCGGCAAGACCCTGGCGTCGGCGTCCACCCTCGAGGCGGACGTCCGCGCGCTCGACGGCGACAAGAAGGCCAAGGCCGCGAAGGTCGGGGAGCTTGTCGCCAACCGCGCCAAGAACGCCGGTGTCTCGACCGTGGTGTTCGACCGTGGCGGTAACGCTTACCACGGCCGCATCGCCGCTCTCGCTGACGCCGCCCGTGAAGCGGGGTTGGAATTCTGATGCAGATGCTCGTGAATGGAAGGAAAGCCTGATGCCGGGACGTACACGGCAATTCGGCGGCGGACAGGGCGGACCCGGCGGGCAGGGCGGCAACGACCGCAATGAACGCCGTGGTGGCGGCCGGGATCGTCGCGACAGCGGTCGTGGCGGGGCCGGCCAGGACAAGACCCCGCACCTCGAGAAGGTCGTGACGATCAACCGCGTCGCCAAGGTCGTCAAGGGTGGTCGTCGCTTCAGCTTCACCGCCCTGGTGGTCGTCGGTGACGGCGACGGTCAGGTCGGCGTCGGCTACGGCAAGGCCAAGGAAGTTCCCGCGGCCATCGCCAAGGGCGTCGAGGAAGCGAAGAAGAACTTCTTCCGCGTTCCCCGCGTCGGCGGCACCATTCCCCACCCGATCCAGGGTGAGGAAGCCGCCGGTGTCGTGCTGCTGCGTCCGGCTTCCGCCGGTACCGGTGTCATCGCCGGCGGTCCGGTCCGCGCGGTGCTGGAGTGCGCGGGTGTCCACGACGTGCTGTCGAAGTCGCTCGGCTCCGACAACGCGATCAACATCGTGCACGCGACCGTGGCGGCCCTGAAGGGTCTGCAGCGTCCCGAAGAGGTCGCGGCCCGCCGCGGTCTCCCGCTCGAGGACGTCGCCCCCGCTCGGATGCTGCGCCAGCGTGCGGGTCAGGGGGTCTGACATGACTCAGCTCAAGGTGACCCAGGTCAAGAGCAAGATCGGCACCAAGCACAACCACCGTGAATCGCTGCGTACCCTCGGGCTGCGCAAGATCCGGCAGTCTGTGGTGCGTGAAGACACCCCCCAGGTTCGCGGCCTCATCCACACGGTCCGCCACCTGGTGGAGGTCGAGGAGGTCAAGGCATGACTGCCATCAAGATCCACCACCTTCGTCCCGCTCCGGGCTCGAAGCGCGAGAAGATGCGCGTCGGCCGTGGTGAGGGCTCGAAGGGCAAGACCGCCGGTCGCGGTACCAAGGGCACCAAGGCCCGGAAGAACGTGCCCGCCGGTTTCGAGGGTGGGCAGATGCCCATCCACATGCGGCTCCCGAAGCTTCGCGGCTTCAAGAACCGCTTCCGTACCGAGTACCAGCCGGTGAACCTGGGCGACATCGCCCGCGTCTTCCCGGAGGGTGGCAAGGTCGGCAACGAGGAGCTCGTCGCGAAGGGTCTTGTTCGCAAGAACAAGCTCGTGAAGGTGCTCGGCAACGGTGACCTGAACGGCGTCAAGCTGGACGTCACCGCCGACGCTTTCTCCGGCTCCGCCAAGGAGAAGCTCTCCGCCGCCGGTGGCTCCGCCACCACGCTCTGAGCTTTCTTCGCTCGCTTCACCGAAAGGCCCGCCTGGCTCCGCCACGGCGGGCCTTTCGCTTGCGCCGACCCGGGCGACTTTAGCCCCCTAATCGCGATCCGGCCCCTCCGTGCGGCGCTCGCGCCGACTTGCGTTTAGCCCCCTAATCGCGATCCCGGCGCGGGCAGCCCCTCCGGCCCCCGGAGCGCGTTTAGGGGGCTAAACGCGCTCCGCCGGTCGCCCAGGTGCCCGCCGTCCAGATCGCGATTAGGGGGCTAAAGTCGCTCTGGCCGAAGAGGCCGGAGCATGGCGAAGGGGTGCCTGAGCTGGAAGGATCGTGGGGTGGCCATACCTCCAGGGCAGGATCCGCAGCCCCCTCAGCAGCCGGACGCCCCGCCGATGGTCGTATCGGTCTCGGGGCCCATGGATCCCGCGGAAAGGCCAGTGCGGTCCGGCCGGCCCGAGCCCCGCAGGCTCGTCGCGGCGGGACTGGCGACCCTGGCCCTGGTGCTGACCCTCATGGGCTGTCTCTTTCCGTTCTTCAGCGCCGAGCATCGACTCAGCTTCGATCCCAAAGCCGAGCTCTTGATCGAGGTCGTGCACAGTGCGTGGGACCTGAAGATCATCCAGCCCGACCACCCTCCACAGACGACATCGACGTCGCCCGTCGGCATCCCGCTCCTGATCGCCGCGGCGTTCCTTCTGGTGGCCACAGTCGTCGGCGTCCGCGCCGCCAGCCTCCGACGACCGGGCACTTTGGACCGATGGCTCACCACCATCGCGGCGGTATTCCTCGCGGGAGTCGTCGTCACCACCGACACGTTGGGGCTCGGACGCCCGATGGGAGAGGGCACCGAGGTGACGCTGACGCTGGAGGCGGGCTTGTGGGCACTCTTCGCCGCGGTCGTGAGCGCGGCGGGAGCGGCTGTGATGAGCCACCGCGTCCAGGACGACGAGTTCCCGATGAGCGGCGACCCGAGCCTCGCGGACATGCCCACACCGAAAGACGGCATCTCCGTCACGGTGCTTCCGCCGGAGGCACAGCCGGCGACACCGGACTATTCGGCCTTCGCGCCTCCGCCGGAATCCGGCCCAAAAGAGCGCGATTAGCCCGCTAAACGCGCTCGCGGCCGCCGATACGGTGGGGGAGGAGGTGTCCGATGACTTGGGTGGCGGTCTTTTTCGGAGCGGCGGTGCTCGTGGCTTTTACGCCAGGGGCGAACAATCTGCTCGGCCTGCACCACGGCATGACACAGGGGGCGTGGAAAGGGCTCGCAGGCCTGTTAGGCCGATTGGCCGCATTCACGGTGTTGATCGCGGCTGTCGCGGCCGGGCTCGGACAGCTCCTCGCGGCTTCCGAACTTGCACTCACGGTGATCAAGTGGGCGGGCGTCGCCTACCTGGTCTGGATCGGCGGGCGCCTGCTGTGGTCGACGTTCCGGGCCGGGCGAACCGCGCTGGTCCAGACGCCGCAGGGTGCTGAATCCGTACCGGCGCTACGGATCGCGAGGAAGGAATTCGTCGTCGCGATCACGAACCCGAAGGCGATCCTCATCTTCACCGCGTTCGTACCCCAGTTCATCGACGCAGCTCACGGCTCCTTTTCCAACCAGATCGCGATCCTCGGCGCCGTCTACCTGCTCGCTGAGTTCATCGCGGGCGCGACCTATGTCGGGGCAGGAGCGCTCGTGAAGTCGCTCCGGCTGTCCCGCCGCGCGACTCGCAACGTCGACCGCGGAACCGGCGTCGTGCTCCTCGGGATGGCGGGCGCCCTCGCCGCTTCGAACTCCTGATCCCCGCCCCTGATCACAGCGCGTTTAGCGGGCTAAGTGCGATCCGGTGGGGCCAGGAAAGTGAGTAACGACAAGGCGTTCTGTCAAGGTCCCGGAGCGAGAAGCACAAGTCGATCAACCCCTCGGACCAACCTTCGTCCGGAAAACCCACACGCACTGCGGACACGCCCTGTGAAGCTGTTAGAGTCGGCGACACGCTTCGGGACGAGTGTGCCCCGAAGCGTTCCTGGCTTGTGCCAGAAAGCTGTGTGTTCCCGCCGGCCCCAGGCCGGCCAAGCCGATCGTCGGTAAGACAGCCGACGACGCCGAGGAGGTTCCCCGCGTGCTCAGCGCCTTCCGCTCGGCTCTAGCGACGCCGGATCTACGTAAGAAGATCCTGTTCACGCTAGCCATCGTCGCGGTCTACCGAATCGGTGCCACCATTCCGGCCCCGGGTATCTCGTATTCCGCCGTGCAGCAATGTACGGAGACCGGGTCGCAGGAGGGCGTCTATCAGCTGCTGAACCTGTTCAGTGGCGGTGCACTGCTGCAGCTGTCGCTGTTCTCGACCGGCATCATGCCGTACATCACGGCGAGCATCATCGTCCAGCTCCTCACCGTGGTCATCCCGCGGTTCGAGGAACTGAAGAAGGAAGGCCAGGCCGGCCAGGGCAAGCTGACCCAGTACACCCGGTACCTGACGATCGCCCTCGCGATCCTGCAGGCCACCGGTGTGGTGGCGCTCGCCGACCGCAAGCAGCTCTTCCCGCAGTGCGACACCGCGATCATCCCGGACAACAGCGTCTACACGCTGGCCATCATCGTCATCACGATGACCGCCGGTACCGCCGTCATGATGTGGCTGGGTGAGCTGATCACCGAGCGCGGCGTCGGCAACGGCATGTCCGTCCTCATCTTCCTGAACATCGCGGCCCGGATCCCGATCGAGGGTGGCAACATCCTCAGCAGCGCCGGCCCGGTGGTCTTCACCCTGATCTGTGTGTTCGGCCTGGTGATCATCGCCAGCGTCATCTTCGTCGAGCAGGGCCAGCGCCGGATCCCGGTGCAGTACGCCAAGCGCATGATCGGCCGCCGCATGTACGGCGGTACCTCGACGTACCTGCCGATCAAGGTGAACCAGGCCGGTGTCATCCCGGTCATCTTCGCCTCGTCGCTGCTCTACCTGCCGGACCTGATCAGCCGCCTCGTCGCCGACCCCAACAGCAACGCGGGCTGGCAGGTCTTCATCCAGAACTACATCGTCAACCAGTCCAGCTGGGCGCACGTCCTGCTGTACTTCGCGTTGATCATCTTCTTCACGTACTTCTACATCACGATCACGTTCAACGTGGACGAGCGTGCGGAAGAAATGAAGAAGTTCGGTGGCTTCATCCCGGGTATCCGCCCGGGCCGACCCACCGCGGAGTACCTCAGCTACGTCCTCGGCCGCATCACCCTGCCGGGCTCGCTGTACCTGGGCATCATCGCGATCCTTCCGAACTTCTTCCTGTCCGTTACCGGTAGCGGGAACAACCAGAACTTCCCGTTCGGTGGCACGGCTGTGCTGATCATGGTCGGTGTCGGTCTCGACACCGTGAAGCAGATCGAAAGCCAGCTGATGCAACGTAACTACGAAGGGTTCTTGAAGTGACGCGCCTGGTTCTCGTTGGCCCTCCTGGCGCGGGCAAAGGTACTCAGGCGGTAGCACTGTCGGAGAAGCTCCGGATCCCGCACATCTCGACCGGCGATCTGTTCCGCGCCCACGTGGGGGAGCAGACGCCGCTGGGCCAGGAGGCCAAGCGCTACCTGGATTCCGGCGAACTCGTGCCCGACGCGGTCACGAACGAGATGGTGCGCGAGCGCCTTGCCGAACCTGACGCCAAGGTCGGTTTCCTGCTGGACGGGTTCCCTCGGAACACCAAGCAGGCCGACGTTCTCGGCGAGATCCTCGGCGAGGTCGACACCAAGCTGAACGCGGTCATCCAGCTCCAGGTCTCGGAAGACGTCGTCGTCGAGCGGCTGCTGTCCCGCGGCCGCTCGGACGACACCGAAGAGGTCATCCGTCGTCGTCAGCAGATCTACGTGTCCGAGACGGCTCCGCTGCTCGAGTACTACGCGGACATCCTGGTCACCGTCGACGGTGTCGGCACGGTCGACGAGATCTCCGCCCGCGTGCTGGAAGCGCTGCGCGACCGCACGTGAACCTCGGAGGACTGCGTGTACTGCAACGGCTTCGTCGTGGGCGCATGATCGAAATCAAGACCCCTGGCGAGCTCCAGGCGATGCGGGCCGCCGGACTGGTCGTCTGGCGCACCCTCACCGCGGTGCGCGAGATCGCCAAGCCGGGGGCGACCACGGCCGATCTCGACGAACTCGCCGAGCAGACGATCCGCGACGCCGGCGCGGTGCCCTCGTTCAAGGGGTACCACGGCTTTCCGGCGTCGATCTGCGCTTCGGTGAACGAGCAGATCGTCCACGGCATCCCGTCGAAGACGCAGGCCCTGAACGACGGCGACATCATCTCGGTGGATTGCGGCGCCATCCTCGACGGCTGGCATGGCGACTCCGCGGTCACCCTCGCGATCGGTGAGGTGTCGAAGGCGGATCTGGCGCTTTCGGCCGCCACCGAGGCTGCGATGTGGGCGGGAATCGCCGCGGTGTCGTCCGGCGGACGGCTCACGGACATCTCGCACGCGGTGCAGACCGCGGCCGAGAAGGCGAGCCAGGAAGACGGCATCGAGTACGGGATGATCGTCGAGTACGGCGGTCACGGCATCGGGCGCCAGATGCACATGGACCCGTTCCTGCCGAACCTGGGCAAACCGGGCAAGGGCCCGCGGCTCAAGACCGGCATGGCGCTCGCGATCGAGCCCATGCTGACCGGTGGCGGCGGTGAGACCGTCGAGCTCGACGACGGGTGGACCGTCGTGACCGCGGACGGCTCGCGGGCCGCGCACTGGGAGCACACCGTCGCGATCACCGACGACGGCCCGTGGGTGCTGACCGCCCCCGAAGACGCCTGACCTCGGCCTCCCCGCTCTCGGATCGCGTTTAGCCCGCTGAACGCAAGTCGCCCCGACCTGCGTTTAGCCCCCTAAACGCGATCACCGGAGCGCGTTTAGGGGGCTAAAGTCGAACGCGCCCGGATCGCAGTTAGCCCGCGAAACGCAAGTCCGCCCGCAGGTCGGCGCAGTGCCTCAGGCCGCGCGGCCGGGGCCGTAGCCCGCTACCCCCATCGGGTGCACCTCGCCCGCGGAGCGCGCCAGGTCTCAGGCCGGCCGGATCGCGTTTAGCCCGCTAAACGCAGGTCGGCGAGGGCGTACGATGGTAGAGGTCGCAGCAGGCGGACTCAGGGGTCATCTAACACAGTCACCCCCCGTTTGGGGCTCACGACACGGGTTGCGTACACTGTCAAGTCGGTGTACTCATCGCGCCCGGATCCTGCGCGCTCGTGAATTCTCGCGAACGGACATTGGACCCGGGATGGAGTGTGCCGATGCACCACCCAGCCAAGCACTCAAGCTCTGACTGATAACACAGCGTAGCGACAGGAAATGCGGAGGACATGGGCAAGAAAGACGGGGCCATCGAGGTCGAAGGCCGCGTAGTCGAGCCGCTCCCCAACGCGATGTTCCGCGTCGAGTTGGAGAACGGCCACAAGGTCCTTGCACACATCAGCGGCAAGATGCGGCAGCACTACATCCGCATTCTGCCCGAGGACAGGGTTGTCGTGGAGCTCTCGCCCTACGACTTGTCTCGTGGTCGCATCGTCTACCGCTACAAGTGATCACGACGAGTTAGCACAAGCAGGAGAGCAGGAGACGTGAAGGTCCAGCCGAGCGTCAAGAAGATCTGCGACAAGTGCAAGGTGATCCGCCGTCACGGCCGGATCATGGTGATCTGCGAGAACCTGCGGCACAAGCAGCGGCAGGGCTGATCACTCGCACTCGTACAGAGTGGATTGACGGCTACACAATCTCCCCGCACCTGCCGGGCCGTGCGAACGGCCCGGTTCACCCTCGGACTTCAGGCCGAGGCCGGGACACCCGAAGCGCAAGCCAAGGGCACGACAGGCGAGTCGGTCCCGGAACCGGACGGGGAGCAGACCTGAAGATGAATTCTATGAAGGAGCATCAACGCCAATGGCACGACTCGCTGGCGTAGACCTCCCCCGCGAAAAGCGGTTGGAGATCGCGCTGACTTACATCTACGGCATCGGCCGTACCCGCTCGAAGCAGCTCATCGCGGCTGCCGAGCTCAACGCGGACACTCGCGTCAAGGATCTGAGCGATGACGACCTCGCCAAGCTGCGGGTCTACATCGAGGAGAACTTCAAGGTCGAGGGTGACCTTCGCCGCGAGGTGAACGCCGACATCCGTCGGAAGATCGAGATCGGGTGCTACGAGGGCCTTCGCTGGCGTCGCGGACTTCCCGTCCGTGGTCAGCGCACCAAGACGAACGCCCGCACCCGTAAGGGTCCGAAGAAGACGGTCGCCGGCAAGAAGAAGGCTGGCAAGAAGTGAGCGTCCAGGGCAAGAAGGTCGTGCAGATGGGCGGCGTCCGCCGTCGTGGCTCGGCTTGTGTCTCGCCCAAGGCGCTTTACGCCCGCCCGATGGCGCTCCGCAACCTGTACACCGACGCCGGTTCGATCATCCGGCGCGGCCAGGCCGAAGCGGTCGCCGCTCACCAAGAGAACGCGCGCTAACAGGAGAACCCTCAAAACATGCCACCGAAGTCTCGTACTGCGGCGGGGGCCAAGAAGGTCCGCCGTAAGGAAAAGAAGAATGTCGCGCACGGTCACGCGCACATCAAGAGCACCTTCAACAACACCATCGTCTCGATCACGGACCCGACCGGTGCCGTGATCGCGTGGGCGTCGAGTGGTCACGTGGGCTTCAAGGGCTCGCGTAAGTCCACCCCGTTCGCCGCGCAGATGGCCGCCGAGAGCGCCGCCCGCAAGGCTGCCGAGCACGGCATGAAGAAGGTCGACGTCTTCGTGAAGGGCCCGGGTTCGGGTCGCGAGACGGCGATCCGCTCGCTGCAGGCCGCCGGCCTCGAGGTCGGCACCATCCAGGACGTGACCCCGCAGCCTCACAACGGCTGCCGCCCGCCCAAGCGGCGCCGGGTCTGAGGAACGGGGAGGAGTAAGAAGAAATGGCTCGTTACACCGGCCCCGCGACGCGTATTTCGCGTCGCCTCAAGGTTGACCTCATCGGCGGCGACCAGGCTTTCGAGCGTCGCCCCTACCCGCCGGGCCAGCACGGCCGCGGGCGCATCAAGGAGTCCGAGTACCTCCTGCAGTCGCAGGAGAAGCAGAAGGCTCGCTACACCTACGGCGTTCTCGAGCGTCAGTTCGTCCGGTACTACAAGGAAGCCGTCCGGCGTCCGGGTAAGACCGGTGAGAACCTGCTGCAGATCCTCGAGTCCCGTCTGGACAACGTGATCTACCGCGCCGGCATCGCCCGCACCCGCCGTCAGGCGCGTCAGCTGGTGAGCCACGGTCACTTCGTGGTCAACGGCGTCAAGGTCAACGTGCCCTCGTACCAGGTCAGCAAGTGGGACATCATCGACGTGCGGCCGAAGTCGTTCGCGATGCTGCCCTTCGTCGCTGCCAAGGAGTCGTTCGGCGAGCGTCCCGTTCCCGCGTGGCTCCAGGTTGTTCCGTCCAACCTCCGTGTGCTGGTCCACCAGCTCCCGGAGCGCGCTCAGATCGACGTTCCGGTCCAGGAACAGCTGATCGTCGAGCTCTACTCGAAGTGATCCATCACCGGGCCGGGGAAACCCCGGCCCGGTGTGGGCACGGGCGGCGGCGCCCGGAGTGCGCCGCCGTTTCGCCATCCCTTTCGGTGTCATATGGCGGGCGCCGTTTGGAAAGGAATTAGGAAAGATGCTGATTTCCCAGCGGCCGGCTCTCGGCGAAGAGACGGTCAACGAGACCCGCTCCCGGTTCACCATCGAACCGCTGGAGCCCGGCTTCGGCTACACGCTCGGCAACTCGCTGCGTCGCACGCTGCTGTCGTCCATTCCGGGCGCGGCCGTGACGAGCATCCGCATCGACGGCGTGCTGCACGAGTTCACCACCGTTCCCGGGGTGAAGGAAGACGTCACCGACATCATCCTGAACCTCAAGGAGCTCGTGGTCTCCTCGGAAGAGGACGAGCCGGTCACCATGTACCTGCGCAAGCAGGGCCCCGGTGAGGTCACCGCTGCCGACATCGTGCCCCCGGCCGGTGTCACCGTGCACAACCCGGATCTGCACATCGCGTCGCTGAACGGCAAGGGCAAGCTCGAGATCGAGCTCGTCGTCGAGCGCGGCCGCGGTTACGTTCCGGCCCTGCAGAACAAGCAGGCGGGCGCGGAGATCGGCCGGATCCCGGTCGACTCCATCTACTCCCCGGTGCTGAAGGTGACGTACAAGGTCGAGGCGACCCGTGTCGAGCAGCGCACCGACTTCGACAAGCTGATCCTGGACGTGGAGACGAAGCCGTCGATCACGCCGCGGGACGCTGTCGCGTCGGCCGGTAAGACGCTGGTGGAGCTGTTCGGTCTCGCGCGCGAGCTGAACGTCGACGCCGAAGGCATCGAGATCGGCCCGTCGCCGCAGGAGGCGGACACCATCGCCGCCTACGCGATGCCGATCGAGGACCTGGACCTCACCGTCCGGTCGTACAACTGCCTCAAGCGCGAGGGCATCCACACCGTCGGCGAACTGGTCTCGCGCAGCGAGGCCGACCTGCTGGACATCCGCAACTTCGGTGCGAAGTCGATCGACGAGGTCAAGCTCAAGCTCGTCGGTCTCGGCCTCGCGCTGAAGGACAGCCCGCCCGGGTTCGACCCGACCGCGGCCGCGGCCAGCTACGACGGTGAAGGCTGGTCCGAGGGCGTCGACAGCATCACGGACGGAATTTCGGACAACGGCCACGACGATGGCCAGGACTACGCAGAGACGGAGCAGCTGTAAGGCCAGCTTCGGCTCCCTCACCGGTAGGGGTGGGGGAGCCCCGGCCTCCAGCTGTGAGCTGAACGAGGAGAACCGATGCCCACCCCCACAAAGGGACCCCGTCTCGGCGGGTCGCCCGCGCACGAACGGCTGATCCTGGCCAACCTGGCCACCCAGCTGTTCGAGCACGGAAAGATCACGACGACCGAGGCGAAGGCCCGGCGGGTGCGCCCGCTGGCCGAGAAGCTGATCACGAAGGCGAAGCGGGGCGACCTGCACAACCGTCGTCAGATCCAGCGCATCGTGCGCGACAAGGATGTCGTGCACAAGCTGATCGCCGAGATCGGTCCGTTCTTCGCGGAGCGTCCGGGTGGCTACACCCGGATCACCAAGACGATGGCACGCAAGGGCGACAACGCCCCCATGGCCGTCATCGAGCTGGTTGCCGAGAAGACCGTCACCGCCGAGGCCGAGGCCGCGCGCAAGACGAAGTTCGCCAAGGACGAGCCGAAGGCTGCCGCCCCGGCCGCCGAGGAGACCACCGAGGCCCCTGAGGTTGCCGACACGGCCGCCACCGAGGCTCCGGAGGCCACCGAGGCTCCCGCCGCCGACGAGGCCGCTGAGGCCCCCGCCGCGGACGCGGACAGCAAGAAGGACTGACGTCCTGACGGCACCGAACACCCCGGACGAGCCCGCCACTCCCACTGCGGAGGGCGGGCTCGTTCGTCTGCGTCTGGATGTTTCCTACGACGGCACCGATTTCTCCGGCTGGGCGCGGCAGCCCGGGCGGCGCACGGTGCAGGGCATTCTCGAAGAGGCGCTCGCGAAGCAGCCCCCAGGAGCATCGGTCCCGAAGTCCGTCGTCGTCGCCGGCCGCACCGATGCCGGTGTGCACGCGTCCGGCCAGGTGGTCCACGTCGATGTGTCGCCTTTAGCGGGCAAAACGCGCTCCGGCCGCCTGGAACTGGACGAGCAGGGCATTCCTGACCTGGGGCGGATGCGTCACCGCTGGAATCGGTACCTGCCGGGGGACGTGCGGGTGTTGGACGCACGGGTCGCGGCGCCTGGGTTCGACGCGCGGTTCTCGGCCGTGCGGCGTCACTACCTTTACCGTGTTTCGGATGCGCCATGGGGCGTGGATCCGTTGCGGCGTCACGACACTCTGGCCTGGCCCCGCCCGCTCTCGGTCGATGCGATGAACGAGGCGTCGTCGGCTCTCTTGGGACTTCAGGACTTCGCTGCCTTCTGTAAGCAGCGTGAAGGCGGGACGACCATTCGCGAGCTGCAGCGGCTCGAATGGCGGCGCACCGGACCGCACGCGGTCGAGGTCGCGGTCTCCGCTGACGCGTTCTGTCATTCGATGGTGCGTAGCCTCGTGGGGGCACTGCTCTTGGTCGGCGACGGCCGTCGCCCGCTCGATTGGCCCGGCGCTGTTCTGGAGAGCCGGACGCGTGACAGCGCTGTCGCTCCCGCACACGGCCTGACGCTGATGGCCGTCGACTACCCGCAGGACACCGAACTCGCCGCCCGCGCGGATCAAACGCGGGCCATACGTACCTCCTCCTGATCCGGGGCCGGTGCAGTTAGCGGGCTAAACGCGCCGCGGCGGGCCTGCCACACGGCCTCGACGATGCCTTTGAAGTCGTTCGCCAGGTCATCCGCGGTGACGATGACGAAACGCCAGCCCTCGGCCTCCGCCCGTCTTCGCCGTTTGCGGTCGTGGGCTCGTTGCTTTGGCGTGTTGTGCCATCGGCCGTCGTATTCGATGGCGACCCGGTACGTCTCGTCGCCGAGGTCGAGACGAGCGACGAAATGACCCGTTCGGGAGAAGACCTCGAGCTGAGGTGTCGCGGTAATGCCGCCGGCGGCCAACACGATCCGCAGTTCCGATTCCGGTGGTGACTCCGCGCGAGGGTCGGACAGGCGTAAAGCGTGCCTGGCCAAGCGGATGCCTCGATTACGGCGACCGTAGAACTCTCCGTTGAGGTGCAGGTCGGTCAGTTTCTCGGCCCTCATGAACTGGTCCAGATCGGGGACGCCGATGCGGAGCCGCCGTACCCACCCGGATTTACGAGGAGAAAGCCGGAGGAGCAGGTCCAGCGCGATCCGACTTCTCCGTGCGATGCGGATTCCGTTCCACGGCCTCGATTCTTCGGGTTTTATCTCGGTCCGCCGAATCTTGATACCGACGATCGGGCCGAAGCGTTGTTTCTCCGGTACGACCATCTCGACCGGATCATGGGGCTTGGCCAGCTGGACGCCCTGGACGGTCGCGGCCGATCGCCCGGTCAGCACGGCTTCCGGCGGTGCCAGTAACGCGGCCCCGCGGCAACGTAGTTCGTGCGTGACCTCGACGTCAGCGCGCGTGTAGACGTCCTGGAACAGACGCCGGACGCTCGGGCCACGCAGGCGGCTGGCCGTGATCAGGCCTGCCTTGCGTGCGTCTGAGCCACGGAAGACTTCGGGAAGGTGAGATGAATCGAAAGGTTTGGTCATGCCGATACGGTGATCGGCAAGACCGACAAGGCGCGGCCGCCACTGCCTTTCTGGGTCGATCTATCCACAACCCCCGGCTTATCCACAGCCTGCGCGATTCCCTCTTGACGCCCAAAGCCCGCGTCCCAGGTCGACTTTAGCGGCCTAAACGCGACGCGCGGCGGACGCAAAACGGGGGCACCGTCCGATATGGACAGTGCCCCCGCGGAGCGCGGTTAGCCCGCTAAAGTCGCCGCGTCGGGTCAGTCGCCGCGGCGTACGGGGCCCAGGATCTGCTGCTCTTTCGCCGTGGTGACCAGGCGAAGAGGGCGCCAGAGGTTCCGGCCCAGAGCGACGACCTGGTCGTCCTTCAACGTCGTGAGCTGTTTCATCATCTGGGGCGGGAGCCGCCAGATCCGCGCGGCGAGTTCGGCCTGGCCGGGCGGGAGCCGCTGCATCAGCACGAGGTCGGCCGCGTTCGCGGTCGCCCCGGCCTGCGGATGCAGATACGGCAGCACGTAGACCGTCGTCTGCCACGGCGAACGCGGCGGGAACAGGTCCTGCGGGGTCGGCCCGCCGTCGGTCACGACCAGCAGCGGCGCGTCCTCGGACGGGCGCGGGAGGTCCACCGGCGACAGCCGCCGGATCTGCACCAGCGGCGAAGGCCTGCCGTTGGGCTGATTTCCCGCGGCCTGCGGGAGAACCTGCCAGGCGGCGGGACGCCCGGTCGCCACGACGACCCACGCCCCCACCGCCATCGCCCGCAGCGCCACCTGACGAGCCAGGTACAGGCCACCGACGAGCACGATCCGGGTCGGCGCCGAGCGCAGCGCGGAAATCGTCAGCGGCTCACCCTTGAGCCCGGAGCCGAGGACGATGCCGCCTCGGTCACCGGACGGACTGATCGCGTCGAGCATCGCCGGGTCGACGGTGAATTCCGGGGCGACACCGGCGCTCTGGCCGGCGTCGCGCATGCGGGTGCTCATGCGGTGCCTCCGATCGGCAATGTCGCGGAGAACCCGGAGATCTGCAGGCCGCGCAGCGGCGTCAACGCCACTCCCAGCCGGTCCGAGATGCCCTGCAGCCGCTGGTCGGCGGCGTCCAGTTCACGGGGGTTCCGCGCGCTCAGCCGAACGATTCCCCGCAGGCCGATCTTGCCTTCGTCCGCGGACGGCGAGATCGACATCGCCACCGTCGCCGACAACGCGCGGACACTGGTCAGCGCGTTCAGGCTGCCGCTGATCTTGCCCTTCGGCCAGCTGGTGATCGCGTAACTCGCGTGCCCGATGCCCGCCGCGGTGACGCCGGTCCAGCGCTCCTGCAGACCGACCTTCCCCTGCGAGCCGGCGACCGCGGTCAGCTCCGCGGCCGAAATGCTGGACCGCAGCAGCTCGTCCGGATCGAGCGGCCGGGTCGGCACGCCTTGCGACTCCAAGGCGTTGCGCACCCGCGACAGCGCGCCGATCAGCGCGCGATGCGCACCGACGACGCCGCCGCCACGTTCGCGGATGGCGGCCGGGCATCGGCGCGGGTCGAGCCGGATGGCGACCCAGGTCGTCCGCCGCGCGGCAGCGGGCAGCGGGCCGAGCACCTCCATGTAGGAGCTGAGGGCCGGCGAGTCCGACGGAAGCGCGGCGCTGCCCGGGTAGCAGTGCCAGATCATCTGGATCGAGTCGAGGACCACACCGCGGTCTTCGAGGCACGGCGCGAGCGCGGACAGCGGCAGGCTCGGCGCGCCACCCGCCTGGGTGATCAGCGCGGGCGCGGGTTCGACGAGCAGGACGGCGGTCCACGTCCCGTCGTTCCAGGCGAGGCCGACCTGCTGACGTTCGTGGTCCACGCCGTGCGCGACGACGAGGTCGGGAACGGCGAGGCGGAGCAGGTTCACCCGGGCGTCGTCAGGGCCGGTGACGGCGTCCTCTTCGGCGGCGAGCGACTCGATGCTGCTCGGCGGAAGCGGATTCGCCACACGATCGTGTGAACGGAACATGTACCGCATGGTGAGGCCGGCCCATTGGGTGAACCAGCGGCCGCCCCAGCGGAGGAACGCGATGACGATCGCGACCCCGAGTACGCCGATCGCGACGTACTTGAGCTTCATGTTGATCGCGAGCAGGACGAGGCCGATCGCGAGCCCGAGTTCGAGCACGACCAGGTTCGCCACCGGGAGCGGGCCGAGGTTGATCCCACCGGTCCGGCGCCGCGTGGGCGCGGCGATCCGCGCCGCCGGAGCGGGCGGAGGGCCGGACTGCGGGCCGGGGCCGCCGGACGGGGGACCGCCCGGGCCACCTGGCCCACCAGGACCCCCTGGGCCACCAGGTCCGCCGGGACCCTTGGGCCCTCCCGGACCACCGGGGCCGCCAGGACCCTGCGGTCCGCCAGGCCCTCCAGGGCCGCCTGGGCCACCGGGACCGCGAGGAACTCCGGGACCTCCCGGGCCTCCGGCCGGGCCGCCCGGACCACCCGGTCTGCCGGGCCTTGGCGGCGGCCCCGGCGGACGACCAGGAGGTTGCGGCCCCGGAGGGCCGGGCGGACGTGGAGGAGTGGTGACGGACATCCGCGCTTTCTCTTCCCCTCGTGCGTGCTGCGTACCCGGAAAGCCGGTCCCGAGGAACTTGACACTAGCTGGAGTTGGTAGAAACCCCACACCAGACGGTCCCCGTACGGCTATCCTGCGGAACCGTACCGCGACGGGGAGGACTGTAGGTCGAGAATGCCATCAACACCGACTACCAAGTCTCAAGTTCAGGCCTACCAGTTCGTTCTGCGACGGATGCAATCCGCGCTGGTCCGTCGCGACGCCGTCATGCTCCACGACCCGATGCGCACGCACACGCGGGCCACCATCGTGGGTGTCGTGCTGGCCGCGCTGGGCGTCCTGGTCTTCGTCATCTGGGGCCTGCTGAGCCCGAAGCCGTCCGTGCCGGACGCGGGCAACATCGTCATCGGCGAGCAGTCCGGAACGGTGTACGTCGTGGCCGGGAATCCGAAGAAACTGATTCCGACCTTCAACCTCGCCTCCGCGCGGCTGCTGATCATCGCGCAGTCGAAACAAGGGGCGCAGCAGGCGGGGGCCAAGCCTTCCGGGCCGACGCAGGCATCCGAAGTGAAGAACCCCACAGTCGTCTCGGACGAACAGCTGAAGAACATTCCCCGCGGTCAGCTCATGGGCATTCCGAACGGCCCGCAGCTGATGCCGACGGAAAGCCAGCGTGTCTCCGCGGACTGGGGCGTGTGCGACGAGGTCATGTACGACCCGTCGGTGCCCCAACCGGATCTGTCGAAGACGGAGACGACCGTCTACGCGGGTGTGAAACAGCTCGGGAACCGCGAACTCGGCCAGAACGAGGCGTTGCTCGCCAAGGGCGCCAACGGCAGGGAGTACCTGATCTACCGGCAGCGGCCGGACCCCAACCTCCGGAACGCGAACGCGGTCAAGGCCGAGATCAAGCCGGACGCGAGCGCCGTCCGTTCCGCGCTGAAGCTGTCCGACCAGCCCCGCGGTATCTCCCAGGGGCTGCTCGACGCGATTCCCGAGGTGCCGGAGCTGAAGCTCCCGTCCGTCCCCGGTGACGGCGAGACCCCCAACTTCGAAATCGAAAACATGAAGGTCGGCGACGTCTTCTCCACCGAGCAGGCCGAAGGGCGGAAGGACTTCTACCTCATCACGAAGGAAGGGATCCAGCCCATTTCCCCGGCCGTCGCGGACATCGTGCAGACCGGGAAGAACGACGGCAGCACTTCGGTCATGTCCGTGCCGCTGGGCAAGATCCGCAACCTCACGCGCGTCTCCCAGGTCGTCGAACTCGACGCCTACCCCCAGACGGTGCCGACGGTGCTGAACGCGACCCAGGGTTCACGGGTCTCGTGCCTGGGCTGGTCCATCGCGGGCGAGGGCACCAACCGGGACGGGCACACGGCGGTGTTCGTCGACGACAAGCTGCCGAAGGGCAGGAACGCCGACGGATCCGCGCCCGGCGTCAAGATCGGCACCCCCGGCCCGGTGGGCGCCCCGATCAACAGTTTCTTCATGGAGCCCGGTTTCGCTGCCGTCGTCCAGTCGGCGACCGGCAAGGAGACCTTCGACAAGGGACCGATCCAGCTGATCTCCGATCGCGGGATCCGTTACGGCGTCCCCGACGCGGTGACGGCGGATTCGATCGGGCTCAACAAGCGGGTGCCCGCGCCGGAGTCCATCATCAGGATCCTGCCCAACGGCGCTTCGCTGAACACGCAGGACGTGCTCCGGACGTTCGACACCGTGCCGATCGACGACCGGGCCGGTTCGGTCGCCACGCAATCGCAGCAGGCTCCGGCGGGTAACTGATCGCGGGAACCCGCCGGACGGCGCGAGCGTCTCAACGCCCAAGCGGTATCGGGTGAGTGGAGGGTGCAGTGGCCGGCCTGAAGATCGACGGCGTCGTCGTCGGTGACTATGCGAAGCGGGTGGACGCGGCCGCCGGAGAGCTCGAACTGGCGGCCGCGGAGGTGACCGGGGACGGTGTCACCGTCGAGTCCCACGGAACGTTGGGGGAGGAGCTGGGCCTCGGCGCGTCCTACGGGCGCGCGGCGGAAGCCATCCGACGTCAGCTGGTGGAAGGCGCGGCCGCGCTGAGGTCGGCGTCCGAGGCACTGCACACCGTGACCGCGCGGCATGCCGGGCACGACGACGAGGCCGCGCAGATGATCAAGCGCGCCGTGGAGCTCTGAACCGCATGATCGCCGAATCGGAGAACCCGACGGATTCCCTCCCGCACCCGATGGCCGCCGCTCGTCCGGCCACCGCTCCCGTGGCGCCCCAGAGCGCGTTTAGCCCCCTAAACGCGACCGGCTCGGGTGGTGAGGAGCTGGTCGAGGCCGCGGCACCGCATCTCGCCTTCGTTTCGGAGCTGTCCGGCCATCTGGGGCTGATCGATCCGGTCGAGGCCTACCTGACCCCGCTGGCGGGGCGCTGGGAGGAGTTGAAGGACGAGGCGGACCGGCTCCGGAAAGCGGCGAAGGCCGCGGGCACCGTTTCGAAAGAACTGGCCGAGGACCTCGGGCGCCTCGACGCCGGGTGGGCAGGCAAGGACGCTGACGCCTTCGTCACCTACATCGTGGACATCAACGCCGCGGGCTCCGACGTCGAAGACGCCCTCACCACCTTGGCGGGTTCGCTCGACGAGCTGGTGTTGTCGATCCGCCGCATCCTGACCGACCTCGTCGAGATCCTGGTGGACACCGCGGAGCTGACCTCCGAGACCGCGATGCTTCCGGTCGGTGGCGTCCGGCGCGCGCGAACTCAGCTGGAAGAGGCGCAGGAGTCGGCCAAAGCCCTCTACGAAGCCGCGCGCGACGTCCTCGAGGGCTTCGTGCGGTTTTGCGACGGCGTCGACGATCCTGATGCCGGCTCGCGGAGTATCGAGATCGCTCACCGGTACCCGCAGGACGAGTTCAAACTCCACGACGATTCCGAGGCGCCGGGTGCGCCAGCGCCGGAGAAGGCCGCCGCTGAGGCGGACTCCGTTGCCACGTCTGCCACGTCCGACGAACAGTCGACGTCGCCGTCCTCGGCCGACGGCAGGAAGACCGGGTCGCAGGAACCTCTGATCGAGCAAGGTCAGGCGCCGATCCCGGAGGTCGCGCCCGTTCAGACCGCTCCGGCCCATGGGCATGGTGTCGCCGGGGCGGGATCGGCGATGATGCCGATGGGGATGGCGCCCATGATGGGCGGCATGGGCGGGGGAGGCCAGACGGCCCACCAGTCGAAGACGCGGCCCGCTTCGAAACCGTCCGACGTGGTCGGCAAGCCCGGCCAGGTCGTCCCGCCTGTTATCGGCGAGGACGACACCCCGGCGAAGCCCGCTCCGAAGCCCAAGCCCACCAAGTAGGCCGCCAGCGGCGGAGCGACTTTAGCGGGCTAACCGCGATCTGGGCGGCTCCGAGGCGAGTCCCGCTCGGATCACGGTTAGCCCGCTAAAGTCGACGCCTACGGGGTTTTGCGGGCAGGGGTGGCAGGCCGGTTGCGGCGGACCGAGTGGACCACGAACAGCGTGACGAGCAGCGCCACCAGGCCCCCGCCGGTTCCGGCGAGCGCGACGATCATCGGGGCGGGGTCACGGTCGTTCGCGGGCGGCAGATTCGCGGGCAGCGGGACCGGCTTGGCCTTGTCCGCCTCCGACGGCACGATCGCCGTCAGCGCCGCGATCGGGTCGACGACGCCGAAGCCGACGAAGTTGTCCCGTCCGCCTGGTGCCGCCGGATGCTGCGCCGTCGCCTTGATCCGGTTCATCACGTCACGAGCCGGCAGTCCCGGGAACTTCGCCCGCACGAGAGCGGCGAGTCCGGCGACGTACGGCGCGGCGAAGCTGGTGCCCTGGATGGCCCCGGGCTTCCCGTTGCCCTCGATCGTCAGGTTGGCGAGGCTGCTCGACCCCTCGGCCGGGTCCAGCGAGATGATCTTGGTGCCCGGAGCGGCCACACTGACCCACGGCCCGTTGACGCTGAAATCCGCGACACCGCCGGTGTCGTCGATCGCCGCGACCGACAGGACGTCGTCGGAGAACCACGGCGGCGTGACGATCATCTTGGGGGACTTGGGGTCCGGCTGATCGTTCTGCGGGCATTTCTCGCCGACGTTGCCCGCCGCCGCGACGACGACCACGTTGTTCTCGACGGCGTAGTTCACCGCGGCCTGAAGCTGCTGCTCGCCGAGGGTGATGTTCCCGTCCGCCTGACGACAGTTGTCGACCGACATGTTGATCACCTGGGCGCCCTTGTCGACGGACCGGACCACGGCCTGCGCGAGCGTCTTCAGCGTGCCCGCGGTCTTGCCCTGTTCCTGCTGCCGCCCGCCCTTGTCCTGACCCGGTGCGGTGCCGCCGACGGCACCGTTTCCCTGTGAGGACGGCGGAAGCTGCGATCCCGGATTGTTCGACGAAGACGGCGGAGCGGCGCTGGACGCCGGCGGCTCGGGCTTCTTCTCCGCTTCCTCGTAGTTCTGGCTGGACTGACGGATCGACAGGATCGTGGCGTCGGGTGCCACTCCTCGGAACCCGATGCTCGCGTCGGGCGGATTCGCGGCGATGATCCCCGCGACCTCGGTGCCGTGGCCGTCACAGTCCTCGAGTCCCGGTGCCTTGCCGCCGCCGGGGGTCGCGACGTAGTCACCACCCGATTCGACACGGCCTCCGAAGTACGGGTGCGCGGTGACGCCGGTGTCGATCACGGCGACCTTGACGCCCCCGCCGACCGACTGGGTGGCGCCGCGCATCAGCTGGTGCACCTTTTCGATCTGCAGGTACTCCTGGCCCCACGGGCGGTTCTTGATGTCGACCTGGTCGCCGCCGAGCTTGCTGCGCTGCACGCACTCGGTCTTCTTCTCGTAGGTCTTGTCCGGCTTGCCCTCGTCCGCCGGCTTCTTCGACTTGTCCACCGGAGGCGGGGTCGCGAAGTAGCCGTCGGAGTCCGCCGCGACGCTGCTTTGCTGCGCCCAGGCGGGAAGTGCCACCGACGCCGGAGAGAGAACACCGATACCGGCCGCCAGCAGCACCGTTCCGGTACGTCCGGCGAGGCCGAGGTGGCGGACGCGCGTCCCCCTGGACTTCCGCGCTACGGCCATCAGAGCATCATCCGATCGGGTCGTCACTTGAAGTTGAGGTGGCGCAGCGTCGTGTAGAGATCCATGACGCCGAGCGCCAGCGGGAGCACCGTCGCGATGAAGACGGCCTCGAAGATCTCCACGGTCCGCCGCAGCGGCGGCGAGAAGCGCTGGTTCGGGAAGATCACGCCGACCACGAGCGCGCCGGCGCCGATCAGCAGCAGCGCGCCGAACACGAACAGGACGCGGTTCAACGGGCTCGCCGACCACATCCAGCCGAGCAGGATGCCCGCGCCGGACACCATGCCGGTGGTCAAGAGGGCGATGGCCTGCGCGCCGTTCGCGTACGCCCGCGCCCTCAGGAGCAGGACCAGCGTGGCGATCACGCCGAGGATCGGGCCGAAGATCGAAGGAGACGTCGAGGCGATGATCGCGAACAGCGCGGTGGCCGCGCCGCAGCCGGTCAGCAGGCCGGTCATGTACTCGTGCGCGACCGCGGTGCGGCGTTCGATGGCGCGGTAGTCAGGGAAGCCCGAGTCTTCCTTGAGCTCTTCGGCGCTACCGGGAACGTGCGGCGTCGGAAGGGCCGCGAGTTTGATCGTCGCGCGCGGCAGCAGCGAGATGCACGCCAGCGAGAACGCGGTGGCGCCGGCCGCGATGCCGGCGATCGGAGTGTCGATGAGCGTCGCGGCCAGGAACGTCAGCGCCGAGATCGTGGCCGTCGTCGCGGCCGCGATGAACGTGGTGATGCCGTGCCCGATGACGAGGATGCAGACCGCCGCCACGATGATCACGAGAGTGCTCGCGAGCAGCAGGTTCGCCCACAGGGACAACCCCGGCACGATGTAGAAGCCGCTGACGAAGGCCAGCGGAAGCCCGCCCGCCGCGGCGATCAGCACGCCGGTCGCCTCGGCCTGGTAGGCCTTGGCCAGTGTCGCGCCGATCGCGACGCACGCGATCGCGCCGACGCCGCCCGCGATCGCGGCGGCGAGTGCGTTGCCGCCGTAGAACGACCCGCTGGTGAAGAGCGCGAGGGCCGCGAAGAACAGCGCCAGCCCGCCCGCGATGTGCCCGAAGCGGCGCGCCGTCTCCTTGGTCCACGGACGGAAGCTGTCCGGGGACGACTCGGCGATCGCGTCGACGACGTCGTCGTACAGCGGAGGCGGCGGGTTTTCGTTGCGCTTGCGCAGCTGGAGGAGCTCGCCGTCGACGACACCGAGGGACGCGAGGGTCCGGCTCGGGTCGAGCGGCGCGTCGCCCAGCTTCGCGAGTGCCCAGCCGCCGTGGCGGGCGCCGCCGTCCGGCGTCGCCTCCTTCGCCATCTCCAACAGCATGGGCAGCAGGTCCGCCACCGCGACGTCAGCCGGCAAAGCCACGTCGATCCGGGTGCGTGGCGCGACCACCGTCACCCTGCTGAATACCGTCGTGCCCGTTGCCACTGCCTTCCCCCTGCCCTGAGAGTCTGCTCCCGGGGGAACCTATACCGAACCCGGGTGCCCACATCATCGACTGTCGGAAAAAGACCGGCAAAAGTAGGAGAGGCGACCTCCGAGCCCCTCAGATCAGCTGCCGGCGCGTCGACTTTAGCGGGCTGATCGTGACGCGCCGGAGCTGTGGGCACCTGAGCGGACCCCGACCGCCGGATCGCGATTAGGGGGCTAAACGCACGTCGGGCCCCGGGGGCGCCGGATCGCACTTAGGCCGCTAAACGCAAGTCGGCGGAGCCCGCGTCCTACACTCCCGGCAGGCGTACGGCCTCGTCCGGGGTCGTTCTCGGCGTTGTCCGGATTTCACCGGCCACGTTCGATAGGTTGTCTCGCGCACCAGTACGCGCACCAACGGTGGCCGCCATCGTCGAGTTTGAAGAGGGGTCCTTCGATGAGCACGCTGCAGTTCAAGAAGTCACCGCGCCTGGCGGCACCTCGGCCGCCGGGTGGCGAGGTGCATCTCGAACCGCCGCCTGAGGTGCCGCGCACCATCCCGGGCAACATCGTCATGAAGTTGCTTCCCGCGGTGATGATCGTCGCCTCCATCGGGATGATGGTCTTCATGTTCACCACGGGTGGACGCAATCCCATGATGATGATGATGGGCGGCATGATGGTGCTCAGCACCGTCGGCATGATGGCCGGCGGCGCGGGCAAGGGCGGTGGCGCCAAAAAGGCCGAGATGGACGAGGACCGCAAGGACTACCTGCGCTACCTCGGCCAGATGCGCGACAGGGCCCGCGAGGCCATGGTCGACCAGCGTGCCGCGCTCGAGTGGGTTCACCCCGACCCGCAGACGATGTGGTCGCTGGCCGCGAGCCGCCGCATGTGGGAGCGACGCCAGAACGACCAGGACTTCCTCCATCTCCGTGTCGGCCGCAGTTCGCACCGGCTCGCGACGCGGCTGGTGCCGCCGCAGACCGGCCCGGTCGACGAGCTGGAGCCGATCGCCACGCTCGCCCTGCGCCGGTTCGTCCGCGCGCACTCGATCGTCCCGGACCTGCCGACCCAGATCACCCTCCGCGGGTTCGCCGCGGTCAGCATGCAGGGCGATCGCGGCCTCACCCGCGGTCTCACCCGGGCGATGCTGGCGCAGCTGGTCACCTTCCACAGCCCCGACGACGTCCTCATCGCGGTCGCGACGGCGGGCCGCGCCAAGGAGGAGTGGGAGTGGGCGAAGTGGCTGCCGCACGCCCAGCATCCGGCGCTCGCCGACGGTATCGGCCAGCTGCGGATGATGGCAGGCTCCCTCGCGCAGATCGAGCAGTGGCTCGACGAGGAACTCCGTGACCGTCAGCGGTTCTCCCGCAACGCGACGCCAGCCCCGGACCAGCCGCACATCGTCATCATCGTCGACGACGCCGAGGTCACCCGCGAGGAGCAGATCATCCTCGAAGAGGGTCTGGTCGGCGTCACCCTGATCGATCTTTCCGACTCCATCGGCAACCTCGCGGCCCGCCGCGGTCTGCGGCTGGTCGTCGAAGAAGACCGTCTCGGCGCGCGCAGCGCCGGCGGCGTCGAATGGTTCGGCCGCCCGGACACGCTCAGCGTGGTCGAGGCCGAAGCCCTCGCGAGGCTCCTCGCCCCGTACCGCGTCGGCACCGCCGCGCAGGACGCCGCCGAGGAAGAGCCGCTGCTGTCCAACCCCGGTCTGCTCGAACTGCTGGGCATCCCCGGCGACCCGATGACCTTCGACGTCCAGCAGTCCTGGCGCCCGCGCCCGGTGCGAGACCGCTACCGCGTCCCGTTCGGTGTCGGCGAGTACGGCCAGCCGGTCGAGCTGGACATCAAGGAAGCCGCGATGGAGGGCATGGGCCCGCACGGCCTGTGCATCGGGGCGACCGGTTCCGGTAAGTCGGAGTTCCTCCGCACCCTGGTGCTGGGCATGCTCGCCACGCACTCGTCGAGCACGCTGAACTTCGTCCTCGTCGACTTCAAGGGTGGTGCGACGTTCCTCGGTCTGGACGCGGCGCCGCACGTCTCCGCGGTCATCACCAACCTCGCGGACGAGGTCACGCTGGTCGACCGGATGAAGGACGCGCTGGCCGGCGAGATGAACAGGCGCCAGGAGGCGCTGAAGAACGGCGGTAACTTCAAGAACGTCTGGGAGTACGAGAAAGCCCGCGAGAACGGCGCCGACCTCGACCCGCTGCCCGCGCTCTTCATCGTCTGTGACGAGTTCTCCGAGCTGCTGGCCGCGAAGCCGGACTTCATCGACCTGTTCGTCGCCATCGGCCGTCTGGGCCGGTCGCTGCAGATGCACATGCTTCTCGCGTCGCAGCGGCTGGAAGAGGGCAAGCTGCGTGGTCTCGACTCGCACCTTTCCTACCGCATCGGTCTGAAGACCTTCTCCGCCGCGGAATCCCGTGCCGCGATCGGCGTGCCCGACGCGTTCGAGCTGCCGTCCGTGCCCGGTGGCGGTTACCTCAAGTACGACACCTCGACGCTGGTCCGCTTCAAGGCCTCGTACGTCTCGGGCCCGTACCGGCCCGCGGGGATCAAGGCGGCGGGCCCGGCCGCGACGGTGGTTCGCGCGGACAAGCGCCCGCAGCTGTTCGTCCCGGACTTCGTCGAACTGCCGAAGGAGCCGGAGCCGCAGCAGATCGAGGCCGCGCCGGTGGAAGAGGCCAAGCAGGAGGAGGCCGTCGAGCCCAGTGAGCTCGACGTGATCGTGTCCCGGCTGATCGGCCAGGGCCCGCCCGCGCACGAGGTCTGGCTGCCGCCGCTCAAGGAGCCGAACTCGCTCGACACCCTGCTGCCGAACCTGAACCCCACCGACGACCGCGGTCTTTCCCCGGTCGGGTTCTTCGGCAACGGACGGCTGCAGGTGCCGATGGGCATCGTCGACCGCCCGTACGAGCAGCGCCGTGACCTGCTGTGGGCCGACTTCTCCGGTGGCGCCGGGCACGGTGTGATCGTCGGCGGTCCGCAGTCGGGCAAGTCGACCATGCTCCGGACGCTGATCATGTCCATGGCGCTGACCCACACCCCCGAGGAAGCGCAGTTCTACGCGCTCGACCTCGGTGGCGGTACGTTGGCCGGTCTCCAGGGCCTGCCGCACGTCGGTGGCGTCGCCGTCGCCCGCCGCGAGCCGGACAAGGCCCGCCGGATCGTGGCCGAGCTGACCACCCTGCTCACCGAGCGGGAAGGCCGGTTCGGTGCCATGGGCATCGACTCGATGAACGAGTTCCGCAACCGCAAGCGGCGCGGCGAGATCAAGCCCGAGGAAGACGCCTTCGGTGACGCCTTCCTGATCGTCGACAACTGGAAGGCGCTGCGGGACGACTTCGACGAGCTGGAGACCTCGATCACCAAGCTCGCCACCCAGGGTCTTTCCTACGGTGTGCACGTCATCATCGCGGCGAACCGGTGGGCGGACATCCGCCCGGCGATCAAGGACATGATCGGCACCCGGTTCGAGCTGCGTCTCGGTGACCCGAGCGAGTCGGACATCGACCGCCGGGTCGCGGTGAACGTCCCGGCCGGCCGTCCCGGCCGCGGTCTCACCAGGGACAAGCTGCACCTGCTGACCGGTCTTCCGCGCATCGACGGTTCGAGCAACGCGGACGACGTCGCGGCCGGTGTCGCCGACGCGGTGGCGAAGATCAAGGCGGCGTGGAAGGGCCGTCCGGCACCGCAGGTCCGCCTGCTGCCGGAGATGGTCACCTACGACGAGGTCCTGTCCATCGACACCAAGCGCAACACGAAGCTGGTGCCGATCGGCGTCAACGAGGAAGACCTCCAGCCGATCTACCTCGACTTCGCCTCCGATTCGCACTTCTACGCGTTCGCGGACGGCGAGTCGGGCAAGACGAACCTGCTGCGCCAGATCACCCGGGGCATCACCGAGCGGTATACGACGCAGGAAGCGGTCATCATCCTCGTCGACTACCGGCGCACGATGCTCGGCTTCGTCGGCGGGGACCAGCTGCTCGGCTACGCGGTGTCCGCCGCGCAGCTCGACAGCATGGTCAAGGACGTCCACGGGTCGATGACCCGGCGGCTCCCCGGTCCGGACGTCACGCAGGAGCAGCTCAAGACCCGGTCCTGGTGGACCGGTCCGGAACTGTTCATCATCGTCGACGACTACGACCTGGTCGCCACGCAGACGAGCAACCCGCTGAAGCCGCTCGCCGAGTTCCTCGCGCAGGCGAAGGACGTCGGTCTGCACGTCATCGTCGTGCGCCGCAGCGGTGGCGCGAGC
The DNA here is from genome assembly GCF_044547565.1 of Amycolatopsis sp. NPDC052450. Classification (NCBI taxonomy): domain Bacteria; kingdom Bacillati; phylum Actinomycetota; class Actinomycetes; order Pseudonocardiales; family Pseudonocardiaceae; genus Amycolatopsis; species Amycolatopsis sp. NPDC052450. The sequence continues at coordinate 91,355 of NZ_JBIUAQ010000005.1, read as the reverse complement.
CGGGCGATGTTCGACCCGATCCTCGGCAAGCTCAGGGAGATCGCGGCGCCCGGTATGGTCATGAACGGCTCGCGTGACGAGGGCAACCTCGTCGCGAACGTGAAGCCGAGCCAGATGCCGCCGGGCCGAGGCAACCTCGTGACCCGGAAGCACGGCAAGCAGCTCATGCAGGTCTCGTGGATCCAGCCGGACTGACCTCCCGCGGAACCAGGTGAGGTCCCGGCTGGGCGAGGGGTGACGACGACGATCTGCGGGAGTGGCTAGTGACTGTGCGGGTAGCGGTGGACTTCGGGACATCGAGCACCTGCGTAGTCGCCTCGATCAACGGCCGCGAGCCGCAGGTCGTCGTGGTGGACGGGCAGCCCCTGATGTCGTCGGCGGTCTACGCCGCGCCGGACGGGACGCTGTTCGTCGGCCAGGAGGCGGAACGGCAGGCGGCGGTGGATCCGTCGCGCTACGAGCCGAATCCGAAGCGCCGGATCGACGAAGGCGACCTGCTGCTGGGCGACAACGTCCTCCGCGTGACCGACGTCGTCCACGCCGTGCTGAAACGCGCGGTGACCGAGGCGCGCCGGCTCGCCGGTGACGCCGAGGTCGAGCTGCTCGTCCTGACCCACCCCGCCGATTGGGGCGCGACCCGGACCCGTCTGCTCCGGCAGGCGGCGGGCGGGCTCGCACGTCAGGTCGCGCTCGTGCCGGAGCCGGTCGCCGCGGCGGTCTATCACGCGGCGACGTTCGCTCCGGCCGACCTCAACTCCGAGCGCACCGTCGAGTTCAGCGGCCGCCCCGGCGACGCGCTGGCGGTGCTCGACCTCGGCGGTGGCACCGTCGACGTCTCCGTGGTCCAGCGCATGCCCGGCAGCCCGGCGGATCGCAGTTCGCCCGCTAAACGCGCCGGGTTCCAGGTGCTGGCCACCCGGGGGGATCCGAGCTTCGGGGGAGCGGACGTCGATCAGGCGCTCCTGGAGCACGTGGGTTCGCTGGTGTCGTCCGTCGATCCGCCGGAATGGCGGAAGCTGGTCGAAGGCCGCGAACTCACCGATCGGCGGCGCCGCCGGGTGCTGCGGCAGGACGTGCGCGGCGCGAAGGAGACGCTGTCCCGGCACGCGTACACCGACGTTCCGATGCCGCCGCCGTTCGCCGACGCCCACGTGACCAGGGAGGACCTCGAGCGGATCATCGCGGGCCCGCTCGGACGCGCGGTCGAGTTGACCGTGGCCGCGATCGGCGATTCCGGGCTGCGGCCGAAGCAGCTGACGGCGATCTTCCTCGTGGGCGGGTCGAGCCGGATCCCGATGGTGTCCCGGCTGGTGCACGAGCGGACCGGTGTCGTGCCCACCACGCTGGACCAGCCGGAGACCGTGGTCGCCCGAGGTGCCCTGCGCGCTGTGCTGATCGACCCGGACCGGACGGGGTCGCTCGCGGGTTCCGCGGTCTCGCGCGTCGGTAGCGCCCCCGCGCCCGCCCCCGCCGATCGGCGCCCCGAAAACCCGCGCCCCCAGTTCCCGCCCGGCCCCCACCAGCCCGCCCCGCACCCGCAGAGCGCGTTTAGCCCCCTAAACGCGACGCGGCAGCAGGGGCCGCCGTCGCCTCCGATGGGACAGCAGGGGATAGCGGCCCCGCCGCCGTGGCGGCCGGGTGAGCCTTCCCGTGAGACCAAACCCGCCGAGCGCGGCGGGAAGGGCAAGAAGACGCCCTGGATCATCGCCGCGGCCGTGGTCGCCGTCGCGGCGGTCGTCGGTGGCGTCCTCTTCGCCGTCAACAGCGGGGAGGCCGAGCCGGAAGGCCGGACGCTCGCCCAGTACGACTATCGCTTCATCGCGCCGATGGACTGGACGCAAACCGACGACCGCGTCGCCAACCGTCAGGTGGTGATCCACCCGAGCGACTCCCTCACCGGCGACGACCTGGTGGTCGCCCAGGAGTACGTGATGGCCTACGACGCGACGGCCGACAGACAGAAACTCGTCGACGAACTCAGCGCCGGGGCACGGGAGAAACCGCATAAGTACAGTGGCTTCAACGGTTCCGCGAACTACGCCGGCCGGACCGTCATCTACTACCGAGAGACCAAGCCGAGCGCGCGTGTCGACTGGTACGTCGTCGCGCAGGGAAAAACCCGCGTCCACATCGGTTGCCAATACGGCACCGGCTCGCCGCTCGAACAACGCGTGAGCGCGGCCTGCGAGCAGGTCGTCAAAACGATGGTGGTCGTCAACTGAAGGGGGAGGCGAATGCCACCCGAACCCGAGACCGCCGCCGAACACTTCGCCCGCACGGGGCGGGACGCGGTCACTTATGCCCGGCAGGTCGCCCGAACGGCCAAGGCACGGTACGAACGCCGCCGTGGCGAGAACGCGGAACTGGCGAAGCAATTCGGCAAGGGACGGCTCGCGGGCGGCGAGACGGCGCCGACCCCCGCCGCCGTCCGGAACGCGGCGAAACGGTTCCGCACGGGCGCCGGTCTTCCGGTTCCCGCTTTGCCCGCAGCGGCAGACTTGGTTCCCCTTCGGCCAGAACCGGTGGCCAGAAGGCCACGTGTGGGTGACGACGACGAGGACTTTTCGCAGTCGCGAATCATGAGCCGAGGCGATTGACCGGCCACTGTGCGTTTGCTAAATCGCGTGGTGAAAGCCCTTTTCGGCACGCGATTCGCAGCGCGCTGACCGGGTTCCCGCGTTCGGTTCCCGCCCGGAGCGTTAACGCAAGCAACTACTTGAAACCAACGAGCGACAAGAGGGAACCAGACGTGGCAGTGTCTCCGTCGTAGGTCCGTACCAAACGAACTTCACCAAGTACGGATAAACCACGAACGAAGGGGGTAGCTCCCATGGCTGGCGGATTTACCGGGACAGTTGAGCAGTTCACCGAGGCCGAGAAGCGCGTGACCGAGGTCCGCGTTTCGATGGACCAGAACCTGAGCAAGCTTCGCGACAACATCGAGGCCACCCGCGCGGGCTGGACCGGCGACGCGGCGCTCGCGTTCAACAACGTCATGACCCGCTTCGACGGTGCTGGCCGTAAGCTCAACCAGTCCCTCCAGAACATCGGTGACCTGCTCGAGCAGGCCGGTTCGAAGTACAACGCGACCGAGCAGCAGCAGCAGGAGCTCATCAAGTCGGTCAACCAGGGCTTCGGCGTCCTCGGCTGATTCGGCCGCACCGCACCAAATCCAAGACTTTCTTACTTTCTGACTGGAGGAACTTATGGGCGAGATGAAGGTCGATTACGCCACGATCCACGCGGCGGCCGACGACTGCAAGAGCACCGGTGGCGAGCTGGAGTCCCTCTTCGGGCAGCTGAAGAGCGACCTGTCGCCGCTGGTCAACACCTGGGACGGTGACGCGAAGGTCGCGTACATGGCCGCTCAGCAGGAGTGGGACAACAGCTTCGAGGAGCTCAAGCAGCTGCTCGCGCAGGTCGCCGGCGTGCTGCCGCAGCTGGCCGACGGCTACCAGGCCACGGAACAGGGCGTCACCGGCCTGTTCTGAGTCTTCCGGCTCCGAACGAGCAACGGCGGGCAGGCATCTTCGGATGCCGAGCCCGCCGTTTCGTTTGTGTGAAAGAAAAAGCCGCGACGGGTTCGTCGCGGCTTTTCCGTGTCCGGCGGAGATCAGTGCGGCGCGCCGACCTCGAATTCCGGGGTGGTGTTCAGTACCCGGACGGTGACCTTCTTCTGCTGCCCCGAAAGATCGATCGAGCAATCGAACGTGGTCCCGTTCTCCACCTGTTGGCCGGAAGGACACGTCACGTTCTTCACGTCCGGCTCCCCGTAGTGCTCGTTGAGCACGCGGACGACACCGTCCTGGACCGACTTCTCGTCGAGAGTGTCACCCGCGAACGCGCCGAGCAGCCAAGCCGAGACGCCGCCCGCGATCACGACGGCCGCCGCGATCCCGCCGATCAGCAAGGTCTTCTTGGAAACCTTGGGCTTCTTCGGGGGCTCCGTGCCGAAAGCGCCGAGCCCGCCGTACTGCGACGACTGTGCCTGCTGGAAGCCTCCGCCGTACTGTCCCTGCGGGGGAGTGCCCGGAACCTGTTGCGGGGCTTGCCAATCCTGCTGCTGCGGCGCGGGCTGCTGCTGCGGTTGCTGCCATGCCGTGCCCGGCGCGGGTGCGGCGTTCTGTTGCCATGGCCCGGAAAACGAGCCGGTGACGCCGGGCTGCTGCTGCCATTGCCCGGTGTAGGAACCGGTGGTCGCGGCGTTGGGGTCGTTCTGCTGCCACTGCCCGGGATGCGGCCCGGTCGCCTGGCCGTCCTGCTGCCAACCCTGCTGCTGGTTTCCGGGGTTCGCCGGCGGCTGCCACCACTGCTGCGGCTGTTGCGGCTGCTGTTCGGTCATGCCTCAGACGCCTTTCAACTCGTTGAACCGGCGGTTGAAATCGTCCTTGGCCGCCTTGTCCGGCAGCACGGTGATCTGCGAGGCGTCCGGCAGCCTCGGCAGGTCCTGCGTGCTCGCTTTGCCGGTGAAGCGGAAGTCGTAGCGCAGCTCGATCTTGTGCCCGCCGCCCTCGATCTTGGCGTCCATCACGATCTGGTTCAGCGTCCCGTCCGAGTTGAGGGAGACGGTGGTCCGGACCGGGGCCTTCTTCATGTCACCGGTGATCGCCCCGCTGATCGACGGCGGCAGGATCTCCACCCGGCGTTCCATGAACTTCCCGAAGGGGACGTCGGCGGTCAGCTCGATCCGGTTCTCCGGAAGGCTTTTCGCGCCCTTCACGATCTTCTTGTCCGCGTTGTAGGCCACGGCGATCGCGTCGGCCATCTTGCAGGCGGTGATGATCCCGACCCAGGCGCAGGGGATGGTCAGCCCGGTCTCCGACTTCGGCATCGAAACCCACGGCGTCGGGGCGAGGCTCTTGTAGACGGGGCCGAGGTACACGTATTCGACGGTGCCGTCGGCCGGGGTGTACCAGTCGATGCTGTCGTCCGGGTTCTTCTGCGAGCGTTGACGGCTGACCCGGCCTTCCGGGGAACCGGTGCGGGCCGACGAGAGCGTGCTGCGGATGTACTTCTCGTCGAAGCGGAAGTAGGCGCCCGACTCGCTGGTGACGTCGCGCTGGTCGCCGATGGTGTCCTGCAGCTTGTTCATCGCCGTCTCGAACTTCGTGCCGACGTAGGTCGCCGCGTCGTCGCCCTTCGGCACGGCCGTGCCCGCGCGCCCCTGGCCGCAGGCGGTGGTGAGCACCAGCACGGCGCTCAGCACGCACAAGATGGTCGTTGGACGTTTCTTCATCGCCGTTCCCCTGAATCGAGTCCCCCGCGCGCGGTGCGCGTCCGGATCGTCTCATCCTCTCCCGCGAAGGACGATGCCGTGGGCGGTTCCGCCACACCGGCGAGGTACAGTTGCGGGGCGCCCGCCGGGCGCCGGTCCTAGTATGGGACCCCGGACCGACCCCCGCTTCGCAGTAGGGTCGGGCGTGGGGGTATCTTCATATGTCGTTGTGCGCTGCGGCGCGTAAGCGCTAGGCCCGCACAGAACCCACACGCAATGTTGACGACGAGGTAGACCCTTGCCCACGTACAGCCCCAAGCCCGGCGACGTCACTCGTGCCTGGCACGTGATCGACGCCGAGGATGTCGTGCTCGGCCGGCTCGCGACCGAGGTCGCCACGCTGCTGCGCGGCAAGCACAAGCCGACCTACGCTCCGCACGTGGACACCGGTGACTTCGTCATCATCGTCAACGCCGAGAAGGTCGCGCTCACCGGTAACAAGCGCGAGCAGAAGTTCGCGTACCGGCACAGCGGTTACCCCGGTGGTCTGCGTAAGCGCTCCTTCGGTGAACTGCTCGACACCAAGCCCGAGCACCTGCTCGAGAAGGTCGTCAAGGGCATGCTCCCGAAGAACAAGCTCGGCCGCGCCCAGGCGAAGAAGCTCAAGGTCTACGCCGGCGCCGAGCACCCGCACGCCGCGCAGCAGCCGCAGGCGCGCGAGATCACCAAGATCGCGCAGGTCGCGCAGTGAGTGAGGAACAGTCTGTGACCAGCACCGAGGAGACCGCGACCGAAGCCGTCGCGACCACGGAGACCCCCGCCGTCGGCGAGGCCGTCGCGACGAGCGAGACCCCCGGCACCGCGCGCCCGTCGCGTGCCGCCGGCGGCAACGCCCAGACCGTCGGCCGCCGCAAGGAGGCCGTCGTCCGGGTGCGCGTCGTCCCCGGTACCGGTGAGTTCAAGCTCAACGGCCGCACGCTCGAAGAGTACTTCCCGAACAAGGTGCACCAGCAGCTCATCCGTGAGCCGCTGGTGACGGTCGACAAGCCCGACTCGTTCGACATCTTCGCCAACCTGCACGGTGGCGGGATCTCGGGCCAGGCCGGTGCGCTCCGTCTCGCGATCGCCCGTGCGCTCGTCGAGGTCGACGCCGACGACCGCCCGGCCCTGAAGAAGGCCGGCTTCCTCACCCGTGACGCTCGCGCCACGGAGCGGAAGAAGTACGGCCTCAAGAAGGCCCGTAAGGCTCCGCAGTACAGCAAGCGCTGATCGCGCCTCTGGCGCAACCCGCGGAAGCGCCCATCCGTCTCTCGGATGGGCGCTTCCGTGTTTCCGGGGTCTCGGCATGCCCGAGGGCCCCGTTGTCACAGCAGTCCCACGTGCCCCACGCGTTCGCCTTTAGCGGGCTAAACGCGCTCCGCGCGTCGCGTTTAGCCCGCTAAAGGCGAAACCGGGGGTACTGGCTAGGTTGTCGTGGTGGTTTTTCAAGGAGGTCGACAGATGGCTCGTCTATTCGGTACCGACGGCGTACGTGGCCTCGCCAACGAGGAGCTGACCCCGGAGCTGGCGCTCTCGCTCGCCGCCAGCGCCGCCCGCGTCCTCGCGGCCCACGACCGTTCGCACCGTCCGGTCGCGGTCGTCGGCCGTGACCCGCGCGCCAGCGGCGAGATGCTCGAGGCCGCCGTCGTGGCGGGCCTCACCTCCGCCGGTGCCGATGTGCTTCGCCTCGGCGTCCTTCCGACGCCCGCCGTCGCGTACCTGGTCGGCGCGCTCGAAGCGGATCTCGGCGTGATGATCTCCGCCTCCCACAACCCCATGCCCGACAACGGCATCAAGCTCTTCGCGGCGGGCGGGCACAAGCTCCCCGACGGGATCGAGGACGAGATCGAAGCCGGTCTCGCCGCTCCCGTCGCCCGTCCGACCGGCATCGGCGTCGGCCGCGTCAAGGACGTCGCGGACGCGGGTGACCGCTACATCCAGCACCTGCTTTCGGCCACCCCGCACCCGCTCGCGGGCCTGCGTGTCGTCGTCGACTGCGCCAACGGCGCGTCGTCCTTCGCCGCCCCCGAGGTCTACCGCAAGGCCGGCGCCGAGGTCATCGCGATCCACGCCGACCCCGATGGCGTGAACATCAACGAGCACTGTGGGTCGAATCACCCGGACGCGTTGCGTGCGGCCGTCGTCGAGCACAGCGCGGACCTCGGGATCGCGCACGACGGTGACGCCGACCGCTGTGTCGCGGTCGACGCCGCGGGTGAACTCATCGACGGCGACCAGATCATGGCCGTCCTCGCGCTCGCTCTCGCCGAGACCGGCGAACTGACCAAGAACACCCTGGTCGCGACCGTGATGAGCAACCTCGGCCTGCACCTGGCGATGCGCGCGCACGACATCAACCTCGTCACCACCGCCGTCGGTGACCGCTACGTCCTCGAGGAGCTCCGCGCGAGCGGGTTCGCGCTCGGCGGCGAGCAGTCCGGCCACGTCGTCCTTCCCGCCTACGCGACCACCGGCGACGGTCTCCTCACCGCGCTGCGGGTGATGAGCCGCATGGCGTCCACCGGCAAGTCGCTCGCCGAGCTCGCCGCGGTCATGAACCGCCTGCCGCAGGTGCTGGTGAACGTCCCGGTGGCGGACAAGGCGGCGGTCGCCGTCTCGGCCGCGGTCCGCGACGCCGTCGGCGCCGTCGAGGCCGAACTCGGCGAAGAAGGCCGTGTCCTGCTGCGCCCGTCGGGCACCGAACAGCTGGTCCGCGTCATGGTCGAGGCCCCCGCCCACGACACCGCACAGGCGGCCGCCGACCGGCTCGCGGGTGTCGTCTCGTCCGCCTCGTAAGCCCTCTCACGATCTTCCCAAGTCGCTGCGCCCGGGTTACCGGCCCGGTACATTCCGTGTGCGTATACCTAGGGGAGGGTGACGGTGACGGGGAACGGGCACAAGGTCGATCCGGCGCAGCTGAACGAGGCGGCCAAGGTCCTGCAGGACCTGCCCAAGCAGGCTTGTGAGGGGCCGATCGGGGCGGTCGAGCAGATCAACCTGAACGCCGGGAGTTTCGGGCCCGCGCACGGGGACTGCTTCACCGGCTATTCGGCGAGCATCCAGCGCTTGGCGAAGTGTGCGCGCAGTTACCTCGCGGCCTCGGACGAGTTCGGCCGCAAACTCGCGGCGTCCAAGGACCTTTACCAGTCCAATGAGGACTCCAACGCGGCCGAGATGAGGAAGCACTGATGCCTCTCGCGGACGTCGGCGGCGACACCGGGCACGACATTCCCAGCCGGGCCGAAGTCGAGAAGATCCTCAACGACCCGAACATCGATCGCGACACCAAACGCGAACTCGCCCTCAACTACATCGACTACATCGAGGACGAGACCCCGGAAAGCTGTGGGTTCGCCAGCGAAGCCGAGCGAAACGGCTTCCGGGACTACATCAAGTCGATGAACGGTGACTGGATCACCGAAAGCGACATCGGCGACAACAGCGGTTACCTCGAAGACGTCCAGGCGGCGTACAAGACCGCGCAAGAGAAGTACGACGCGAGCCAGGCCGCCGGGCGGCAGAGCGATCGCGACGCACTGAACACGGACGCGGCGAAGACCCAGGAGATCGCCGGTCGCGCCACCGAGACCGACCCGGGCTGCGCGAATTCGAACGACATCATGGTCCCCGGTCTGTCGGGGTTCAAGGTCTACGAGATCTTCCACCCGGCCTACCTCCGCGCGCTGAGCCTGGCGGGCGGCGGAGCGGCCGTCTCCCTCGGCGAACTCCAGCGGCTGTACCACGAACAGGACAACATCCCGTTCACCCTGTTCAAGGCGAGCGCCGACGAGTTGACCGCGGTCGGCACGGCCGTCGCCGGGTCGGCGCAGGACGTCTCCGGGAAGCTGGGGAACTCGCTCGGCACCTGGGAAGGCGTCGCGGCCGAGCAGGCACGTGCCTACCAGAAGGCCTATTCGGACAAGACCGGTCTGGTCGCCGAGGCCTTCAAAGCCGCGGGCGACGGACTTCTGCGGACCAACGCCTCGGTGGGCAAGTTCTGCCGCGAAAAGGTCGAGTGGCTGCAGAAGTGGTACACCGACAACATCGACGGCGCGACGGCGCAGGACATCGAGCGGATCATCCGCATCGCGGACGGCTCGTGCAGTCAGAACGACATCATCCACTGCATCAAGTTCCTGAGCATCGAAGCCAAGGACGCGTTCAACGACGACGCCGGCGACATCGACCAGAGCACCATCGACGAGGTACTCAAACCTCAGGCGGTGGCCTGGCTGAAGAACGTCTTCCTCGCCTGGTTCGGCAAGCACATCGAGAATTTCCAGCTGGTGTGCAAGAACACGCGCGACGCGATCAACGGCGCGTGGAAGGCGTACTTCGACTCACTCGGCCAGGTGGTCGAGAACCCGTTCGCGGATTTGGGCAAGACTCCTGAGACGGGTGGCGAGAAGCCCGTCGAGAAGGGCGGTGGCGGCAAGGACACCGGTGGTGGTGGCGGTCCGTCGTCGGGTACTGGTGGTGCCCCGTCTTCCGGCGGGGGCGGGGCGGGCCGCATGACGCCGAGTAATCACGAGAACATCCAGCCGGAGAAGCCCGAAGTGCCGGGCCAGGAGAAGAACCCGGTCACGGACAAGCCGCTCGACGTCGACCCGGCCACCGGCGAGCCGTATCCGATCGACCCTCGTACGGGTGAGGCGATCAAGAACGGCACCGAGGACACCCGGCCCGAGCCGGTGACGGTCGAACAGGGCGACCGCAAGATTTCCATGGCCGAGCCCGGCGCCGACGGGAAGATGGGCATCTCGGTCCAGGACGGCACCGGCCAGGCCAAGGACTACGACCTCGACTTCGGTGACGGCAAGGCCGCTCCGGACGCCGAGCAGGCGGCCGACCCGCGGCAGGTCCATCAGCCGGGCCCTGACGGCAAGATCCACATCGAAGACGGCGGTCTCAAGATCACCGCGGAACGGCCGAACGGTCCCGACGGGCCGACGCTGGTGACCGTCGACGACGGATCGGGGCAGCCGTCGAAGTACACCTTGGGTGAAGACGGCCGGAGCCCGGACGCCGCGCCGCAGCCCGCCGGAAGGCACGCCGCGGAAGGCGCCGCCGCGGCCCGGCCGGTCGAGGAGGCCGCGCGTCAGCAGGCCGAACAGGGTGTCCGCCCGCACGACTTCACGTCCGGCGGGACCGGCGGCGGAGCGCCCGCGCCGGTGCCAGGTCAGCCGGCCGAACCGGTGGCGGTGGCCGCGGACGATGGCTCCGAATCGACGACGGCGCAGTCGTTGAACGACCCGTTCGCCGGTGGGGACAACGGTCTCGGCGACACGTCGGATCCGGCCGGATCCGGCGGCGGCGCGTCCGGTCCGTCGGCGCCGTCCGGACTCGGTTCCGCCCCTGGCGGGGGCGCCCAGGATCCGGCCGCGGCCGGTGCGGGGATGATGGGCGGCATGGGCATGATGGGCGGCGGCGCGGCCGGAGGCGGACAAGGGTCCGGCGAAGACCAGCAGCGCACGTCCAGCGGATACCGGGTCGACGGCGGCCTGTTCGACACCGCGACGACGACGGGCAGCCGGATCAGCGGCTCGCTCGACGACGACGGCGTCATCGGTTTCCGCTAGCGGTCAGGGGAGGGATCAGTGAATCCTGAGGAGGATCTCGCCAGACTCCGGCACAAGCTGGCCGGGTTGGAGCGCGAGAACGGCGACCGGATGTACCTGGTCGACAACCGGGCGACCAAGGCGATCGAGGAGACCCGGGCCGCCGGCGACAAGCTCAAGCAGGAGACGAGCGCGGCGTTGACGGCACGGCTCGAGCAGAAGAAGCGAGCGGAGGCCGCGGGCGGCTGGGCGACCGAGTCGACTCTCAGCGAAAAGGTCGAGGACGACGGCGACTTCGGGTTCGAGGAGGACGAGGCCGAGAACGAGCGCCGCGCCGGGTACCGGGCGGCCGACGAGCCGCCGATCGCGTACCGGCCCGCTCCTCCCGTGCCGTCTCCTTCTCCGCCGCCTCCTGCCCCGGCCCCGGTCGCCGAAGAGCGTCCGGCCGGGCGGCATCGGCGGGCGGCCGCACGCGGTGACGACGACGATTTCGCCGACACCGACTGGCTGGCGACCTGAGCGCTCAGGCCCGCAACGCGACGATGGCCCGCTCGACACCGTGGAAGACGGCGTGCGTCTTGTATCGCACGTCTTCGGCGACATGGTCGGGAGTCAGGATCTCGGCAAGGGCGCGAAGCGCCACTTCGCCCTCGGTGACCGCGACTCGCGAGCCGGGACAGGTGTGCCGTCCGAGGCCGAACGCGAGCTCCGCGTCGGGGCCCAGCGGGATGGCCAGTTTGTCCCCGGCGGCGAAGTCCTTGCCCGCCAAGGTGAACGGCGCGATCACGCGGCGGGCGGCGAAGCGGGTCGGGGCGATTTCGTGGATCAGGCCGCGTACGTCGTCGAGGATGTCTGGGCGGCGTAGGAGTTCGAGGCCGGCGAGGGCGAGGAAGTTCATGGAGTTCTCGTACGCCGCGTGGGCGAGCATCACGGGCGTGATCATCAGCTCGTCTTCGGTGATCCGGCCTGCTTCGTGCGCTTCACGGAGCAGCGCCAGCCCGCCGCCTTCGACGGCCGTCGCCTTGAGGAAGAACATCGCGACCCTGAGCGCGGCGGTGTCGGCCCCGGCCGGCTCGCCCGACCAGACGTCCAGGTTCGCGGCGGTCTCCGAGAGGTTCGTCAGCAGCTTCTCGCCGAGTGGCTCGACCGTGCCGAGCATCGCCTCCGTCACCCTGGCCGCCACCGGCCTGGCGAAATCGGCCACCAGATCGAACCGCGGGAGCGACTTTAGCCCCCTAATCGCGATCCGGAGGTCGGCGAGCACGGCGTCCGGCAGGGGCTCCACCAGGACGATGACCTCCTTGACGACGGCGCGCAGCCGCCGGTGGTCCGCGCCGTCCATCAGCAGGAGGTTCGGGGTCTCGGCGGCGGCGCCACCCGGGTTCGAGCTGAGCTCGCGGTCACGCAGCGCCTTGACGCGGTCCGCCGGATCGTCCAGCACGAAGAAGTCGTCCACGCTCGTATGATGCCCATGCCGCGGCCGGAGGATGTGCCAGTGCCCTCGAAACCGTCATCAGAAGTGCCCGACGAAGTGTTGCGGACCCCGCTCGTGCACCGTCTGCTCGAGCGCGCCGAGGTCGAGCGTCCGGCGTACACGCACCTCGATTGCTCGAACCGGTACGAACCCGTCGAGGACACGCTGACCTGGGCCGAGCTCCTCGTCCACGTCCGAGCTGTCGCGGCGAAGCTGCGCGAGCTGATCCAGCCGGGAGACCGCGTCGCGATCACGGCGCGGCAGGACCTCTCTTACGTCGTCGCGTTCTTCGGCGCGCTGTACGCCGGCGCCGTCGCGGTTCCGCTGTCCGCTCCGGACGTCCGCGCTCATCGCGAGCGGCTCGTCGGGATCCTCAACGACTGCGACGCCGACATCTGGCTCACGTCGGAAGCGCTGGTCGAACGGCTGACGGAGTTCGCCGAGGCCGAACCGGTTCCGGCGCCACGCGAGATCATCGCCGTTGACACCTTGCCGCTGGATCCGGTGGACCGATCCCTGCCGTCGCCGGTCAGCCCCGAAGACCCCGCCTACTTGCAGTACACCTCCGGCACGACGCGATCACCCGCCGGCGTGGTCATCACACATCGGGCGTTGTCGGCCGCTTGCCGGCAGATCTGCGACGCCTACGACGTCGACGAGCGCACCACGTGCGTCGGCTGGATCCCTTTCTTCCACGACATGGGGCTGGCGCAACTGCTCGCGGGGACGATGCACGCCGGCGGCCGGACGGTGTTCATCGCGCCGCTGGAGTTCATCCGGCGCCCGGAGCGCTGGCTGCTGCTGATGTCGGCGTACCCGAACACGCTCACCGCGGCCCCGAACTTCGCGTACGACCTGGTGACCGAGGCCGTGCCCGAGGCGAAGCGCGCCGAGTACGACCTCTCGACCGTGGCGATCGCGCTCAGCGGCAGCGAACCGGTCCGCGCGGCGACCGTCCGGGATTTCCTCGCGGCGTACGAGCCCCACGGCTTCCCGAGAGGCGCGTTCCGGCCGTCCTACGGGTTGGCCGAGGCGACGGTCTACGTCGCCAGCGGCGATTCCAGCGGCCCGGTGGTGACCGAAGTGGACGGCCGCGAGGTCGTCGAGATCGGCTGGCCACGGGGCCAACGGGTCCGCGTCGTCGCCCCGTCGGATCGCGTTTTGCCCGCTAAAGTCGACCTGGGCGGGACGGGGGAGATCTGGGTCAAGGGGCCCAACGTGGCGGCCGGGTACTGGCGGCGTCCTGAGCTGACCGCCGAGGTGTTCGACGCCGAACTCGACGGGGAAGGCGGCTGGCTCCGCACCGGCGACCTCGGCGCGATCCGGAACGGCAGGCTCTCCGTGACCGGCCGCCTGAAGGATCTGATCATCATCGACGGCCGCAACCACAGCCCGCACGACATCGAAGAGACCGTGGCCGCCGCCCACCCCGTTCTCGGGCCGGAGCGGGTCGCCGCGTTCTCGGTCGACGGCGACGAAGGCGAGGGCGTCGTCGTGGTCGCCGAGCGTGCGCGGAAGGCCCCCGACTTCGACGAATCCGAGATCGCACGGGCCGCCACCCGCGCCGTCGCCGAGCGGCACGACGTGCGTCTCCGGGCCTTCTTCCTGGTGAAACCCGGCGGCCTGCCGCGAACATCCAGCGGCAAGGTCGCGCGTTCCGCGGCCAGAACGCGGTACTGGACGCCGGATGGGACAGAATTCCCCCATGGCAGCTGACGCGAGCGAGTACGTCGACGAGATCAAGGCCCTCGTCTGCGAGACCTTCGACGTCGATCCGGACACCATCGACGAGAACACGCCCTTCGCCGAGATGGGCGTCGACTCGCGGCGTCGCGTCCGGCTCCTCGCGACGGTCGAGGTGGAGTTCGGCATCGACCTCGACCTCGACGAGCTGGATCGCCTTGTCGACATCCGGGGTGCGGCGACCGTTCTCGCCGAGGCCATCGAAGCGGGCGCGAAACCGCGAAAACGCGGCCTACCAGGCTTCTTGCGCCGAAATCGTTTGAGTTAGCAAAGGTGTGAATGTTCCTGCGGTCTCGATGACCGGTGGGTACATTCTGTGTGCATATGCGACGGCACCTGAGGCCACCGGCGTGCGTCGTAGGTAGGACAACGAGGCGGATACAGCGGGACGAAGGGGGCACCGGTCATGCCGGACGGGGGCTACAAAGCCGATTCAGAGGCGATGCTCACGGCGTCGACGTCGTTGGAGCGCGCAGCTGAGAACACGACGTCCGAGGCAGGGAAGGTGGGGCCGACCCAGGTTCAACCTGCGGACTTCGGCCGGGTGCACAAGGACTACCAAAAGGGCTACGCCACCGGGATCCTCGCCATTTCCGACGCGATGAAGGGCTACGCGGGCCAGCTCACCCAGCTCGCCGGAGGGGTCAGTACCGCGTCGACCCGCTACACCTCATCCGACCAGGCGAACGCCGCGGCTGCCAACAAGGCGGGGACCCAGTAATGAGTAAACCGACGGCCGCCCAGGTCAAGGAAATCCTGAACGACCCGTACATCACGCAGGGCACCAAGGATGCTTTGCTGAACCCCTTCGCGAACCAGGAAGAAGCGTACAAAAAGGCCGTCGCCGAGCGTGACGCGAACGCGGCCGGAGACAAGAAGCAGAAGGCCGCCGCCGAAAAGGCGGACAAGGACCTCGACTCCTTGGCCCGCCCGGCCGCGGGTGGTTCCACGACCAAATCCGACCAGGTGCTCGACCTCGGGAACCCGGCGCTGGACTTCTTTTCCGAATGGTGCGACCAGGTCTGGAACAAGATGCCGGACAAGCCGTCCGACATCAATTACAAGACCGACATCTGGGACCGGTTCCACGAGAACCGCGAGATCAATTTCCAGAAGATGTTCGACGAGGTCGAGGATCTCGGCGACGCCAAGAAGGCCGTCGAGCAGACCAGGACGGACGCGACTTCGGCGCTGACCACGCTCTTCCACGATTGGAAGGGGCAGGGCGCGACGGCCGCGAAGGTCAAATACGAACAGCGGATCCAGCCTGACGCGCAAGAACTCGTCGCGCAGATGGACGGTGTCATCAAACTGGTGCCGTCGACCATCGACAAGATCTACAGCGCGCTCAAGCTGAAGGTCGATGAAACGCTGAAGCTCCGCGTCGACAAGGTCGCCACGGCACCTTTGTACATCGCGAAGCAGGTTGTCGATATCGCGAACGGCAAGGTCGATTCCAAAGAAAAGCTCATGGACGTCGCGTACTGGCTCGATGCCGCGTGTCCTGGCAACAACCTCGCCGAACGGCTCCGTCACGATGACTGCGACCTGAACGACGGGAACAAGGAATACGCGATCGGCGCCGCGAAACAGTGGCTGAAGGGTTCGTTCGCCACCGAATTCGGCGAGCGGTACGAGAACTTCAAGAAGCTCTGCAAGAACGCGACCGACACGATCAACACGCAGTATCACGAGCTTTCGCGGTTCATGGAGGACTACACGAACCCGTTCCCCGCGCCAGGGGCCGAGAAGCCGCCCGCCGACGACGGCAAGGGCAAGGGCAATGACAACGGCGGCAATGGTGGCGGAAACGGCGGGGGCAACGGCGGCGGAAGTGGAAGCGGGAGCGGCGGTGGCAGCGGCAGCGGGGGCGGTGCCAGCACGCCGCCCGCCGCGACGGTCCCCGAGGCGCCGAAGCCGGAGGACAAACCCGCCGAGGGCACGAACCCGGTGACCGGCAAGCCGCTCGAACTGGACCCCGAGACCGGCAAGCCGTACCCGATCGACCCGGCGACGGGTGAGGCGATCAAGGACGGCATCGACGGTCAGGACACCATGACCGTCCAAAAGGGCGACAACAAGATCGAGATGACCGAGCCGGATAAAGACGGCAAAATGGACATCAAGGTCGACGACGGCAAGGGCAACGAGAAGGACTACAAGCTCGACTTCGACGACCCGAAGGGCGAAGAGGGCAAGGACGCCAAGCCCGGCGAAGAGGGCAAGGACGGCGACTTCGGACCGAAGGGCGCGGTCAAGGAAGGCGAGCCCGGCGCCGACGGCGTCTACCGGCCCGGCCCGGACGGCAAGATCCACATCCAGGACGGCAACCTCAAGATCACCGCCGAGCAGCCTGACGGCCCGAACGGTCCGACCGTGGTGACCGTCGACGACGGCAAGGGCGAGCCGACCACCTACACCCTCGACGAAAAGGGTGAGAAGAAGGAACTCAAGCCCGGCGACGTCCTCGAGACCGATGACCTCAAGAACGGTCTCGACGACCGGAATCCCGGCAACCCGCAGCCCGGCAAGGTCGAAGACGTCCAGGCGATGCCCGCCCCGGCCGATGGCATCGCGCCTCCCGGTGGTGGCTTCAGCGCTCCGGGCGGCGTCGAGGTCAGTGTTGGTGCGGAAGGGACTGCCGCGGGCTCCGCGGAGACCGGTGGTGCCGCTTCGGGTGCTGGTGGCGACGGCACCGTGCCTGCCGCCAGTGGCGGCGGAGGCGGCGGCAGCTTCGAAGGCGCGCTCGGCGGCGCCATCGACGGCGGTGCGGCGGCTTCGCTGAACGAAGCCGGTTCCCTCGAAGCGGGCATTCAGACCGGGGGCGGCGCGCAGCCTGCCGGGGCCGACGCCGGTCTCGGCGTGGCTCCCGGCGGGATGGACCCGGCGCCCGCGGCCGCCGGTGCGGGTGCCGGAAGCTCGCCCGCCGGAATGGGCGGCATGATGGGTGGAATGGGTGCCATGGGCGGCGCGGCCGGCGGTGGCGGGGGTGACACGCAACGCGGGTCGAGCCAGTACCGCGTCGAGGGTGGCATTTTCGAGACCAGTGGCGCGGGCGGCCGGATCAGCGGCTCGCTCGACGACGATGGTGGCGACCGTTCGATCAGTTACGAGCGATGATCGGTAGCCGGGAACGAGGGAGGACCGATGAGCGCTGTTGACCGGCTGGCGGCCGCCATGTCCAGGCAGGACGCCGCCATCACGGAGCAGTTGGAGCAGCGCGGGCTGCGGGAACGGCATCTCGCCGATGCCAAGGCCCAGGCGATGGAAACCATGCAGAAGGACGCCGCCGTCCACGACAAGTACGCCGCCCACATGCAGGAGCTGGGGAAGCGGAGCAAGGAGGCGGGTGGCTGGCTGACCGGCAAGACGACCGCCGACCGCAGCCACACGATCGGCTTCGACATCGAGGACGACGACAAGCCGGACGCCCGGTTCGCCGAGTTCGGCGCGCGGCCCGACGCTCCGCGTCCGGCGCCGCTGCCTCCGCCGCCTCCTCCGGTCGCGCCAGGGGTGCCCGGGATCCCGGCGACGGTGGACGTCCCTCCCGCGGCGCCGACGCCGGCGCCCGCACCGAGTGCCGCGCCGCCGGAAGCGCCTGGGGCGCCCGCGCGGCGTCGAGGTCGGCACGCGCGCGACGACAAGGGATTCGACGACGACGACTTCTCGAACAACTCGTGGATGGTCGACTGATCGGCTTCATCGCACTTCAGGGCCCGGCTCGCCAGAGCCGGGCCCATTCTTTTCGCCCACTTCGCCCCGCGGCTCCGCGTCGCCTTTAGCGGGCTAAACGCGATCCGGTGCCGCGGGTGCTCTCGCTCGGGACGTGTCGCCTTTAGCGGGCTAAACGCGACGCGTAGGCCGGTGCACGCGTCCGGGGCGGGATCGCGTTTAGGGGGCTAAACGCGCTCCGGAGCGGTCAGGCGGCGGGTTCGTCCTGGGCTTCGATCGGGGCGCGTTTGACGTCGGCGTCCAGCAGGGGCTGGTACTTCGTCGTCCCCGTCAGGTGGGTGAGGAAGAACGCGGTGAACAGCGCCCTCGTCAGCTGCTGGGTCCCGCGATGCGGCTTCCCGTGCAGCAGCAGCTGGCTCCAGTGCCTGCCCTCGGTGACACCGAGGTGCGACGACTTCCCGAGCGTCCGCAGCTGCACCGGCCCACCCCACGCGTCCGCGATGGCCTCGGCGTGCCCGACCGGCGGCGCGACCAGGTCTTCGCCCGCCGCGAGGTGCAGGCCGGGCGCGGTCACCGACCGGGCCGACACGCTCGCGGGCGGCAGTGTCTGCGCGGGGGTGATGGTCGCGACGGCGCGGATCTCGGGCCGCCCGTCGTTCTCGGCGGCCTGCGCGGCGGCGAGCACCGCCGAACCGCCGCCCGTCGAGTGCCCCGCCAAGCCGAGCTTCGCCGGGTCGACGCTGATGCCGTCCGGCCCGAGTCGGACCGTCGTGATCAAGTCGAGCGTGGTGAGGAGGTCGCCGGCCAGCAGCCGGTGCGAAGGCAGTGGCCCGCGCTGGGTGGCCGGGGCCGCCGCGACGATGCCCCAGCTCGCGAGGTGCCGGAGCAGGTGCCGGTAGCTCCCGGTCGGCTGCAACCAGCCGTGCCCGAACGCGATCGCGGGCAGACCGAGCCCGGAACGGGGCGTGAACACGACACCGGGGAGCCCGACCAGGGCGAGGTTGCCGCGCAGAACCTCGTGCGGACCTGGGTGGGACAGCTCCGCGAGCAGCTGCTTGGGCTTGCTGGCCATGCTCGTGACCTTACTGCCCGCACCCCCGTCCGGCCCGCGCGCCGCCCCGCGCATCGCGTTTAGCCCGCTAAAGGCGACGCGTGGGCGCCCGGGCGAAGGGGCCGGATTTCCGTCGTTAGGCTGGTGGCCGTGTGTGGAATCGTGGGATACGTCGGACACCGCCCGGCTCTGGACGTCGTCATCGGCGGGCTTCGCCGGATGGAGTACCGCGGCTATGACTCGGCAGGCGTCGCCGTCCTCGACGGCGCGGGAGCGCTGAACGTCGAGCGCAAGGCGGGACGATTGGCCAACCTGGAGACCCAGCTCGACACGGTCGGCAGGGACACCTTCACCGGCACCGCCGGGATGGGTCACACCCGCTGGGCCACCCACGGCGCCCCGGTCGACCGCAACTCGCACCCGCACCGCGACGCTTCCCAGCGCGTCGCCGTCGTGCACAACGGCATCATCGAGAACTTCGCCGCCCTGCGCTCCGAGCTCGAGGCCGACGGCGTCGAGATGGCGAGCGACACCGACTCCGAGACCGCCGCGCACCTGATCTCCCGCGCCTACACCGAGGGCGACACGAAGGGCGACTTCCCGGCCAGCGTCGCCGCGGTCTGCCGTCGTCTCGAGGGCGCGTTCACCCTGGTCGTGACCATCGCCGACCAGCCGGACACCGTCGTCGCCGCCCGCCGTTCGTCGCCGCTGGTCGTCGGCGTCGGCGAGGGGGAGCACTTCGTCGCTTCAGACGTCGCCGCGTTCATCGAGCACACCCGCGAGGCGGTCGAGCTCGGCCAGGACCAGCTCGTCGTGATCACCCGCGAGGGTTACGAGGTCACCGACTTCCACGGTGACGCCGCCCAGGCCAAGCCGTTCACCGTCGACTGGGACCTGTCGGCCGCGGAAAAGGGCGGCCACGAGTACTTCATGCTCAAGGAGATCGAGGAGCAGCCGGAAGCGCTGGCGAACACGCTGCGCGGTCACTTCGACGGCGGCCGGATCATCCTCGACGAGCAGCGCATCTCCGACCAGGACCTGCGTGACGTCGACAAGGTCTTCGTCGTCGCCTGCGGTTCCGCGTACCACTCGGGCCTCGTCGCCAAGTACGCCATCGAGCACTGGTGCCGCCTCCCGGTCGAGGTCGAACTGGCCAGCGAGTTCCGCTACCGCGACCCGGTGCTGGACCGCGCGACGCTGGTCGTCGCCGTCTCCCAGTCGGGCGAAACCGCGGACACCCTCGAAGCCGTCCGCCACGCGCGCGAGCAGAAGGCCCGCGTCCTGGCCGTCTGCAACACCAACGGCGCGCAGATCCCGCGTGAGTCCGACGCCGTCCTCTACACGCACGCCGGTCCGGAGATCGGCGTCGCCTCTACCAAGGCGTTCCTGGCGCAGATCGCGGCCAACTACCTGGTCGGCCTGGCGCTCGCGCAGGCCCGCGGCACCAAGTACCCGGACGAGGTCGCCCGCGAGTTCGCCGAACTCGAGGCCATGCCCGCCGCGGTGCAGAAGGTCCTGTCCACTGTGGACCAGGTCCGCGACCTCGGCCGCCGGATCGCCGACTCGAAGGCAGTGCTGTTCCTCGGCCGTCACGTCGGTTTCCCGGTCGCTCTCGAAGGCGCGCTGAAGCTCAAGGAACTGGCGTACATGCACGCCGAGGGTTTCGCCGCGGGCGAGCTCAAGCACGGCCCGATCGCGCTGATCGAAGAAGGCCTGCCCGTCGTCGTGGTGATGCCGTCGCCGAAGGGGCGCGCGGTGCTGCACTCGAAGCTGGTGTCGAACATCAGCGAGATCCAGGCGCGCGGTGCTCGCACGATCGTGATCGCGGAGGAGGGCGACGAGACCGTCCGCCCGTTCGCCGACGAACTGATCGAGATCCCGGCCGTCCCGACCTTGCTGCAGCCGCTGGTTTCCACGGTGCCGCTGCAGGTGCTGGCCGCCGAGATCGCCCGCACGCGGGGGTACGACGTGGACAAGCCGCGTAACCTGGCGAAGTCGGTCACCGTCGAATAGAGACCGGAGGCGTCGTGCAGGGAATCTGGACCACGAAACGGATTCGCGCGGCGGAGGACCGGTTGCTCGCCGTCACTCCCGACGGCGAGCTCATGCGGCGTGCGGCTTTCGGTCTCGCGGTGCACGCCGCCGAAATGCTGGCCGAGCACACGGGTTCGGTGTCCGGGCGGCGGGTGACGCTGCTCGTCGGATCGGGCAACAACGGCGGTGACGCCTTGTGGGCGGGTGCGTTCCTGCGTCGCCGCAATGTGGCCGTCTCGGCGATCCTGCTGAAGCCTGAACGCGCGCACGGCCCGGGTTTGGCCGCTTTGAAGCGATCCGGTGGCAAGATCGTGTCCCTTGAGGACGGTCCACAGTGGATCAACCGGGCGGACCTCGTCATCGATGGGATCGTCGGCATTTCGGCGCGGGGGCCGTTACGGCCGGACGCCGCCGCGCTGCTGGAGCACGTGAGTTCGCCGGTGCTGGCCGTGGATCTGCCGAGCGGGGTCGATCCGGACACCGGCGCCGTCGACGGTCCGGCGGTCGTGGCCGACCGGACGGTCACCTTCGGCGCGCTCAAACCGGTACACGCCCTCGCGCCCGCGTCCTGTGGCGAGGTGTCGCTGGTGGACATCGGACTGCGGCTCAGCGAGCCCGACCTGCAGCGACTCGACACGGCGGACGTCGCCGCCGCGTGGCCGATGCCCGGTCCGAGTGATGACAAGTACAGCCAGGGCGTGGTCGGGGTGGCCGCCGGTTCGGCGACGTATCCGGGGGCGGCCGTGCTCGCGGCCGGTGCGGCGGTGCGGGCGACGTCCGGGCTGGTGCGGTACGCCGGTCATGCCGCCGACGTGGTGCGTGGCCATTGGCCCGAGGTCATCGCGACGGGTTCGGTGACCGACGCGGGCCGGGTGCAGGCGTGGGTGGTCGGCCCGGGGATCGGCACCGGGCATGAGGGCCGGGACGTGCTGCGGTTCGTGCTCGGCCGCGGCGTGCCGGTGTGCGCGGACGCCGACGCGACGACGATCATCGCGCGTTCGCCCGACGTCCTCGACGCGCGCGATCCCGACACGCCGCTCGTGCTGACCCCGCACGCGGGCGAGTTCGAGCGGCTGATGGGTTCGCCGCCGGAGGCCGACCGGGTCGCGGCGGCGCGTTCGGCCGCGCGGAAGTACGACGCGGTCGTGCTCTTGAAGGGGCACTGCACGGTGGTCGCGGCGCCGGACGGGCGCGCGCTGGTGAACACGCCGCGGGGATCGTGGCTCGCGACGGCCGGCTCGGGGGACGTGCTGTCCGGTCTGGTCGGCGCGCTGCTCGCCGCCGGGCTCGACCCGTGGCTCGCGGCCGGGGCCGCCGCGCACGTCCACTCGCTCGCCGGTTCGCTGGCCGCCGACGGCGCCCCCACCTCGGCGTCCGGCATCCTCGCCGCGGTCCCGGACGCCATCCGGTCCCTCGCCCCCTGACCAGGGCGCCGACGCGACTTTAGCCCCCTAATCGCGCTCTGCGGGCGGGTGCCCTCAGAGCGCACTTAGGGGGCTAAAGGCGACACGAGGGGGCCAGAGGGCAAGGTGAGAAAAATACGGGAGTTATCGAGTTACGTGTTAACTCCGGGCGAATAATCTGGTAAGAAGCAGGTGTGAGCGCCGACACCTACCCCGCCGAGACCGCGAAGGTCCGGGTCGTGAACGGTGTCGCCCATGTCTAAGACCAGGCCTTCGGATGCCGCCGTCGAGCAGCGACGCCAGGAGATCCTCGATCACGTCATCGCCACCGGCGAGGTCCGCATCGACGACCTCACCACCCGCTTCGGCGTCAGCCTGATGACGATGCACCGCGACCTCGACGACCTCGCCGAGCGCCGGCTCCTCCGCAAACTCCGCGGCAAGGTCGAGGCATACCCCGCGACAACCATGGAGTCGGCGGCACGCTTCCGCGACACCTTCAACCAGGCCACGAAGGACGCGCTGGGCGAGGCCGCCGCGGCGCATGTCCACTCCGGCCAGACTGTCTTCGTCGACGACTCGACGACGCTTTTCCCGCTGGTCCGCCGCCTCGGCCGGATCGAAGACCTCACCGTCATCACCAACTCGCTCGAAGCCGCCCGCATCCTCGGCCCGGCCAAGAGTGTCGAGGTCGTGCTGGCGGGCGGCCGCTACCACCACGAGTTCGACTCGTGCGCCGGCCCGGACGTCATCGGGTTCCTCGACCGCACGCACGCCGACATCGCGTTCGTCTCGGCCGCCGCGGTCGCGGTCGGCCGCCTGTTCCACCCGGTCCAGGACTACGCCGAGCTCAAGAAGTCCGCATTGCGCACCGCGGACCGGAGTGTCCTGGTCGTCGACAACTCCAAGTTCGGCCGCACCGCCACCTACGCGTACGGCGACATCGGCGACTACGACCTCCTGATCACCGACGAAGAGGCGCCGACCGAGGAGATCGAGGCGGCGCTGACCGCGGGAACCGCCATCGAGCAGGTCGAATGCGCACCGGAGGGCCCGGAATATGAGTTCTGAGCTGGTCGCCGGAATCGACTCGTCGACCCAGTCGACGAAGGTCGTCGTCTGCGACGCGAACACCGGCGAGATCGTCCGCACCGGCCGCGCCTCGCATCCCGACGGCACCGAGGTCGCCCCCGCCGTGTGGTGGGACGCGTTCCGCGAGGCCACGGACGGCCTGCTCGACGGCGTCGGTGCCATCGGCATCGGCGGCCAGCAGCACGGCATGGTCACCCTCGACGAGGCCGGTGAGGTCGTGCGGCCCGCGTTGCTGTGGAACGACACCCGGTCCGCAAAGGCGGCCGAGGACCTCGGAGTCGAACTCGGTCCCGAGAACTGGGCGAAGTCCGTCGGCTCGCTGCCGGTCGCCAGTTTCACCGTCACGAAGCTGCGTTGGATGGCGGAGAACGAGCCCGAACTGGCGGATCGCGTCGCCCGCGTCCTGCTCCCGCACGACTGGCTGACCTGGCGGCTCCTGGGCGACGGCGCCGAGCCGGTCACCGACCGCGGTGACGCCTCCGGCACCGGCTACTTCTCGCCCGCCACCGGCGAATACCGCAAGGATCTCCTCGCGCACGCCTTCGGTGGCCGCACGCCCGAACTGCCCAAGGTCATCGGCCCCGCGGAAGCCGCTGGCCACACCCCGGACGGGATCCTGGTCTCGGCGGGCACCGGCGACAACATGGCCGCCGCGCTCGGTCTCGAACTTGCCCCCGGCGACGTCGTGGTCTCGCTGGGCACCAGCGGCACCGTCTTCGGCGTCTCCGAAACCGCGAGCGCCGACCCCTCCGGCATCGTCGCGGGATTCGCCGACGCCACCGGCCGCTTCCTTCCGCTGGCCTGCACTCTCAACGCCGCCCGCGTACTGACCGCCACTTCCGCGATGCTCGGCGTCGAACTCGCCGAGTTCGACAAACTGGCGCTCGCGGCCGCACCCGGTGCCGGCGGCCTCACCTTCCTGCCGTACCTCGATGGCGAGCGGACGCCGAACCTCCCGGACGCCAACGGCACGCTCTTCGGCCTGACCCGCGCGAACATGACGCCCGAGAACCTCGCCCGCGCCGCCGTCGAAGGCATGCTGTGCGGCCTGGCCGCCGGTCTCGACGCCCTGCGCGAGCAGGGGCTCGAAGTCCGCCGCGTCCTCCTGATCGGTGGCGGCGCGCAGTCGGCCGCCGTCCGCGCGGTCGCGCCGATCGTGTTCGGCGTGCCCGTCGTCATCCCCGAAGTCGCCGAGTACGTCGCGGTCGGTGCCGCGCGGCAGGCGGCCTGGGCCCTCGCTTCCAGCACGGAACCTCCCCGCTGGCAGGAACAGCACGGCTACACCCCACTCGAGCCGACCGAGGCGGACAGCGCCGAGGGGCGCCGGATCCGGCGACGGCATCTCGAAGCCCGCGAACTCGGGCACGGCATTTCCGCGAAACCGAAAGAGGACTGAACCGATGGCCACGATCACCTACGACAAGGCGACCCGGCGCTACGCGGGCTCCGAGCGGCCCGCCGTGGACGCACTCGACCTCGAGATCGCCGACGGCGAGTTCCTCGTGCTGGTCGGGCCCTCCGGCTGTGGCAAGTCCACCAGCCTGCGGATGCTCGCCGGCCTCGAGGACATCGACGAAGGCGCCGTGTGGATCGGCGACCGCGACGTCACGCAGCTGCCGCCGCGTGCCCGCGACATCGCGATGGTGTTCCAGAACTACGCGCTGTACCCGCACATGACCGTGGGCCAGAACATGGGCTTCGCGCTGAAGATCGCGGGCCGCCCGGCTTCGGAGATCAAGCAGAAGGTGCTCGACGCGGCCAAGCTGCTCGACATCGAGGACTACCTCGACCGTAAGCCGAAGGCGCTCTCCGGCGGTCAGCGCCAGCGTGTCGCGATGGGCCGCGCCATCGTCCGTGAGCCGCAGGTCTTCCTGATGGACGAGCCGCTGTCGAACCTCGACGCGAAGCTGCGTGTCTCCACCCGTACGCAGATCGCCGCGCTGCAGCGCCGCCTCGGCGTCACCACCGTTTACGTCACGCACGACCAGGTCGAAGCCATGACGATGGGCGACCGGGTCGCGGTCCTCTCGGACGGTCTCCTGCAGCAGTGCGACACCCCGCGCGCCCTGTACGACCGGCCCGCGAACGCTTTCGTCGCCGGATTCATCGGCTCGCCCGCGATGAACCTCGTCACCGCGAAGCTCACCGAAGACGGTGCCGAGCTGGGTGGCGCGCGGGTGCCGCTGCCCCGCGAGATCCTGGCCAAGGCCGACGGCGACACGGTCACCCTCGGCTTCCGCCCGGAATCGCTCGAGGTGACCACCAGCGAAGACGGCACGCTGCCGATCAAGGTCGACCTCGTCGAGGAACTCGGCTCGGACGCGTATGTCTACGGCAAGCTCGCCGAGACCGACGCCGAGGGCTCGAAGTCGAACGTCGTCACCCGCGTCGACCCGCGCAAGCCGCCGGTCATGGGCGACACCCTGCACCTGCGGATCCGTCCGGACGAGCTGCACGTGTTCTCCGCCACCGACGGGGCGCGCCTGTCCTGAGCCGGTTCGTGGGAAACTGGTGGTCGTTATGACCGCCAGTTTCCCGCGTGCCGAGGTCGTCATCGACCTGTCCGCCATCCGGCACAACGTCGCCCTGCTCGCATCCCGCGCCGCCGGCGCCCAGACGATGGCCATCGTCAAGGCCGACGGCTACGGGCACGGAGCCCTCGAGGTCGCCCGTGCCGCCATCGAGGGCGGGGCCACCTGGCTGGGCACCTGCTCCCTCGGCGAGGCGCTCGCGCTGCGCCGGGCGGGGATCGGGGCCCGGCTCTTCAGCTGGCTCGACACCCCCGAAGCCGACTTCGCACCCGCGGTCGCCGAAGACATCGACGTCGCCGTGAGCTCCCTCGACGAGCTCGCCCGCGTGGCCGACGGCGCGCGCCGGGCGAGCGACTTTAGCGGGCTAACCGCGATCTGCCGGGTGCACCTCAAGATCGACACCGGGTTGTCCCGAAACGGCTGCCCACCTGCGGAATGGCCGGCGTTGGTCCAGGCCGCAGCGGCCGCGAAGCCGCTCATCGAGGTCGTCGCCATCTGGTCGCACCTCGCGTGCGCCGACGAGCCCGGCCACCCCTCCATCGACGCGCAGGCGAAGCGGTTCGACGAGGCCTACGACATCGCCCGTGCCGCTGGCCTGGACCCCATGAGGCACATCGCGAACTCCGCCGCCGTGCTGACCAGGCCCGACCTGCACTTTGACCTCGTGCGCCCCGGGATCGCGATCTACGGGCTGAACCCGGTGCCCACCGCCGACGGTCTGCGCCCGGCGATGACCTTCAAATCGTCCGTCGTGCTCACGAAGAGGATCCCGGCCGGCGAATCGGTCTCGTACGGCCACAGCTGGACGGCCGAACGCGACACCACCCTCGCGCTGGTCCCCGTCGGATACGCCGACGGCGTACCGCGGTCACTGTCCGGACGGATGGACGTCCTGCTCGCCGGGAAGCGACGGCCGGTCGTCGGCCGCGTCTGCATGGACCAGCTGATCGTCGATTGCGGAGACGACGAACCGGCCGTCGGCAGCGAAGTGATCCTCTTCGGCGCAGGCGCTTCCGGCGAGCCGACGGCCCGGGAATGGGCCGACAAGCTGGGGACGATCGACTACGAGATCGTGACTTCGATGTACCGCCCGCGCATCCACCGGACGTATCTGGAGGCAGGCTCGTGACACCTTCACGAAGACTGCTGGCCATAGTCGGCGGAGTCGGGGCGGTGGCCACCGGCACCGCCGCGGCGATCGCCGTCGCCGCACAGCAGCGGCGGCAGAGTGAGGATCCGTTCGTGGACGAGCCGTTGGGGGACCTCGCACCGGATCGGACCTCGACAGTGGCGGCGGAGGACGGCACGCCGCTCGCGGTCGAGGAGATCGATCAGGCCGATGGGGGAGAACCGGAGCTGACCGTCGTCGGCGTGCACGGTTTCGCGTTGTCGAAGCGCTGCTGGCACTTCCAGCGGCGAGACCTCGCGTCGCTGAAGCTGCCGCGGGTGCGGCAGGTCTACTTCGACCATCGCGGGCACGGGCAATCCGGCGCCGCGACCGCCGAAACCAGCACCATCGAACAATTGGCGCGCGACCTCGACATGGTCCTGCGTTCGGTGGTGCCGGAGGGACCCATCGTGCTCATGGGGCACTCGATGGGCGGCATGGTGATCATGGAGCTCGCCGCGGAGCATCCAGAGCTGTTCGACGACCGCGTCTGCGGTGTCGCGTTCATCGCGACCGCGGCGGGCGAAGTCGGCGCTCGGGGCCTGCCGAGATCACTGCTCTCGAAGTACAACCCGCTGACGCGCGGCGTCGGCGGGCTGGCCGGCTGGCAGCCGGGACTCGTCGAGTTCGTGCGCGCGGCAGGCGGGCAGCTGACCCGGCAAGCCGTGCGGAGGCTGGCTTTCGGCAGCCGTGACGTTTCTCCGCGACTTGTCGACTTCATGCTGGAAATGCTCGAAGTGACGCCGGTGCGCGGACTCGTGAACTTCGTCGACACGCTCGGCAGCCACAACCGGTACGCCGCGCTCGCCGGGTTGAAGCACGCGCACGTGCTGGTCGTCGGCGGGGATTCCGACCGGTTCACGCCCATCGCGCACGCCGAGCGGATCGCGGCGGAACTGCCGGACGCGGAGCTGGTGCGCGTGCGCGGCGCGGGACACATGGTGCAGCTGGAACAACCCGAACTGGTGAACAGCCATCTGATCGACCTGATGCAACGGTGCACGGGCACCGATGGTGAGACTTCCGAACGGCGGACCTGGTGGTGGCAACGCTGATGAATTTCGCTTTCCCGACTCCCGAGTCGACGATGGATTTCGGGCGTGAGCTCGGACGTTCGCTGCGCGCGGGCGATCTGGTGCTGCTCGCCGGGCCGCTCGGGGCGGGCAAGACGACGCTGACCCGCGGGATCGCGGACGGTCTCGGCGTCGGCGGGCGGGTCAGTTCTCCGACGTTCGTGCTCGCCAGGGTGCATCCGGCGGGCGAGGCGGGGGTCGCGCTGGTGCACGTCGACGCGTACCGGCTCGGCGGGGATCTCTCGCAGCTGGACGATCTGGACCTCGATATCGAACTGGAGCGGTCCGCCCTGGTCGTCGAATGGGGCGAGGGGGCCGCCGAGCGCCTCTCGGACGACTACCTCGTCGTGCGGCTGGAGCGCCGGGAGGACGACGTCCGCATGGTCACCCTGGAGCCGCACGGCACCTGGACGTCCCGCACGCCCGACCTGCGTTTAGCGGGCTAACCGCGATCTGAGCTCCGGGACCGCCGGAGCGACTTTCGCGGGCTAACCGCGATCTGGGCCGTGGCGGGCGACTTGCGTTTAGCCCCCTAAACGCGATCCGCCGGGCTCACTATGGAGCGCGCGATTCCCAGGTCGACCAGGTCCTGGGGGCGTAATCGCAGGCGGTCCGCGAGAGCGGGGACTTCGTCGGCGGGCAGCTTGAGGATCGCCGCGGCCGCCTCCGGCGAGGTGACCGAGAAGTACGCGTCGGGCGTCACCCAGGTTGACCCCGGCGCCGCGAACGCGAGTGCGCCACCGGAGCCGCCTTCCCCGATGACCAGCGTCGTGATCGGCACGGCCGCGCTCGCGACCGCCTCGAACAACTCCGCGATCGCCGCGCCTGCCCCGGCCTGTTCGGCAGCCTCGTCGTTCGCCGCGCCCGGGGTGTCGACGAGCGTGAGGACCGGGATCCCGAGTCGCGACGCGAGCCGCACCAGACGCGCCGCAGTCCGGAAGCCCGCGGGCAGCGTCGGCGTCCCGCACTGCGCCGCGTACGCGATCGCGCGGCCGTCTCGCCAGCCGAAGCCGCACAGGACGCCGGAGTCGGCTCCGCCGCACCTGTCGCCCGAGACGTCCTCACGCCAGTCGAAGTACGCGTCGAGGTACTCCGCGGCCCTCGGTCGGTCAGCGGAGCGCGCCGCCTGGACCGCGGACCAGCCGCTGTCGGGCAAGTCCGTCGTCCCGAGTGCGCGGGGAGGCTCGACGGCTTCCGTCGTCGGCGATGTCAGCAAGCGCAGCCACCGTTCAAGCACCGCTGGAAGGTCTGCGGGGGCCACGATCCGGTCGACCTGGCCCCACGCGAGCTTCGCTTCGGCCGTGTACGCCTCAGCGGAGGCGCCGGCAGGCCGCACTCGAGAGCCCGCGAAACCGACCTGGGCCTCAGGCAGCGCGAGAACGACGTCGGCGCTCGCGCCGAGTGTCGCCCAGCCACCGCCGGTGGTCGGATCACGCAGCACCGAGATCTGCGGTACCGCGCGGGCGCCCGCCGCCGCCCGCGCGATGCGCTGCAACTGCGTGAGCGCGCGCATGCCTTGCTGCATGCGGCTTCCGCCGGTCGCGATCAGCGACACCACCGGCAACCGCGACTCCACGGCCCGCGCGAACGCCGCCTCGACGCGATCACCGGTCCGCTGACCGATCGACCCACCCAGGAAGCCGAACTCGAAGGCGATCACGACCGCCTTGACGTCACCGATCTCGGCGGTCCCGCAGAGCACGGACTCGTCCTCGCCGGTCCGCTCCTCGGCGGCCTCGCGTGCCGAGCGGTACCCCGGCCAGCCGATCGGCCCGTCGTCCGGCTCATCGGACCGAGGAACGTCCAGATCCTCGAAACCGGTCGCGATGTCCTTGACGACGGACCGCGCCGACGGCCTGCTCATCCGAGCGCCCGCTTCATGACCTTGCCCATGTCGTTGCGCGGTAACGCTTCCAGATAGCGGACGACCCGAGGTCGTTTGTGCGGCGACAACAGGCGCGAGACGTGGTCGGCGAGTTCCGACTCGGTCGGGCGCTCACCGTCCGGCACCACCCAGGCCACGATGCGCTCGCCGAGGTCGTCGTCGGGCTCGCCGGTCACCGCGACCTCCGCGACACCGGGATGCTCCATGAGCGCGTTCTCGATCTCGCCCGCGCCGATCTTGTAGCCGCCGCTCTTGATCAGATCCGTCGCCTTCCTGCCGACGATCTTCACGTATCCGGCCGCGTCACGGGTCGCCACGTCGCCGGTGCGGAACCAGCCGTCGTCGAAGGCGGCTTCGGTCGCGTCGGGGCGGTTGAGGTATTCGGTGAACAGGTTCGGCCCGCGGACCTGGATCTCGCCGACGGTCTCGATCTCCTCGACTGGCGTTCCCGCTTCGTCGACGAGCCGCAGCTCGACGCCGCGCAGCGGGACGCCGACTGTGCCGGGGACGTGCTCGCCGTCGGCGCGGATGCTGGTGTTCATGAGGGTCTCGGTCATCCCGTAGCGCTCGATCACACGCTGTCCGGTCGCCGCGGTGATGCGCTGGTGGTCGTGGACGGGCAGCGCGGCCGATCCGGAGACGAGCAGCCGGGCGCCGCTCAGCGCCTCGGCGAGCGACGGGTCTTCGCCGACTTCGCCCGCGATGCGGTGGTACATGGTCGGGACACCGAACATCATGGTCGCCCCGGCGGCGAGTTCGCGTGCGACGCCTTCGGTGGAGAACCGGCCGAGATGCCGGACCGAGCCACCGCGCCGCAGCGGTCCGAGGATGCCGAGGATCAGGCCGTGCACGTGGAACAACGGGAGACCGTGGACCAGGACGTCTTCGGCGGTCCACGCCCAGGCCTCCTCGAGCGCGTCGAGGGTCGTCGAAATCGCGCGGCGGGGGAGGACGACGCCCTTGGGCGGGCCGGTGGTGCCCGAGGTGTAGACGATGAGCGCCGGGGCTTCTTCGGCCGGTTCCGCGGGGAGATCGACAGGTGCGCCTTCGAGGGGGATGTCGCGGCGCGGCAGACCGTCGAGGCCGGCGGGCAGGTCGGCGCCCGGTTCGGCGAGTACGAGGACGGGCTCGCTGTCGGCGAGGATGTGCGCGAGTTCGCGCTCGCCGATCTTCGGGTTGAGCGGGATGGCGGGGACGCCGGCGAGCAGTGCGGCGACCACGGCGATGCTGGTGTGCACCGTCGGTGTCGCCCAGACGGCGACGCGGCCGCTCGGCAGTTCGCGTGCGAGCGTGCCGGCGACGGCCGCGAGATCGGCGTACGTCAGCGAGGTGTCGCCGAAGCGGAGCGCCTCCTTGCCGGAGCCGCTCGCCAGCGTGGGGAACAACCGATCGGGCACCGTGTGACCTCCTGCTCGACTTCGCCGGCCGGGGCACGCGGCCCTCGCAGGACCGTACCGCGCTGCCCACCCGCACCCCTGCGACCTGCTTCACACCGTGCCGCCGGGTCGACTTTCGCGGGCTAACCGCGCTCCGGCGGTCGGAGCACGGGAGCGACTTTCGCGGGCTAAACGCGATCCGCCGGGCCGATGGCCGGAGCGACTTTAGCCCCCTAATCGCGATCCGGCGGCTGGGGAGCGGCCCCGGCGCCAGATCGCCTTTAGCCCGCTAAACGCGCTCCGGGGCGCTGGTCGTAGGCTGGGTAACCGTGCTGGTACTGGCCATCGACACCTCGACCCCGGCGGTCACCGCGGGCCTCGTCGCCCTGGACGGCGACGCCCTAGAGTCACGCGGCGACCGCGTCACGGTCGACCCGCGCGCGCACGGCGAGCTGATCACGCCTCACGCCCTCGAAGCCGTCAAGGCCGCGGGCGTCACGCTTCGCGACCTCGACGCCATCGTCTGCGGCGTCGGCCCCGGCCCCTTCACCGGCCTTCGCGCCGGAATGGCCACCACCGCGTCGCTCGCCCACGCCCTCGGCATTCCCGCCCACCCGGTTTGCAGTCTCGACGCGATCGCCGCCGACGTCGCTCCTGGCGAAGCGCCCTTCCTCGTCCTGACCGACGCGAGGCGCCGCGAGGTCTACTGGGCCGCGTACGCGGCTGACGGTTCCCGCATCGACGGGCCACACGTTCAGCGCCCGGCCGAACTCGACACCACCATCAAGGTCGCGGCGGGCGACGGGGCCCTCCTGTACGCGGAAGCTCTCGGCGTCCAGCCGATCGAGCCGCGCTTCCCGTCACCCATCGGACTGGTCAAGGCGGCCGACTTCACCCACGAGCCTGCCCCGCTGACCCCGCTCTACCTCCGCCGCCCGGACGCCGTCGAACCGGCCGCGCGCAAGAAGGTGACCACGCCGTGAGGCTGGAACCCTTACGTCGCAAGGATATCTCCCGCTGTGTCGAGATAGAGAAGATCCTCTTCCCCGGCGATTCGCCGTGGACCGCCTACGCTTTCCACGCCGAACTGGACGCGGGCGGCCACTATCTCGTCGCCCGTCCGGATGAAAGTGACGAGGTCATCGGTTACGCCGGGCTCGCCGTCGTCGGCCGCCGTGGCGACTACGAGACGAGTATTCACACGATCGGCGTCGACCCCGGTCACCAGCGCAAAGGTATCGGCACCACGCTGCTGAAGGCGCTCCTCGACCGCGCGGACGAGCTCGCCGCGCCGGTGTTCCTCGAGGTCCGCACCGACAACGAAGCGGCGATCACGCTCTACGAGCGGCACGGTTTCGAACGTATCGGCCTACGGAAGCGCTACTACCAGCCTTCCGGCGCCGACGCCTACACGATGGCCCGCCCGCGGGCCCAGGTCCGAGACGAGGTGGCGGGCTGATGCCGCGCATCATCATGGGCATCGAGAGTTCGTGCGACGAGACCGGCGTCGGCCTCGTCCGCCTGCACGACGACGACACGGTCGAACTCCTCGCCGACGAGGTCGCCTCCAGTGTCGAGCAGCACGCCCGTTTCGGTGGCGTCGTGCCCGAGGTCGCCAGCCGCGCGCACCTGGAGGCGATGGTCCCGACGGTGGAGCGCGCGTTCGACAAGGCAGGGCTGAAACTGTCCGATGTGGACGCCATCGCGGTCACCGCCGGACCCGGTCTCGCCGGTGCGCTCCTGGTCGGCGTCGCCGCGGCCAAGGCGTATGCCGCCGCGCTCGACATCCCGCTCTACGGCGTCAACCATCTGGCGGGGCACATCGCCGTCGACACGCTCCAGCACGGGCCGCTGCCCGACCGCTGTCTCGCCCTGCTCGTTTCGGGCGGTCATACGCAATTGCTTCTGGTGGACGACATCGCGTCCGAGATCACCGAACTTGGGTCCACTGTGGACGACGCCGCCGGCGAGGCCTACGACAAGGTCGCCCGCGTCCTCGGCCTGCCGTATCCCGGCGGCCCGCCCATCGACAAGGCCGCCAAGAACGGCGACGGCGCGGCCATCGCGTTCCCCCGCGGGATGACGGGTCCGCGTGACGCCAAGTTCGATTTCTCCTTCTCAGGCTTGAAAACCGCGGTCGCGCGCTGGGTCGAAGGCGCCGAGCGCCGAGGCGAGGAGATTCCCGTCGACGACGTCGCCGCGTCGTTCCAGGAAGCCGTCGCCGACGTTCTGACCATGAAGGCGATCCGCGCGGCCAAGGAACACGGAGTGGACACGCTGGTGATTTCCGGTGGTGTGGCGGCGAATTCACGGCTGTCCGAACTCGCCGCCGAGCGCTGCGCCGAGGCCGGGATCACCCTGCGCGTTCCGCAGCCGCGGCTGTGCACGGACAACGGCGCGATGATCGCCGCGCTCGGTGCGCACGTGGTCGCGGCCGGACGTCCGCGGGCGTCGCTCGATTTCTCCGCCAATCCGGCGCTGCCGGTGCAGATCGTTTCGATTTAGCGCGATTCGGCGGCGGTGCGCGGCGCCGGGGCGAGGTTGAGCAGCTCCTCCAGCGCTGCCACCGACAACGCGGCGGCATTGCCGTCCCCGTAAGGGTTTCCGGCATGCGTCGGGTGGAGATCGCCGTGCAGGATCTTCGCCGCGGTGTCGGCGATGAGGCCGGTGTCCGTCCCGACCAGCCAGGCGCAGCCCGCCTCGATGGCTTCGCGTCTTTCGGTGACATCTCGGAGCACGAGGACGGGCGTGCCGAAGGTCGGCGCTTCCTCTTGGATACCACCGGAATCGGTCAGGACGAGCTCGGCGAGCCGCAGCGCGCGCACGAGATCGGGATATTCGAGCGGCTCGGTGATCGTCACCCGCGGTGTCCCGCCGAGCGCGGTCACGACCTGCTCCCGCACGTCCGGATTGGGGTGCACGGGGAACAACACCTGGACGTCGCTGTGCTCCGCGACGATCAGTTCGATGGCCGCGAGCGTGCGGCTCAACGGTTCGCCCCAGGACTCGCGCCGGTGTGACGTCACGAGGACGAGCCGTTCGTTCGCCTCGGCGATCTCCATCTCCAGCAACGCGAGCGCGGTGTCCCTCGCCGGGAGATCACGTTCGGCGATCGCGATCACGGCGTCGACGACGGTGTTGCCGGTGACGGCGATCCGTTGGCGCGGAACACCTTCCGTGCGCAGCGCGGCCGCGGCGCCGGGCGTCGGCGCGAGGTGCAGGGCGGCGATGCGCGAGATCATCTGCCGCGTCCCCTCTTCGGGGAACGGCGCGGCGAGGTCGTGCGTGCGCAGCCCCGCTTCGAGGTGCACGACCGGGATTCCCAGCCAGAACGCGGCGAGCGCGCCCGCCAGTCCCGTCGTCGTGTCACCCTGGACGACCACCGCCGCGGGCGCGACCCGGCGCAGCAGCTCGTCGAGCGCGGGAAGCACCCCGGAGACGAGTTCCGCCTGGGTTCCGGTGGTTCGCGGCGGGATGTCGAGCCAGGCGTCGACCGGCAGGCCGAACGGGATCAGCGCCTGTTCGACCATGCCCTGATGCTGTCCACTGTGGACGACGAAGGGCCGTAGCCGCGGGTGCTCCGCCAGAGCCAGTGCCAGCGGCGCGAGCTTGACCGCCTCCGGGCGCGTCCCGGCCAGCAACATCACATCCACGCGTTCGCGCTCCTCATCCACGATTTCGATTGTCCCGCAGAACGCGGGTGGCGGCCGCCGGCGCACGAGGGGCACACGCCGGCGGCCGGTCCGTCCGGGGAAGCGTCAGCTCCCCGTTTCGCCGAGCCGTTTCGTGCGGCGGTAGCCGGCGATGACCGCGATGGTTCCGAGAACCAGCAGGATCACCCCGACGGCCAGCCACCAGCCGACATCGGCCCCGGTGGCGGCGAGGGCACCCACCCCGCCACCGGCGACGCCGACTCCGGCGCCAGGCAACTTGTACATTTCGACCTCACTTCACCCTGGTCAGGCGGTGGTCGCCGGACGCCGGTTGCGAACGACGCGGATACCGACCGGGACGGCGACGGCACCGAGCAGGCCGAGACCGATCCACAGCCCCGCGCCCGAAGCGAGCGGCACGGGCAGGCCGGCCGGACCGCAGGTGGCCGACGAGACGATCACGTCGCCGGAACCGAGCGGCGTGAGGGCGTCGCCGAGCAGCTTCACGTGGATGGCGTTGACCGTGAGGCTGCCGTCGCTGTTCTTGATCTGCTCGTTCAGGATGATCGTCGCGACGTTGACGGTGCCGAGACCGACCTTGATCTGCGTGTTCGGCGCGGGCGTCGAGTCGACCGCCCCCGCGCTGCCGAGGTTCGCCCCGACGAGGTTCGTCGCGCCCTGCACACCCTTCTGGGTCGCGGTGCAGGTGGCTTCGACGACCTTGATGCCGACGTCGCCGAGAGCGCCCTTGAGCAGCGGCAGGCCGACATCGGCGGTGCTGGCCTTCGCCGTCACCGCACCGGAGTTGTCGTCGCGTTTGGCTTCGGTGTTGATGGCCCCCGCGGTGAGCACACCGGTGAGGTTGGCCTTCGCGAGGCTGTTGGCGGTCGGTCCGGAGGTCTTCGCCTCGGCGAGCGGCCCGGCCTTCACCGCGTCGAGGCCGAGGAGCTTCACATCGACCTTGACGCCATACGCGGAGCCGTCACCGGGGGCCGCCGAGGCGGGCGCCGCACCGGCGAGAGCCACGCTCGCCACCACAGCGGCGAGCAATCCGCCTCGTCGCAAGAGGTGCGTGTTCTTCAACTGGTCCTCCGAATTGATTCGTGGGGGTTTCTCTCATCTGCGGTCGGCACTCGGGCACAACCGTCGCGGACGAATCCTCAACTGGCCTGACTCGGCTCGCGGATCGTCTATCGCCGAGTGTTTCTCAAATTGAACGAAAAACTGCGAGGATCACCGGATCGGGTGATCTTGTGAACAATTTTCCGCAGGTCGCCGAAGGTGTCACTCTTTCGGCCTAGCCAGTTTCTCCACGATCGTGCCGAAAGGGCTCATGATCACGTTCGAAACGTGAACCCCGGTCGAAAGGGCCGGTTCTCGCTGACTTACTCTCGTCGGCGAGGTCCCTGTCCGCTTCGCCGAATCCGTCGTCTGCTGCGCCTTTCCTGAGAGGGTCACCGTGGCCGTTGCGAGCGCTCCTTTGCCGAGTTCCAGCCGGTTTCCGCTGCGTATGGCGGTGCTGGCGGTGATCGCCGTCGCGGTCGGCCTGGTGCTGGCCGAACGCCTGTACCGGGTGTTCGAAGTGCAGCTTTCCGGGCTGATACTGAGGGTTATCACCACATCGGGTGTCTTCGTCGCCGGTGAACGCGAGACTGTCTACTTTGGGTTGTCCGGCGATACTCCACTCGGGTTAAGAATGACGCCGGAATGCTCTTCGGCATTCATGTTGCTACCTCTGCTGCTGGTGACCGCCGTCATGTTGTATTTCCGTCCGAAAAATGCGAAGAGACTGTTCTCCTCGTTGGCGATTTCCGCGATCGTCGTCATTCTTGTCAATCAGATGAGGGTTTTGGCCATCGTGGGACTCGTGAACATGATGGGAATCGACGAAGGCTATTACTGGGGTCATACTCTGCTCGGCTCGATGGTCAGCGTCATCGGCGGCGCGGTCGCCCTCGTGCTGTTCGTCTGGCTGAGCACGCGCAAGCCGCGGGCCGAGCGCGGGGCCGTCTGATGGGCGGCGGCTCGATCAAGATCCTGCTCGCGATCACGCAGGCTTTCGCGCTCACCATGAGCGTCGCGTTCATCGTGTACGTGGTCGTGATCGTCGTGCCGTACCTGCGGCGCAAACCCGCGCCCGTCGGTGACGCCGCCGACTTCACCTGGCACTTCTTCGTCCCGTGCCGGGACGAACAGACCGTCATCCGCGAAACGGTGCGGTACCTGCGTTCGACGTTCCGGCACGCGCACGTCTGGGTCGTCGACGACGACTCCGAGGACCGCACGGCCCGCGTGGTCAAGTCGATCTGGCGGCGCAACGGCGGCTACGACCCGTACCTGCACCTCGTTCCCCGGCGCCGCCCGGAGGCGAGGACGGGCAAGGGTGACGCGCTCAACGCCGCCTACCAGGCGCTCAACGACTGGATGGGCCCGGACGCGAGCCGTGACGACGTGGTCGTCGTGGTCGTCGACGCCGACGGCCGTCCGGCGGAGAACTGCCTCGAAGTGTGCGCAGCGGACCATCTCTTCGGCGACGAGACGATCGGCGCGGTGCAACTCGACGTCTGGATGGGCAACGCCGGCACCCGCCCGCCGGGGAGGAACTGGTTCTCGCGCGCCTTCGGGCTGAAGCTCGCCCAGATGCAGGATCTCGAGTTCCGTACGGCCATCGCGGCGATCCAGACCTCGCGCGGGTTCACCGGCACGATCTCCATGGGCGGCAACGGCCAGTTCACGCGACTGTCCGCATTGGACTCGATCGCGGGCGAGGACGGGCAGCCGTGGCGCGGTTCGCTGCTGGAGGACTTCGAACTCGGCGTGCACCTGCTGACCGCGGGCTGGCGGACCGGGTACACGCCGGACTCCCATGTGAAGCAGGAAGGCTTGTACAGCCTGCGGCGATTCCTGGTGCAGCGCACCCGCTGGGGCCAGGGCACGATGCAGTGCTCGCGGTATCTCCGGCGGATCTGGGATTCGCCGCATGTGAGCACACTGGGCGCGGCGGAGATGATGTACTACCTCGCGCAGCCGTGGATGCAGCTGCTCGGCTCGCTGCTGTACCCGATCCCGTTCATCCTGCTGCTGTTCACCACGGCGGGGGATCCGGCGCAGATGTGGACCTGGTTCGCCGACGACGGCGCGTGGATCCTGTTCGCCATCTACGGCTCGTTCGGGCTGCTGCCGTTCATCGTGTGGGGCCCGATCTATCAGTTCAAATGCCTGAAGAGCCGCAATCTCCTGCGCGGGCTCGGGCTGGGCTTCGCCTACGCGCTGTACATCTACACGTTCTACATCACGTCGTGGCGGGCGCTGTTCCGGCTGGTGCGCGGCCGCAATGGCTGGTCGAAGACGCGGCGGAACACCGAGCACGCCCCCGGGGTGAAGGTCGCGCTGGACTCCTGACCCGCTCCGCGCGGATCGCGTTTAGGGGGCTGAACGCGATCCGCGCGAGGGTCAGGCGGCGGGGACGATCCGGACGTCGTCCGCCTTCACGAAGGCGATCCGGTGCCCGAACTGGATCTGGATGTACCTGGTCTTACCCTTGACGACCACGTGGTTCGCCGGGTCGAACGTCGTCGCCGAGTAGTACTCGGAGCCGAGCATGTTCCCGAGCGAGTACCGCTGCCCGGCCGAGAACGTGTACGGCAGCGGGACGACCTGCTGTACCGGCACGTTCGCCGGATAAGCCTCGGCTTCGGGATACGCGCGGCCGAAGACCGGCACGGTCGCCAGTCCGGGCTTCGGCGTGACGACCAGGCCGAACGCCGGGCTCGTCGTGCGCTGGTCGCGGAACCAGCCCTTCTGGCCGAGGTACCAGATCGCCGTCCAGCCGTCACGCCGCTCCGCAACCACGTACCGCTGGCCGGTCTCCGCCCGGCTGCCGATGTCGGACACGGCCATCGTGCTCGCCGAACCGTCCGGGCGCAGGCCGATGTCCTTGAGCAGCGGCGCCGAGTCGGTCGGCTCGCTGCGCAGCACGACCGAACCGGAACCCCTTGCCGGGCAAGGCTTCCCGGCGGTCTCGCAGCCGGTGAACGCGGGCTTGTTCGTGGCGAAGTCCGGCGTGATGGTCACCAGCGGCGAACCGGGACGGCCGAAGCCGGACAGCGGCGCGCCCATCAGGTCGAAGTAGTGCGCCCAGTCCCAGTACGGGCCCGGATCCCAGTGCATGCCTTTGATGGTCGAGGGGATCGTGCCCGGGACGTTGTCGTGGCCGAGGATGTGCGCGCGGTCGAGCGGGATGTCGTACTTCCGCGCGAGGTAGCCGACGAGCTTCGCGGAGGTGCGGTACATCGCCTCCGTGTACCAAGTGCCCTTCGCGGCGAAGCCCTCGTGCTCGATGCCGACGGACTTCGCGTTCACGTACCAGTTGCCGGCGTGCCAGCCGACGTCCTTGGTCGGCACGTGCTGCGCGATCTGGCCGTCGGACGAGCGGATCGTGTAGTGCCAGCTCACATACGTCGGGTCGGTGACAAGGTCCATCGCCGTGTCCCAATAGCCCTCGGTGTCGTGGATGATGATGTATTCGACCTTCTGGCTCTTCGGCCGGTCCGCCTTGTCGTGGTTGCCGTAGTCGTTGTCCGGCAACTCCTGGTACGGCGCCGGCACCGAAAGGCAGGAGACCGTCTTCGGGCACTCCGTCTTCGGGTTGTCGGCCTGGGTGCGCACGGGGCTCGTAGGTGTCGCGGCGAGGGTGACGTTCTGACCGTCGTCGGTCGTCCGGCTGACGCCCTTGGAGATGGTGTCGAAGACTTCGTCGGCGAAGGATTGCGCTCCCGCCGCGTCCTTCGCGCCGCTGTAGCGCGCGACGGCGGCCTTCCAGTCGCCGGTCTCGCGCTGGTACTTCGCCAGCAGCGCGGCGCCACCGCGGATGTTCTGGGTGGTGTTCGTGCGCAGCGTCGCGACGTCTTGTCGGATCAGCGCGGCCGCTTCGTCGATGGTCTGGAGGCCGGGTGGGGGAGGCTTCGGCGCAGGCGTCACCGGGAGCTTCGCGCGGCGGGCGTCGTCTCCGCGCGGATCCTCCTCGCCTTCGTCGTGATGCGTGCCCGTGCCCGCCTCACGCAGGTCGGTCAGGTGCATCGGGCCGTAACCGGCGGACGTGCTCGGAGTGCCGGCGTTGAAATCCCAGCGCGACTCCAGGAACGAGACGCCGAGAAGGACGTTCTCGGGAACGCCGAACTCCTGCGCGGCGGCCGCGAAGTCCCGCTGACGCTGCTGGTCCGCAGGGGTGGCTTCGGCGGGGACGGCGGCGAGAAGGCCGGCGGCGAGGGCGAGGACCGCGAGTCCGGCGGTCCGTTTGGACCGGCGCCGGAGCGGTTCGAGAGCGACAGGACGGAAGGGACGCGGCATGGGCGTAAACCCCCAGTGACTAGGTCTGCTGAACAGGACCGACCCCAATGTCGGAACCTAACCAGAAAGCGGCCTGCTCCGTAAGGTCCCTCCGGATCGCGATTAGGGGGCTAAACGCGCTCCGGTGGCAAGGTGGGGGCATGGCTGGGGTGAAGGAGCTTCTGCAGGAGAAGGACCACGTCTTCCTCGATTTCGACGGTCCGGTGTGCGACGTGTTCGCCAGGCTGCCGTCGAGCGAGGTGGCGGACAGGCTCAAGCGTCTCGTCGGACCCGATCTGCCCGCGGCCGTGAACGCCTCCGCCGATCCGTTCGACGTGCTCCGATACGCGGCCTCGTGCGGTCCGAACACCGCGCACGTCGTCGAGCGGCAGCTCAACCGC
Organism: Amycolatopsis sp. NPDC052450; assembly: GCF_044547565.1. Taxonomy (NCBI): domain Bacteria; kingdom Bacillati; phylum Actinomycetota; class Actinomycetes; order Pseudonocardiales; family Pseudonocardiaceae; genus Amycolatopsis; species Amycolatopsis sp. NPDC052450. The sequence goes on along the minus strand of NZ_JBIUAQ010000005.1, from coordinate 50,659 downwards.
TTGGAAGGGGAGGCCGTCGCGCTGATCTCGCCGGCGCCCGGCGTCCCGGAGGTCCTTCGCGAGTGGGTCGCGCAGGGGTTCACGGTGACGATCGTCAGCAACAACTCCGTCGACGCGATCCGGTCCTTCCTCTCGCTGCACGAACTCGCCGAGCAGGTTCGCCGGATCAGCGCGCGGACGACGAGCGACCCCGCGCAGTTGAAGCCGCGGCCGACGCTCCTCGACGCCGCGGTGAAGGCTCTCGGCACTTCGCCTCGGCAGTGCGTCATGGTCGGTGACTCGGCCGCGGACATCCTGGCCGCTCGCGCCGCCGGAGTCGCTTCGATCGCTCTCGCGAAGACGCCGGCGAAGCGCAGGGCCCTCGCGGCTCTCGACCCCGATGCCCTGGTGACGGACCTGGTCGACTTGCGTTTAGCCCCCTAATCGCGATCCGGTGGTACCGGGCGGAACAAAAGGGCCGGTCAGGGGCTCGCGGACAAGGTGAGCGGACCCTCCTTGCGAAGCTGGCACTCACATGGCTAGAGTGCTAATTGCACGGCCCGAACACGCCCCGGCACCCGCGACGGCGGGGGTGGTAGGAGCCGTAACTCATCCTGCCAACGCTTTCGACGACCGTGGAGGTCAACCCGGTGAGCGTGAACATCAAGCCGCTCGAGGACAAGATCGTTGTCCAGACGAGTGAGGCCGAGGAGACGACCGCTTCCGGCCTCGTCATCCCCGACACCGCCAAGGAGAAGCCCCAGGAGGGCAAGGTTCTGGCCGTGGGCCCGGGCCGCATCGACGACAAGGGCAACCGTGTCCCGCTCGACGTTTCCGTCGGCGACGTCGTCATCTACTCCAAGTACGGCGGCACCGAAGTGAAGTACAACGGCGAGGACTACTTGATCCTCTCCGCCCGCGACGTGCTGGCCGTCATCAACTGACGTCCGCTCTCAGCGCATGACGCCCCGGGCCCCGCATTGCCGGGGAACGGGGCGTTCGTGTTTTCCGAGCTTTAGAACTGGAAGGTAAGCGGAACACGCCATGCCCAAGCAGATCAGTTTCGACGAGGACGCTCGTCGCGCGCTCGAGCGCGGGGTGAACAAGCTCGCCGACGCGGTCAAGGTCACCCTCGGCCCGCGCGGTCGCCACGTCGTACTCGACAAGAAGTTCGGTGGCCCGACCATCACCCTCGACGGCGTCACCGTCGCTCGCGAGATCGAGCTCGACGACCCGTTCGAGAACCTCGGCGCCCAGCTCGCCAAGAGCGTCGCCACCAAGACCAACGACGTCGCCGGTGACGGCACCACGACCGCGACCGTGCTCGCGCAGTCGCTGGTGAAGGTCGGCCTGCGCAACGTCGCCGCCGGTGCCAACCCGACCGCGGTCGGCCGCGGCATCGAGGCCGCCGCGGAGAAGGTCATCGCGGTGCTCAAGGAGAAGGCGACCCCGGTCAAGGGCCGCGACAACATCGCCCAGGTCGGCACCGTCACCTCGCGTGACGCGGCCATCGGCGCCCTGCTCGGCGAGGCCGTCGAGCGGGTCGGCGAAGACGGTGTCATCACGATCGAGGAGTCGTCCACGCTGGCGACCGAGCTCGTGATCACCGAGGGTGTGCAGTTCGACAAGGGTTTCCTGTCGGCGCACTTCGCGACCAACCCGGAGGAGCAGAAGGCGATCCTCGAGGACGCCTACATCCTGATCGTCCGCGAGAAGATCTCGGCGCTGGCCGACCTGCTCCCGGTGCTGGAGAAGGTCGTCGAGGCCAAGAAGCCGCTGCTGATCATCGCCGAGGACGTCGACGGCGAAGCGCTGTCGACCCTCGTGGTGAACTCGCTGCGCAAGACGATCACCGCCGTCGCGGTCAAGGCGCCGTTCTTCGGTGACCGCCGCAAGGCGTTCCTGGACGACCTCGCGGTCGTCACCGGTGGCGAGGTCATCTCGGCCGAGATCGGGCACAAGCTGTCCGAGACCACGCTCGCCCAGCTGGGCAACGCCCGCCGGATCGTCGTCACCAAGGACGACACCACGCTCGTCGACGGTGCCGGCACCAAGGACGACATCGCCGGGCGCGTTTCGCAGATCCGCAAGGAGATCGAGAACACCGACTCCGACTGGGACCGCGAAAAGCTGCAGGAGCGGCTGGCGAAGCTCGGCGGCGGTGTCGCGGTGATCAAGGTCGGCGCGGCCACCGAGACCGAGCTGAACGAGCGGAAGCACCGCATCGAGGACGCCGTGGCTTCGACCAAGGCGGCCGTCGAAGAGGGCATCCTGCCCGGCGGTGGCTCGGCGCTCGTGCACGCGGTCAAGGAGCTCGAGGGCGGCCTCGGCCTCGAAGGCGACGAAGCGACCGGTGTGCGCATCGTCCGCGACGCGCTGTCCGCCCCGCTGTTCTGGATCGCGACCAACGCGGGCCACGAGGGTGCGGTCATCGTGAACAAGGTCCAGGAGCAGAGCTGGGGGCACGGCTTCAACGCCGCCACCGGTGAGCTCACCGACCTGCTGGCCGCCGGCATCGTCGACCCGGTCAAGGTGACCCGGTCCGCGGTGGCGAACGCCGCTTCCATCGCCCGGCTCGTGCTCACGACGGAGAGCTCCATCGTCGAGAAGCCGGTCGAGGAGGAGCCCGCCGCGGCCGGTCACGGCCACGCGCACTAGTTCCACCCCTCGAAGCGGGGCGGTACTCCATCCGGAGTGCCGCCCCGTTTTGCTGCCCCGCCCCCTTGCCGGAGCGACTTTAGGGGGCTAATCGCGATCCGAGGGCGCGGGAGCGTGAGCCCGGCCGGAGCGACTTTCGCGGGCTAACCGCGATCCGCCGGCCGGAGACGCGGCGGCCGTGCAGAGCGCGTTTAGCCCCCTAAACGCGATCCGGCGACGTGGGCACCCAGGCCCGGCCGGAGCGACTTTCGCGGGCTAAACGCGCTCCGGTGCCCGGAGACGCGGGGGGGGGGGGCCCCCCCCCCCCCCCCGCCCGGCCGCCCGGCCCCGCCGCCCGCGGAGCACCTGGGGAAAAAGAAATTTGGGGTGTGATGGGGGTGTTTGTGGTGGGGTG